>JARGFW010000065.1 GCA_029211085.1 Deferrisomatales bacterium | reverse complement strand
GAAAAAATATGTAGTTGCATTCGCTTATGATTTTACACCTCATGTTCTTTATGCCCTTCATGGTGGAAAATGGCCCTTGTGCCCCGCAGTGCCACGGGCACCTCCGCCCGAGGTGCCCGCGGCGCTCGTTGGGTCAGTAGTTCTGCTGCTGGCTGCGCACCCGGTAGCTCTCGGAGCGCAGGGTCTTCTTGCGCACGGAGTCGAGCTTCTCTTCCTCGAACTCGGCGGCGTCCTGGTCCAACGCCTTGGCTTTGTCGGCCAGGTCGTCAAGACCCAGGGCGGCGGCGTTCTGTTCCAGGGCCTGCCCCACCTGCCGCAGTTCTTGGGCTGCCTCGTCCTTGCGCCCCGCATTGTACAGGTCCAGGGCCTGGTCCCGCGCCTCCGCCATGCGGTTCTTGACCAGCGCCTCCTGCACCCCGCGGTCCACGGACTGCCGCACCTCTTCGGGGCGGGCCGTGAAGCGCACCCGGGTGCTGGCCGAGTGCTGTTCCCGGGCCTGGGTCAGGGCATTGTCGTAGGAACAGCGGGCCACGGCCAGTTCCAGAACCTGCTCCGGTGCGGAGGCCGGAACCCGTACCTCCACCAGGGCGAACTTCTGCTGGCCTCCGTACACCTGGTTCATCTGCAGCTCGACCCGGTTGCCGCGGATACTCCCCTCCCGGCCGATGATGCGCACCGGGTGCACGCCCTCCGGCACCTCCACTTCAACCACGACTTTGCGGGCCACCACGCTGAGCACGTCCCCGAGCTCCGCGGCAAAGATCCGCGGCAGATCGCGACTGGACTCGACGAAGTAGTGGTTGCCGTCGCTGTGGCCGGCCAGGCGGGTCATCAGGTCCTCGTTGAAGTCGGTGCCGACCCCGACGGTGGTGACCGAGATACCTTCCTTGCCCAGGGCGGTGCCGAGCCGGGCCAGGTCCTGGGGCGAACTTGGCCCCACGTTGGCCAGGCCGTCGGATAGCAGAATCACCCGGTGCACGTAGGGCCCATCCAGGTGTTTGCGGACCTCGGCGGCTCCCTGGCTCACGGCGCCGAACAGGGCGGTGTTGCCGTCGGCCCGGATGCCGCGGATACGGTTCTCGATCCAGGCGGTGTCCTCGGTGGTGGTGGAGGGCACCAGGGTCTCCACCTGGTGGTTGTAGGCCACCACGGAGAAACGGTCCCGCCCTCCAAGGTGGCTCAGGGCTTCGATGGCGGCCTCCCGGGCTTTGGCGATCTTCTCCCCGGCCATGGACCCGGAGCGGTCCAGCACCAGGGCCAGGTTCACCGGGGGGCGTTCCCGGTCAGACGGCACCAAAGGCGCGTCCAGAGCGACCTTGATCACCACGGTCTGGGGCGACCCGGAGGGCAGGGCCTCTCGGTCGGGGCTGACGGTGCAGCGCACGGCTTGTTCGGCTGCCGCCGCGGCGAGCGGCAGGCACAGGAACAGGGTGAGGCAGGTGGCGATGAAGTGTCGGTTCATGGCGGTCTCCTTTCCAGTGGTGGACGGGTTATGGTTTCTGGAACCAGTCAACCATGGGTCGGGAGGCGGGGTGTCAGGAGCGTGCAAAAGGATTGTAAAAGGATTGTCAGGAACCTGCACCCAGGATTCCGCGCCTCGGGTGTTGCAATGATAACCAGCGCGGTTTACATTGCCCGCCGTTGGCTGCGGTCTGGCGTGGCCCAATCTCGTGAGGAGGATGCCCCATGCACCGACTGTTTCGCTCGCTATCCCTGGTCGTTCTTGCCCTTTGCTGCGGGCTCGCCCCCTCCGCGGGTGCGGCCGGGCCCGTGGTCCTGTTCGACCAGGGCCACGGGCAGCGCTTCGTTATCGAGGAGACGGGGGATCTGCACCTCTCCCAGTTTGCCGAGGTGTTCCGGGCCGCCGGCTACCAAGTGCGCTCCACCGCCGCACCCCTCTCCGGCCAGAGCCTGGCCGGGGTGGACGTGGTGGTGACCTCGGGCCTGTTCCAGCCGTACGGGCCGGACGAGTTGGCGGCGCTACTGGGGTTCGTGGGGCAGGGTGGGGGCCTGGCGGTGATGCTCCACATCGCCCCCACCTATGCCAATCTGCTCCAGGGCCTGGGGGTGCTCGCCTCCCAGGGAGTGCTCAACGAAGGGGAGGGCGTACTGGAGGGGAACCCCCTGAACTTCCGGGTAACGAGTTTCTCGAAGCACCCCCTCACCGCCGGCCTGGAACGGTTCAGCCTCTACGGTGGCTGGGCGGTGATGGACAGCGGGAGGGACGGCGCAGTGAAGACCGTGGCGTTCACCAGTCGCAGTTCGTGGATCGACGCCGATCGCGACCGTCAGCGGGGTGCGCAAGAAGTGCTGCACGCCTACGGGGTGCTGGTGGCCGGGGAGCGAGGGAAGGGCCGTTTCGCGGTGTTCGGCGACGACGCGATCTTCCAGAACCGCTTCCTGGACGAGGCGAACCGCAAACTGGCCGCAAACCTTGCCAGCTGGCTGTCCAAGGGCCGAGAGATCTGACCCTCCAACGGCCGTTTGCTCACACCGCCGCCGCCAAGGTGGCGAGCAGTCGCTCCACGTCGTCGGCGTCGTTGTAGAGGTGTGGGGCCACCCGGATCGAGTCGCCCCGCACGCTCACGTATACCCGCTCCCGGGCCAGTCGCTCGGGCAAGCCCTCGGGAATCCCTGCCGGGAAACGCAGGCCGAGCAGGTGCCCGGCCCGCAGGGGGGCGGGTGCCACGGTAAGTCCCAGTTTCCCAGCCCCTCGGGCGATGCTGGCGGTGGTCGCCGACAGGGTCCGCTGGATCGCCGGCACCCCCCACTCCTGTAATTGCTCCAGGGCCGCCACCGCCATGGGCATCAACGCGAAGTTCGAGCGCTCCCCCACGTCGTAGCGCCGCGCCCCGAGTTGAAACTCGTCCCGGTAGCGCACCAGCCCGGCGAACTCCTCGCTGTCCCTGCGGTTGATCCAGTTGTGCTCCAGGGGCTCCCCCGTGTGGTGCTTCGGGTGTGCGTACAGGAAACCGACACTGTACGGCCCCAGCAGCCACTTGTAGGCCGCCGCCACCGCGAAGTCCGGTTCCACGTCCCGCACCGAGAACGGCAAAGCCCCCAGGGACTGGGTGAGGTCGAGGCACAGTGCGGTGCCCAGTTCCCGGCAGCGCCGGGACACCCGTGCCAGGTCCACCAACCCGCCGTCGGTCCAGTGGCAGTGGGGCAGGGCGGCCACGGCGACGCGCCCGTCCAGGTGCTCCAGCACGGCCGCCGTCCAGTCCCCGTCGGCAGGGCGAGGCACGGTATGGATCTTCGCGCCGCTTGCCCTGGCCACCGCCCGCCAGGGATAGACATTGGAGGGAAACTGATCTTCCAGTACCAGAATCCGGGAGCCGGCCGGAACCGGGAGGTTGGCCGCCGCCACCCCCACGCCGTAGCTCACCGACGGTACCACCGCGATGTCGTCCGCCCCCGTCCCGATCAGCGTGCCGCACAGGGCGCGGGCGGCCTCGGTGGTGGTAAAGAAGTCTACGGGAGTGACCTCCCAGGGTCGGGCCTTGCTCCCCACGGCCTCTGCGCCGGCCGCGGTCACCCGCTGCAGTTGGGGGGACATATAGGCGCAGTTGAAGTACGCGACGTCTGCGGGAATCTCGAACAGGTGGCGCTGGCAGGGAAGCACGGACGTTCCTCTCTCGTTCGGGTGTTGAGCATTCCGTCGAGAGTAGCTCCGAACGGACTGTCTGGGAAACGACACCGTTACCCGGTGCGCGAGCAAAGGTGACCTGGGAGCGGCCGAGGGGCGGGCAGGGCGGGTTCGCGTATCAGTGCCGACGTGAAAATTCAGTCCACGGGTCTACCCCCGCTGCGTGTGCCGAAGGTCAAACCTTCCGACTTGTTTCGAGGCGCTGGCCGAATTCCTGGGGCGTGAGGGGTTTCACCGCGAAGTCGGTGACTCCGGCCTTCCGGGCCAGGTCGATCTGCGCCCCCTGGGACTCGGTAGTGACCATCAGTACCGGCACGTCCGCCAGGCCTTCGAGCTTGCGGAGCTCGCGGGTCAGGGTGATCCCATCCATCTCGGGCATGTTGAGGTCGGTAACGATCAGGTCGAAGCGGACCCCAAGCTGCAGCAGGGTCAATGCGGCCCGGCCGTCGGGGGCCGTTTCCACCGCATAGCCGAGGCCCGAGGCCACGGCTTCGTAGAACCGCAGCATGGATTTCGAGTCGTCCACGGCCAGCAGACGGGGCTGGTCCTTCGATGCCCCGCCAGCGGCCGCGAGCACCTCATCGGCCAGATCCCCATGGCCGGCACCCGTTAGGATCTCCGCGACCCGGCGCCGGGTCGCGTCGGCACCCACCTGCTGCGCCGCCGCCCCGACCCGTTCGGCCCCTGCCCGGTCGGCCGCGGCTGCAGCCAACAGGTCCTTTGCACCCGCCGTTACCAGAGCTCTTGCGACCCGTTCGGCCCCATCGCCGCCGGATCCCAGGGCCCTTCGCACTGCCTCCGCGCCCGCGCTCCGCTGGTCGAGGGCGCTCACCACCGCCAGAACCACCGATTCGTCAGCGTCTTCCAGTCCCGCGATCAGAGTGTCGAGCCCCTCTCTGCCAGCCATTTTCCCCAGGGCCTCGTAAACCGCGAACCGCACGTTCACCTCGGCCTCGCTCCGTACCACCTTTTCCAGAGCTACGACCCCGAGGCCGATCTCTCCCAGGGCATTGGCAGCCAGGATACGCAGATCGGGGTCGGACTCGGACAGCTGGAGGGCCAGGGGCCCCACCGCAGACTCCCCGGCGCGGTGGAGCTCTCGCGCCACCAACTGCCGTACCGCCGGGTTGCGGTGGTGAACGGCCGCAGCCAGAAACGCCAGGGAGCCTTCCCCGCCAATCTTCCCCAAGGACTCCACTGCTGCCGCCGTAGGCAGATCGCACCATTCGTACCGGTCGTCGGCTCCGGCCTCTTCAACCATGCGGGCCAGGAACTTCACCGCTCCCTGGTCCCGACATTCTCCCAATCCCTCGATGGCCTGGGCGGCGATCATCTGATTGGGATGACGGGCGTAGCGCCGCAGCAGTCCGGGAGCCTGCTTTGCCCCCACCTTGACGACAGCCACCAACACGTCGGCGAGCATCTCTGGATCTTTCTCCACTCCCGCCAGGCGTTCCAGCTCCCGCGCCACCGTTTCCCCGCCGACCACCGCAGCGGCCCGCAGACACAGTCGGCGAACAATGGGGCTGTCGGTTCGAAGGCCTTCGCACACCCCCGCGCCGTCAAGGCGCAGCAGCGCCCCGGTGGTGTCGCGCACCGCCTGGTCCACCGCCTCGTCACCCAGGGGCTGCTCACACAAGGCAAGCAACTCGGGTAGCGCCTCTTTCGTCGCCTCGGTTTCCAGGGTGTCCAGCAGGGAGATCTGCTGCACAAACCCCATATTTGCGAACCCGTCGAGCCTTCCCATGGGAACCTCCCGGTCAGGCCAGCCCTAGGGCCGGCCGGCGGCGGCGAGAATCGCCCCCGCCATGTGGTCTATGGATACCACTTCGCACGCGGCGCCCCGCTCGATCGCCTCTTTGGGCATGCCGAACACCACGCAGGATTTCTCGTCCTGGGCCAGGGTGTGGGCCCCCGCGCTGCGGATCTCTCCCAAACCCCTGGCTCCGTCATCTCCCATCCCCGTGAGGATCGCGGCGACGGCGTTCTTGCCCGCATAGCGGGCGGTGGAACGAAACAGCACATCAACGGACGGCCGGTGGCGGCTGACCAGGGGGCCGTCACGCACCTCCACGTAGTAGCGGGCCCCGCTGCGTTTCAGCAGGGTGTGCCGGTTGCCCGGGGCAATGAGGGCGTGTCCCCGCAGTACCGAGTCGCCGTTTTCGGCTTCTTTGACTGAGATTCCACACAGGCTATCGAGGCGCTTGGCGAAAGCCGCGGTGAAGTTCTCCGGCATGTGCTGCACCACCACGATGCCCGGCGTGTCGAGGGGCAAGGACGCCAGTACCGCCCGCAGGGCCTCGGTGCCGCCGGTGGAGGCTCCGATCACCACGACCCTTTCGGTGGTCTCGGCCATGGCCCGGGAGGGCGGGGGCGGCAGCACGGCGTCGGCGGTGAGCTTCGCCTCCACCTGCATGCGGGGGCAAAGACGGGTTACCCGTGCCTGGGCCGCGGCCTTCACCGCATCGCAGATGCGCACCCGCGACTCTTCCAGAAACTCCCGGGTGCCCACCTTGGGCTTGGTGATGATATCTACGGCACCATACTCGAGTGCCCTGAGGGTCGTCTCGGCACCCTGTTCCGTAAGCGTCGAGCAGATGACCACCGGGAGCGGGTGCTGGGACATCAACTTCTGGAGGAAAGTGATCCCATCCATCCGCGGCATCTCGACGTCGAGGGTGATCACGTCCGGCACCTCGCGCCGCATCCTCTCGGCCGCAACGATCGGGTCGGGCGCACTGCCGATCACCTCGATCCCCGGGTCGGAGTCGAGAAGTTCGGTCAGGGTCTGCCGCACCAGGGCCGAGTCATCGATGACCAGTACGCGGATCGGTTTCATGGTGCCTCTGGGTGGACGGGGGCGTGCGGACGGCTCTCCAGCCGTTTGAGGTACACGACCCCAGTGTCGCTCAGGAAGTGCAGTTTGCGGCCCGCGTTTCCCCCCAGATCGGACGCCGACAGTCGCACGCCGCGACGGACGAGAATCCCCCTCAGAACCTCCACATTGCGCCCCCCGACGCCGGGCCGGCCGCCGGGCGGACCGGACAGGCCCTCGGCCCCTCCAAACGCCTTGATCACCAGTTCCGAAGTCAGCGCTCCCAAGAATCGAAGGCCGTCGAGCAGTCTGTCTACGGCGCCCTCGACGAACTGGGGGTGTCCTGCGTCGTCGCCAGCCGAAAGGGCCCAAGGCAGCACCGCGTGGCACATACCTCCCACCCGCAAGCGGGGGCTGTACATCACCACAGCCACGCACGATCCCAACACGGTGATCACGTGGGCGGGCTTTTCGGCGAACATCACTTCGCCGGGCCGCAGGAACACGGTGCGGCGTCCGTGGGACCAGCGGTGGACCGCCCCCCGACCCGATGTCACGCCGCCCCCGCGTGGCGATAGACCGTGGGGGCAACCTGCCGGAGGGGCAGCCGCAGGCCGTTGATGCTCTCGCTGTGACCGAGAAACACATAGCCTCCGGGAGCCAGATGCCGGCAGAAGCGGAGCAGGAGCCGCTCCTGGGTCGCACGGTCGAAGTAGATCATTACATTGCGGCAGAAAATCACGTCCTGGGGCTCCCGAAGTCCGAACTCGGTATCCATGAAATTCAGCCGCCGGAACTGGACGACCTGCCTCAGTTCCGGCCCCATCCGCACCAGCGATCGGGAGCCGTCCCGGCTCTTCAACAGGTACTTGCGGCGCAGCCCAGGGGGAATCGGCTGGATGAGCCGCTCCGGATACACGGCGCGTCGTGCCGCGGTCAGCACCGAGGTGGAAATGTCGGTGGCAAGGATGCCGAAACGGAATCCTGGCAGCCCACACGCCACCTCCCGCAACACCATGGCCAAGGTGTATGGCTCCTCTCCCGTGGAGCATCCTGCGCTCCACACCGCAAGGGGGCACCGCACCCCCGCACCAGAGGTGCGCATGAGGGTGGGCAAGACCTCCCGGACGAGCACTTCGAAGTGCTGGGGCTCCCGGAAGAAGTCGGTCTTGTTGGTGGTGACCGCATCGACCAGATGGATGCGCTCGTCGATCCCCGCGCGGTCGTGGAGTGCCAGGTCGCAGTACTCCCGGAACGACACCAGCCCCAGGCTACGCAGGCGCCGGCGCAGCCTGGATTCCAGCATCACCCGTTTGCTGGCCGGCATGCGGATGCCACAGTGCGCCTCGATGAACGCAGCCAGCCGGCGGAACTCGGCACTCTCGAGACGAGCCCCAATCCAGCCGCCGCCGTCACGCGGTTGCGCCCGCTCCATCCACAGCCTCCCACTTGGGCGCCGCTGCCGCGGTCACCATGGTCAGATCCTCGGCGGAAAACACGCGGTCGATGTCGAGGATGATCACAAACTCCTCTCCGCGTCGACCCATGCCCCGGATAAACCCGGTGTCCAGGCGGGTTCCCATGCGGGGCGGCGGTTCGATCTGGCCCGCATCGAACTCGATCACCTCCTGCACCGAGTCCGCCAGGGCCCCCAGCAGGGTGGTCTCCCCATCGATCTCCACTTCGGTGATCACCGAGCAGGTGTCCACCGTCCGTTCGGTGATGCCCATGCCGAACTTGCGGCGCAGGTCGATCACAGGCACCACGTTTCCCCGCAGGTTGATCACCCCGCGCATGAACTCCGGGGTCCGGGGTACCCGGGTGATGGTGCCGTACTCGAGTACCTCCCGGACCTTGCCGATCTCCAGGGCGAACACCTCCCCGTCCAGGGTAAAGGTCAGATACTGTCCGTTCTCTGCAATGGACGAAACGGCCATGGCACGTCTCCTTTTCTACGCGGGGTCGCCGCGGGCCGGCCCTGTTCCCGGGCTCAGTAGCGCTCGAACTCCGCGTCCTCCGCATCGGTGAGCCCCAGATCCAGCTCCACTCCCCCCTCACTGCCCACCACCGCCAAGGGCGCCGCCGCCAGGGTGGGGCGGGGCAGGTGGCCTAGCTTCGACCGCTTCGTCACCGCCGGCCGAGGAGCGACGCGGGGTGAGGGCCGGCGTGCCCCGTTGCCGTTGTGATCGATCCGGAAGAACGCCACCGAGGCCTGCAGTTGTTCGGCCTGGGACGAGAGTTCCTCGGAGGTGGAAGCCATTTCCTCCGACGCCGAAGCGTTTTGCTGGATCACCTGGTCGAGTTGTTGGATCGCCTGATTGATCTGTCCGGCGCCGGCGTTCTGCTCGTTGGAGGCGGCCGTGATCTCCTGGACCAGTTCGGCGGTCTTCTGAATGTCGGGGACGATGCGCTGCAGCATCTCCCCCGCCGACTCGGCAACCTCGACGCTGGATTTCGACAGGTCGCTGATCTCGGCGGCGGCCTTCTGGCTGCGTTCCGCCAGCTTGCGCACCTCGCTCGCTACCACGGCGAACCCCTTGCCGTGCTCCCCGGCCCGGGCCGCTTCGATGGCGGCGTTGAGCGCCAACAGGTTGGTCTGCCGGGCGATCTCTTCGATGATCGATATCTTGCCGGCGATATCCTTCATGGCCGTCACTGTCTCGTTGACGGCCTGGCCTCCTTCGCGCGCGTCGGCTGCAGATTTCAAGGCGATCTTTTCGGTCTGCTGGGCGTTGTCAGCGTTCTGACGGATGTTGGCGGCCATCTGCTCCATGGACGAGGTGACTTCCTCGATGGACGACGCCTGCTCGGTGGCACCCTGGCTCATCTGCTGGGAGGTGGAACTCAGCTCCTGGCTGCCCGAGGCCACATTGTTCGAGGCTGTAGCCACATTGCCCACAACGGTTCGCAGCTGGGACACCATCTCATTCATCGCCTTCAATAACTGCCCGACTTCGTCCTCGCCGGACCAGGTGACCGAGGCGGTGAGGTCACCGTTGGCTAGGTTGCGAGACACCTCCACCGCCGACAGGAGTGGGCGCGTGATGGCGCGGGTGAGCAGCAACCCCACCAGCACACTCAGGCAGATGGACATGGCTGCTGCGATCGCGGTTCCCGTGGCCAGGGTTTGCACGGAAGCCACCACCTCTCCTACCTTCTGACCCATCTCCTCGGTCTGCGCCTGCACGAAGGGCTCCAAGGCCGAGGTGAGTTTGGAAGCGCTTTCGTCAAAGCTGGCCATCATCTTGTTGCCTGAGGCGGGGCCTCCTTCGACGTAGGCCGCAGCCATTTTGCGGCCGGTTGCGTAGTACTCAGCGGCGGCCTTCCCCAGGGCGTCGAGGTCTCGAAGCTGTGTCGTGTCGTTCTCCCGCTCGAACATCTCTTGAAACCGCTGCAACCCCTCATGGAAAGACTGGTAGCTCTTCTCTGCCTCGGCGAACCCGTCGTCGAGGCCGTCCAAGCCACGCGTGGCAGAGATGTCTGTCAACCACTGCTGCACCTCGACGATGTCCCGGGACATGGTCATGGCCAGCTGTGAGAAGACGGCGCTTTCGTCCCTCACCAGCACCACGCCCTCCAGTACCGTCCGACTCGACCGATAAGTCCAGGAACCCACGAGGACCAACAGGAGCACAGGGATCGCTAAGCCAACCGCGATCTTTGTTGCGATACGCATGTTCTTCCACGACATGACTACATCCTCCCGCCCGACTCTGCCGGGCTGTTGCCGGGGAGAGCTCCCTCTCCCCTGGATTTGGGTCTACCCCCAGTCGATGGGCCGAACGCCCCCCGGGTTTTTTCTGCAACGACGCAAGCGGACAACGGCTGCCCCGCGGGCATGGTCACGCGGCACCTCGGGTTGCCTCCACGCCCCCCCGAGCCAGATGGGGGATATCGAGAATCAGGGCCACGGTGCCGTCTCCCAGGATGGTGGCACCCGACAGGCCTTGCGCATTCCGGTACGCCTTGCCCAGGGTCTTGATCACGGTCTGATGTTGCCCGACGACGTGGTCCACCACGAAGCCCAGCCGGCTCCCGTCGAGATTGGCGACGACGATCTGTTCGATCTCGGGGAGCTGCCCGTTGATGGAAAACGATTCCCGCAGCCGGATGTAGGGCACCAACTCTCCGCGCACCGGCACCAAGTGGCGACCGTGGGCCTTGCGCAGATCCTCCCGGCTGAGTTCCACGCACTCCTCCACCAGGGACAGGGGCAGCACGAAACGCTCCCCACCCACCCCCACCAGGAGACCCTCGATGATGGCCAGGGTGAGGGGCAGCCGGATGGTGACCGTGGCACCTTCCCCCCGCCGACTGCGGATGCTCACCGCGCCGCGCAGTGCGTCGATGGACCGCTTCACCACGTCCATGCCCACGCCACGGCCCGAGACGTTGGAGACCGTCTTCGCGGTGGAAAACCCGGGCAACAGGATGAGACCGAAGAGCTCTTCCTCGCTGAGCTGGGCATCCGGGGCGATGAGCCCCTTCTCCACCCCTTTGGCCCGGAGTACCTCCGGGTCGAGCCCCTTGCCGTCGTCGGTGATCTCGATCACCACGTTGGCCCCGGAGTGAACCGCCGAAAGGCGCACGGTGCCCTTCCGGGGCTTACCCGAACTCTCTCGATCTGCCGGGAGTTCGACGCCGTGGTCGATGCTGTTGCGGATGAGGTGGACCAGGGGGTCGCCCAGCCGTTCGATCACGGTCTTGTCGAGTTCGGTCTCGGCCCCCTCGGTGACGAGCTCGATCTCCTTGCCGAGCTCGGCCGAGAGATCGCGCACCAGCCGCCGGAAGCGCCCGAACGTCGTGCCGATGGGGAGCATGCGGATGTTCAGCGTGGTGTCCCTCAGCTCCCCCGAAAGCCGCTCCACTTCCTCGGCGATGGCAAGCAGTTCGGGTCTATCGGCAGTGGCGGCAGTCTGGGTCAGACGCGCCTGGGCAATCACCAGCTCCCCCACCAGGTCGACGAGGGTGTCGAGCTTGGCCGCCGGGACCCGTACGCTCGCCGCCGCCTCGGCGGCCTCCCGCTGTTGCCGGGCCTGGCGCACGGCCTGCTGTTCGGCGAGCGCCGACGTGACCTTGCTGGAGGGGACGATCGCCTTTTCCTCCAGAATTTCCCCGAAGCGCTTCTGCCCGTGGAGGGCTTCCTCCATGGCCTCGACGGTGAGGTCGCCGCGCTCCACCAGGATGTGGCCGAGTTTTTTGTAGTCCACCTCTCCGGCGCTGGCGTCCCCGTCGTCGACGGCTTCGATACGCACCTCGCTATCGTCCTCGACAAAGATGAACACGTCCCGAATGGCGTCTTGCCCCTGGTCGGTGGTCAGAATCACGTCCCAGTAGACGTAGCAGGCCTGTGGGTTGAGGTCTTCGATCGCCGGTATCGCATCGGTCTGGGCAACCACCTGACAGGCCCCGAGAGAGCGGAGCTCGTCCAGGAGCAGGAGCGGGTTTGTCCCCGTGGCGAACAGGTCCGGGGCGGGCCGGAAGCGAATCCGATAGGTGACGGGGTGGTCCCCGGGGGTGGGCTTCGGGCGGGCCTCGGGCGCACCGCGGGAAGCGGCGGGGTTCCCGGTGGCGGCCCCTAGGATCCCGTGCAGGCGCGATAGCAGGGTCTGCCCTGTCGCCGCGTCCCCAGACCCGTCGAGCAGGGTGCGGATGTGATCCTTGGACGCGAGCCCCACGTCCACCAGTTGTTTGGTGACCCGGAGTTCGCCGTTGCGGACCCGGTCGAAGGTTGTCTCCAGTTCGTGGGTAAAAGCGGCGACGTCGTCAAAGCCGAACATGGCTCCCGAGCCCTTGATGGTGTGCATGGCTCGGAAGGCCCGGCCCACCAGGTCGGGGTTGTCGGGGGTCTGCTCCAGTTCCAGGAGGGCTTCCTCGAGATCGGCCAAGAGCTCAGACGCTTCTTGTTTGTAGGTTTCGCGATGGGCATCTATGGACATCTCTTCTCCTTAGAGCGTCGAGGCGACGAGCAACCTCATCCCAGCACCTTCTTGACCACACCCAGGAGCTGGGCCTGCTGGAACGGCTTGACGATCCATCCGGTGGCGCCGGCGGCCTTGCCCTGCTGCTTCTTCTCCGCCTGCGACTCGGTCGTGAGCATTACGATGGGGATGAACTTGTAGGCCGGATTGGCCCGCAGGCAACGAATCAGCTCGATGCCGTCCATGATCGGCATGTTGAGGTCGGTGAGTACCATGTGGACGGGGGAGCCGTTCAGTTTGCTCAAGGCGTCCTTGCCATCCACCGCCTCGACCACCTGGTAGCCGGCTTCTTTCAGGGTGAAACTCACCACCTGGCGGATGCTGGCCGAGTCGTCCACGGTCATGATGACCTTGCTCACAACGCGCCTCCTTGGCGACAGAGTTGCTGGCGGATGAGCCCCGCCGCGGCGCCCAGGCGCTGCAGGGAGGTGATCGAGGCGCGCACTTCCTGGAGCCTCTGACTCGGGCGTTTGGCATCACCTGCATGCTGGGCGGCAAGACCCGCGGGGAAGCTCGACCATGGGGCACTCCCGGCGGCTTCCATCTGGGGCTGAATCGTTTTGACAGCCATTAGAACAGCTCCACGTTATCTCCCAGGTCCACTTCGCCCGCGCCGTGATGCGGCAGTTCGGGTACCGCGGCGGGATGACCGCACGGTACGTGGTCGGCCAGCATGCGGTGGATTTCGCGCTGCGACTCCATGGTGTAGTGGGAAGCCAGTTCATCGAGTACAAGGGAAGGCTCCTCACCGGCGCTTCCCGGAGCCAGGGCGGCTGCCTCCTGGGCGATCGCCGCAAGGTGGCGGGTGACCACGGGGACCATGTCCTGCACCTGTGCGTTCCGCTTGACCCCCTCCGACACGGTCCCAAGCGTCTCCCCGAGTTGGCCGGCTTCGGATCGTAGGTCGGCGCGCAGATCCTCGATCCTTCGCTCTACCTGTTGCACGGTGGAGACGAGATTCTGAAGTTCCTCCAGGGTCTCGGCTGCCTCCTGTCGGGCAGCGGCAGCGAAGCGTTCGGACATTTCCTCGAGTTCCCGGGCGACGGCTCCCACCACCCGAAGCGATCTGGAAACACGCGTCGTGGTCCGCCGGGCCTCTGCTGCCTCGCGCTGGATCTGGCGGGCTATGACGGCTAGGGGGCGTGCTTGCCCCCCGGCACGGGACGAACGAATGATGGCGTTGACTGCGACGAGATCCAGCTCCTCTCCGATCGCGTTTATATCCTCGACGTAGCCGGTGATCTCCCCGGCAGTTCGGGCCGCCGCGGTCAGCACTGCGAAAATCTGGCTGTTTCCCTCGGCCACCTGCTGCACGAGTTCGACCACCGACGCGAGGTTCGCCCCCAGTTGTTCCAGGGTTGGCGCACGGTCCCCGGTGTCCGCCGTGTCGAACTCCTCTACTTCTGACCACATCGCGCCGACGCCGGACGCGACATCCACCGACCGCTGACAAATGTCGGCGAGGGCCTCGGCAAACTCTTCCTCCGCACTGCGTATTTGAGTCATCTGCATGGAGGTGACGATCCCCACCAGCGCAGCGGTCGTTTCCATTGAGCCGCCGTCGGGAGTCTCCTCCGGGGCGGCACGCAGTTCGCGGAGGAGAACGGCAAGACTCTCGTGCACGTGCTCGAAGCGCTGCCGAGTGATGTCTTGAAACTGCAGAGCGGAGACAATTCCGGAAACGCTGGTCGAAAGTTCCTCGGACCGGCACGCCAGCGCTGCCGAGGCGTCGCGGGCCAGACAGTTGACCCGCAGGAGGTCCCTGGAGCCGGCGCGGAGTCGGGACAGTGCCTTTGCGAGACCTTCCTGTTGGGTCGTCTGGGTGGTCAATACCGAGGCGAGGGCTCCCGACAGTTCATCCTCCAACCCGTTGGAGCGATTGTGCACCGCGACGAACCGGTCCGTTACCATCGCTCCGAGTTTTTGTACTTCTTTCGCCACTGTGGCGAAACCGCTGCCGTCCGCTCCCAGTCGGGCACTTTCCATGAGGGTGGCGATGCCCAAATTGCGCAGGGATCGTGCCGAGCGCTGGAAATCGCCGCGTGAAGCGGAAATCTGTTGCAGCGCCTCCACGGCCTGCTGGGACCGGCCACCCATCTTCTCGACCACCTCGCAGTTCGCCCCCGTCTGCTTCTCCAACGCCGCAATGTGCTCGGGGAGCTGTCTCAGTGCGTTTTGGATCGCTGCGCCGGACCCGAGATCCACGGCCTCGGCCGCCGCTTTCGCAAGGCGCCGGGCCCGGACCAGGCAGTCTTGAAGGAGGGCGCCGAACGCCACGAACTCCCGATCTGAGTCGGCGACGAACTCGAGGATGCGCCGCGCCGCCTCCTCGAGCCCGGCGACCCAGCCATCAAGGAGAAGAGGGGAATGGGTTCCGAAGCCATGGTCCGCTGGCTGGCTCTGCGTATCGCCCATGGGCGCAGTTGCCAATACGGCCGAAGACGGCCGGGCCTGGCCCGCGACGAGACCTGCTACCAGTATGGGTGGCTGACACTTATTGGGCGGGCACAAAAACACTGGATCTCGTCCTCATCGGCGGGCGTCACACCGTGTACCGCGGTCTTTCCACCCACGGACAGGTGACTGGGTGAGCGTCTCGGCCGCCTGAGGTGTCCTCCTCATCCGTGGCTTCCCCGGATCCACAGACACCCGTCACGGCACCCCTGGTGACGGGGGAGACCCGCGGACTCGATCACCGGTTCGAACGCCGCAGACCATCGGCTCACCCGAAACTCCTGGCCCCGGGCGCTTGCCGTCCGGTGGGCCGAGCACAGGAGTTGCAGTCCCAGCAGGTCGACTTCGGTCACGGCCCCGAGGTCGAGTTCCAGCGCACCTTGGGCCGCGAGCCGATCGAGGAGTGCCGCCCGGATCTCCGGCGCTTGCCACACCGTCCACTCGGTGGCCACGGCGCTGCCCGGGGCGTCGGTGCCGTCTGCCTTGTCGTCCGCCATCATGGGCACTCCCTATTGTCGCTCCGGTCGCAGGCCACGGGTCCGGATTTTCAGTGGTACAGCCAGGGTTTCCTCAGGGTATTCTCACCGGGCAAAGCCCGTGACTATGTTTCGGCCGATAAACCACTTTCCTTAAGGATCCCGTGAACTTTTGTTCCATCCTAAGCCATGGAAAACCTTGCATAGGACGCGCGAACAATAGATCAGAGATAGGCCGAATCAACCTGTACAACCGAGGAAGATAAGTAACGGTTTAGCTGTGGATTGGAGGACCTGCGGGGGACTCGCTCAAGGGTTCCTCTTCTGGGGGCGACCCTGAAGGGAAGAGACGGCGAACCTCGGCCCAAGGGCGGGGCAAGATCAGCGCCGTCCAAGCGGAGCAGGGGAGGGAGCCCGATACGGACTTTGTAGGGAGAGGTGCGGTGCGGCACCGTCTCGGGCTGGGGGTCGAGCTTGGGGTGCTACCTTGCGGGGGATCGGGTCAAATGGCCCCTGTCTCGGGCAACAGGCAGGCCAGACCACCCTGATCTCCGGCCCACTCGCCCTCGAGTTTTTCTTCGTAGATGTAGTCGGTGAGGCGCCGCCCCACCTCGCCCGGCTCCGCCGGGTGCCGGGCCACGCCGCTTTTTACCGCGGCCTGGGCCACGGCCTCCGCCACCCGGGGCGGCACGCTGAAATCCATGGCGTCGGGGATGATGCGCTCGGGTCGCAGGTCGGCGTCGTCCAGGGCCCCGGCGATGGCGTGGGCGGCGGCCACTTTCATCGCCTCGTTGATGCGGCTGGCCCCCACGTCCAGGGCGCCCCGGAAGATGCCCGGGAACGCCAGGCAGTTGTTCACCTGGTTGGGAAAGTCACTGCGCCCGGTGGCCACGATGAAGGCCCCGGCCTGCTTGGCCTCCTTGGGGAGGATCTCCGGCACCGGGTTGGCCATGGCGAAGATCACCGGGCGCTCGGCCATGCTGCGCACCATCTCCGGGGTCAGGGCCCCGGCAACCGACAGCCCCAGGAACACATCGGCACCGGCGATCACCTCCTGCACCGTGCCCTTGCGTTTCTTGGGGTTGGTGAGGGCGGCGACCTCGGACTTGTAGGGGTTCATGCCCGCCTTGCGGCCGCGGTACAGGGCGCCGCGGGTGTCGCACACGACGATGTCCCGGGCTCCGGCATCGACCAGCAGGCGGGTGCAGGCCAGGGCCGCGGCGCCGGCGCCGTTGACCACGATGCGCACCGCCTCCAGGGGTGTGGCCCGCAGTTTGAGGGCGTTGATCAGTCCGGCCAGGGTCACCACCGCGGTTCCGTGCTGGTCGTCGTGGAACACCGGGATGTCCAGCAGGTCTTGCAGCTTACGTTCCACCTCGAAGCAGCGCGGAGCAGCGATGTCTTCCAGATTGATGCCGCCCAGGGCAGGCGACAGCTCCTTGACCGCTGCGACCAGTTCGTCCACCTGCTGGGTGGCCAGGCAAAGGGGGTAGGCCTCTACCCCGCCGAAGGTCTTGAACAGGATCGCTTTGCCCTCCATCACCGGCAGGGCCGCCCAGGGGCCGATGTTGCCGAAGCCGAGCACCGCCGAGCCGTCGGACACCACCCCCACCAGGTTGCGTTTGGCGGTGTATTCGTAGGCCACCGCCGGGTCGGCGATGATCTCTCGAGCGGGGTCCACCGCGGCCTTTGGGGAGTACAAATCGACGAAGATGTGCTCGTCGCGCAGGGGTATCTTGGCCACGATCTCCACGCAGCCCTGGTACTTGCGGTGGAGCTCCAGAGACTCTTCCTCCACCCCGGCGCCGCGGTGGATCTTGGCATGGGGCGAGGAATCGTACCAGGCACCTGCACCTTCGTAGAGGTACCGGCGCAGCCGCCGGCCGGAGGCGCCGGGCTCCGGGGTCACCGCCGCAAGCCCAGTCGCCGCCGCGGCCTGGACCACCGCGTCGGCGAGGGTCGGCGCCAGGGCCAGGTCCAGGGGGTCGGGAAGGATGCGCAGGGCCGAGAGCTTGGATGCGGGTACCATGCCGGCGATGGCGCCCACCGCGGCGTTGAACATGGCGTTGTTGATGTCGTGGACCCGGGCGTCCAGGCAGCCGCGCATGAACCCGGGGCTGACGATGGAGGAGCGGATCTGCACCGGGTGCACGGAACTTCCGCAGGCGTACACCGCCGCGCCGCCCGCTTCCGCCTCTTCGGGGCCGATCTCCGGAGTGGGCAGGGCCAGGGCAAACACGATCGGCCGGGCCGCCATGGAGCGCACCATCGCGGCTGACACGGTGCCCGGGACGGACAGGCCGATGAACACGTCGGCGCCTCGGATCACCTGCTCCAGGCTGCCGCGCTGCTGGTCCAGGTTGGTGCGCCGGGACATCAGTGCCTTGACCCAGTTCATGTTCTCCAGCCGCTGGCGGTAGATCGCGCCGCTGGTGTCGCACATGACGATGTTGCGGGCCCCCAGGTTGAGCAGGCGGCGCACCGTGCCCACCGCCGAACTGCCCGCGCCCCCCACCACGATGCGCACCTCGGCGAGGTTCTTGCCCACGACCTTGAGGGCATTCGTCAGGCCCGCCCCGACGATGATGCCGGTGGCGTGCTGGTCGCTGTCGAGCACCGGGATGTGCAGCGCCCGGCGCAGGCGGTTCTCGATGGCGAAGCAGCCCGGCGACTTGACGTCGTCGATGACGATGCCGCCGAAGGTGGGGGTGAGCATGCGGACGATCTCGGTGATGTGGTCCACGTCGTGGGTCGAGATCGGCACGGGAAAGGCGTCGATGTTGGCGAAGGTCTTGAAGATCACCGAGCGCGCCTCGAGCATGGGCAGGGCGGCCAGGGCCGGCACCTGCCCCAGCCCGTAGAGGGACGATGCGTCGGTGACCAGGGCCACGTTGTCACCGCGGCAGGTGAGGTCGAAACTGGCCAGCTCGTCGTCGGCGATCGCCAGGCAGCACGCCCCCACCCCCGGGGTGTACAGCCGGGACAGTACCGAGGTGTCGCGGATCGGCATCTTGGAGCGCACGCCGATCAGCCCCTGGTATTTCTTGCGGTAGTAGAGGCTGGGGGGCAGGGAGGTCATGGTGGCTCCTCGTTCGGGGCCGCGGGGCGGCGCAAGGTGGGGGAGGGGCTGTGCTGGTGCCCCCAAGGATACTTCTTGAGGCACGAGCTGTCAGCCAGGGGCGGTCAGCGATCCGCCATGGGCCAACAACGCTTGGCGCGGAACGCGGATCGCCGACCGCCTTGCTGCCTTGGGTCAGTGGGCTTCGCGCCAGTTGGCGCCCGTGCCCACGTCCACCACCAGCGGGACGCTGAGCGCTGCCGCCCCTTCCATCTCTTCCCGTACCAGGGCGGTCACCGCGTCAACCTCGGCCTCGGGCACGTCCAGGACCAGTTCGTCGTGGACCTGCAGCACGAGCCGGGCGGCCAGCCCCTGGGCCCGCAGGCGGCGGAACACCCGTACCGTGGCCACCTTGATGAGGTCCGCGGCGGAGCCCTGGATGGGATAGTTGATGGCGTTGCGCTCGGCGTAGCCGCGGATGTTGGGGTTCTTGCTGTGGATCTCCGGTACGGCGCAGCGGCGGCCCAGCAGGGTGGTCACGTAGAGTTTCTCCCGGGCTTCGGCCACCGCCTGCTCCATGTAGCCGAGCACCCCGGGGTAGCGGGCGAAGTAACCGTCGATGTAGGTCTGGGCCTCCTTGCGGCCGATGTCCAGGGCCTTGGACAGGCCGAACGCGCTCATGCCGTAGATGATGCCGAAGTTGATGGTCTTGGCGCTGCGCCGTTGGTCGGGGGACACCAGCCCCGGCAACACCCCGAAGATCTCGCTGGCGGTGCGGCTGTGGATGTCCTCGCCGGCGGCGAACGCTGCCCGCAGGGTCTTCTCCCCGGCCACGTGGGCGAGGATGCGCAGTTCCACCTGGGAATAGTCGGCGCTCACCAGCACACAGCCGTCCCCGGGGATGAACGCCTCGCGGATGCGCCGCCCCTCCTCGGTGCGGATGGGGATGTTCTGGAGATTGGGGTCGCTGGAGGAGAGCCGTCCGGTGGCGGTCACCGCCTGGTTGAACGAGGTGTGGATGCGCCCGGTGTCACTGTGGATGAGTTTGGGCAGGGCATCACTGTACGTGCCCTTGAGCTTGGCCAGGGAGCGGTGCTCCAGCACCTTGGCGGCCACCGGGTTGTCCTCGGCCAGGCGGGTCAGCACCTCCACGTCGGTGGACCAGCCGGTCTTGGTCTTCTTGCCCCGGGGCAGTTTGAGGGTCTCGAACAGCACCTCGCCGAGTTGCTTCGGTGAAGCCACGTTGAACGCCACCCCGGCCAGGGAGTGGATCTCCTCCTCCAGGGTCGCCAGTTTGTCGGTCATCTCCTCGCTGAGCCCCGCTAGCACCCCGGGGTCCACCCGCACCCCCGCCCACTCCATCTCGGTAAGCACCTCCATCAAGGGCATCTCCACCTCCTGGAACAAGGCCGTTTGCTGCGTTTCGACCAGCAGGGGCTCCAGGCAATGGCGCAGGCGCAGGGTGATGTCGGCGTCCTCCGCCGCGTACACCGTGGCCTTTTCCACCTCCACCTCCGCGAAGCCGATCCGGTTGCGGCCGGTGCCGGTGACCTCGCTGTAGGTGATGCACTGGTGTCCCAGCAGTTCCGAGGCCTGGGCGTCCATGGAGTGGGAGCGGGCCCCGGGACGGGACAGGTAGGAAGCCAGCAGGGTGTCGAACGCCGCGCCGCGCAGGGTGATGCCGGCGCGGCGCAGCACCAGGGCGTCGTATTTCACGTTCTGGCCGGTCTTGGGTCGGTCCGGATCCTCCAGCAGTGGGCGCAGGGCGTCGAGCACTTTCTGGCGGGGCAACTGGGCCGGAACCCCCAGGTAGTGGTGGGCCACCGGCACGTACCACGCCTCGCCGGGCTGCACCGCAAAACTCAACCCCACCAGGTCTACCCGGGTGGCGTCCAGACCCGTGGTCTCGGTGTCGAACGCGAATCCGTCGGACGCCTCCAGGCGCCGCACCAGCTCCGCCAGATCCTCCGGGGTGAGCACCGCGTGGTAGCCCTCGCCGGTGGTGCGCGCCTGCACCGAGAACTCCTGCAGCAGGCGGCCGAACTCCAACTCGGTGAAGATCGCCGTGAGGGCTGCGTTGTCCGGCTCTTCCAGGGCCGTGTCGGCCAGGGCGAACGCCACCGGCACATTGTGCACCAACTCCACCAGGCGGCGGCTCAGGCGCGCCTGTTCGGCGTAGGTGCGCAGGCTCTCCTGGCGCTTGGCGCTCTTGACCTGGTCCAGGTTGGCGAGCAGGTTCTCGATGCTGCCGAACTCCTGGATCAGGGCCGAGGCGGTCTTCTCGCCGATGCCCGGTACCCCGGGCACGTTGTCGGAGGTGTCCCCGGCGAGGCCCAGCACCTCCACCACCCGGGCGGGCTCCACTCCGAAGCGCTCCACCACCTGTTCGGGCCCGGTGACCTTGTCCTTCATGGTGTCCAGCAGGCGCACCCGGGGGCCGACGAGCTGCATCAGGTCCTTGTCCCCGGTGACCACCACGACCTCCGCCCCGGCGGCCAGGCACTGGTCCGTCAGTGTGGCGATGATGTCGTCGGCCTCGTACCCCGTCAGCTCCAGGGCCGGGATGCGGAACCCCCGCACCACGTCCTTGATGAACGGGATCTGCGGCACCAGGTCCTCGGGCATCGCCTCCCGGTTGGCCTTGTACTCGCTGTACATGTCCTTGCGGAAGGTGGGCCCCTTGGCGTCGAACACCACCACCACACCGTCGGGCTTCTCGTCGCGCACCACCTTGAGGAGCATGTTGGTGAAGCCCATCACCGCGTTGGTGGCGAACCCTTTGGAGTTGCTCAGACGGCGGATGGCGTAGTAGGCCCGGTAGATGTAGGAAGAGCCGTCGATCAGGTAGATGCGCTGGGGATCGGGCATGGGTTCGGGTTCCGTGGTTGAGAATTGAAGATCGCCGTGCGCAATAGCCCCGTCTACACCTCGGCCCGCAACTCGAACGCCGCCGCCATCAAGGTGCGGGTGTAGGCCTGCTGGGGGGCGTCGAACACCTGCTCGGCCGGGCCGTGTTCCACGACCTTGCCGTGGCGCATCACCAGCACGTGGTGGGCCAGGGCGCGCACCACCTTGAGGTCGTGGCTGATGAACAGGTAGGTGAGGCCGTGGCGGCGCTGCACATCGCGGAGCAGTTCCACGATCTGGGCCTGCACCGACACATCCAGGGCCGAGGTGGGCTCGTCCAACACCAGGAAGCGGGGTTGGAGTACCAGGGCCCGGGCGATGGCGATGCGTTGGCGCTGGCCCCCGGAGAACTCGTGGGGGTAGCGCTCCTGCATGCCCACCTCCAGTCCCACCTCCTCCAGGGCGCGGCCGATCACCGCCCGTCGCTCCGCGGCGCTGCCACCGCGGTTGTGGACCGCCAGACCCTCTCCCACGATCTCCCCCACGGACATGCGCGGGCTCAGCGAGCCGAACGGGTCCTGGAACACGATCTGCAGCTCCCGGCGCAGGGGGCGCATGGCCCGGGTGCCGAGTTGCTGCAGGTCGCGGCCGCCGAAGGTGATCGCCCCGGTGCTCTGTTCCAGGCGCAGCAGGGCCCGGCCCAAGGTGGACTTGCCGGAACCGCTCTCCCCCACCACCCCCAGGGTCTGGCCCTGTTGCACCGTCAGGGAGATGCCGTCCACCGCCTTCACGTGATCGACCGTCCGGCGGATCACCCCGGCCTTCACCGGGAACCACACCTTGAGGTCCCGGCCCTGGAGCAGGGGCTCCGCATCCCTGTCGGCGGGGTCCGGACGCCCCTTGGGCTCCGCGGCCAACAGCTCCCGGGTGTAGGGGTGTTGGGGCGAGCGGAACAGGGTCTTCGCCGCCCCCTGTTCGACGATCTCGCCGTCCCGCATCACGCACACCCGGTCGGTCATGGCGCGCACGATGCCCAGGTCGTGGGTGATCAGCAGCAGGGCCATGCCCAGCCGCGCCTTGAGGCTCCGCAGCAACTCCAATATTTGCGCCTGCACGGTGACGTCCAGGGCCGTGGTGGGTTCGTCGGCGATCAAGAGATTCGGCTCGTTGGCGAGCGCCATGGCGATCATGATGCGCTGCTGCTGGCCGCCCGAGAACTCGTGGGGCAGGGCGCCCAGCCGCTCCACCGCCTCGGGCAGGCCCACCAGTTCCAGCAGTTCCACCACCCGCTCCCGGGCCTGTCGCCGGCCTAGTTTGCGGTGGAGCAGCAGAACCTCGTTGATCTGCTTCTCCACCGAGTGCAGGGGGTTCAGTGAACTCAGGGGCTCCTGGAAGATCATCGCGATTCGGGCACCGCGCACCTCCTGCAGGCGCCGGGCGGGGGCCCCCAGCAGTTCCTCCCCGCTCTCGTGCTGGCCGTAGAACTGCACGCTGCCCCCGGGGTGGCGGGCCAGGGGGTAGGGCAGCAACTGCAGTACCGACAGGGCGGTCACCGACTTGCCCGAACCGCTCTCCCCCACCAGTCCCACGGTCTCCCCGCGCCCCACCGAGAACGACACCCCGCGCACCGCGCGGACCTCGTCCGGCCCTTCCCCGAAGGTCACGTGCAGGTCGCGGATCTCAAGCAACCGGTTATCGCTCATTGGGTAATCGCCATCTCATCGGATGGGATAAAACGCATGAACTGAAAAGTCTCAAGCACTTGGAATTCCAATACATGTTTTGACAGGATCACACGGATTTCACGGATCGAAAGGCAAGGGCGAAGTGCGACCAAGCCTTGGTTTCGGGTTTCCATCCGCGCGATCCGTGTGATCCTGTCCAAAAACAGCCGTTGCCTCTACCTTTCGGTTTTCCGCGGGTCGAACGCGTCCCGCACCGCCTCGCCGATGAAGATCAGCAGGCTCAGCATCACCGCCAGCACGGCGAACGCGGCGATGCCCAGCCAGGGGGCCTGGAGGTTGTTCTTGCCCTGGTTGAGCAGTTCCCCCAGGGACGCCGAACCCGGGGGCAGGCCAAACCCCAGGAAGTCCAGGGCGGTCAAGGTGGTGATAGAGCCGTTCAAGATGAACGGCAGGAACGTCAGGGCGGCGACCATGGCGTTGGGCAGGATGTGGCGGAACATGATCGCCGTGTCGCCCACCCCCAGGGCCCGGGCCGCGCGCACGTAGTCGAAGTTGCGCACCCGCAGGAACTCGGCGCGCACCACCCCCACCAGGCTCATCCAGCTGAACAGCAGCATCAGCCCCAGCAGCCACCAGAAGTTGGGCTCCACCACGCTGGCCAGGATGATGAGCAGATAGAGGGTGGGCAGCCCCGACCACACCTCCATGAAGCGCTGGAAGTACAGGTCCACCCGGCCGCCGAAGTAGCCCTGCACCGCCCCTGCCGCAACCCCCACGACCGAGCTGAACAGGGTGAGGGCGAGGCCGAACAGCACCGAGATGCGGAAGCCGTAGATCAGCCGCGCGGTCACGTCGCGGCCCTGGTCGTCGGTGCCCAGCCAGT
>JARGFW010000359.1 GCA_029211085.1 Deferrisomatales bacterium | reverse complement strand
ATGTTCACCCTGAACAGCGCAGCGTACAACCTGGTGCGAATGCGAAAGTTGCTGGTGTTGTTCGTCACAATGAATAGACGCGGATTGCCTGATTATCTGGGGCATTTTCAACAGAATGGGAGAAAGAGTGACGGGGCCTTTGGGGGCCCCGTCATGCTGTGGGGGACATCTGTTGGGGCTAGAACGGGCGGTCTTGGTTTGCGGTCTCGGCCTTGGCCTCTGCGAATTCCTGAAAGATATGCGTTTGTCTGCGGGCCTGCTGGAGGCCGGCGATGAGGAGGTCAATCACGAGTAGACCGATCTGGTCGGAGAGGGTTTCCAGGGTTTGCTCGAGGCGGGCGTCTTCGTAGATGTTCATGGCGTTCTCCTTCGGGGGTGCGGATCAGCACAGTTCGGTGGCGGCGAGGCGCACATGTTCGGCACATACCAGGGGAGCTTTGTGGTGGGCAGCGGCAACCAGGGCACCACGGGCGAGATGGTTGGCCTTGCGAAACAGCCCTCCGGAGCCTTGGTGGATGGCGGTGACGGCGGCCGCATCGAAGAGCATGCGCTCCACCCCGGCCAGGGCGAGGTGGTGGCGCAGATAGTCCTCCATGGTCTTCTGGTCGATCCCTTTGAGGTGGCTGCGGGCGACCACGCGGCTGGCCAGCGCCAGACCGGTGCGATAGCGCAGGTGGTCGATGAGGTTGGCCTGGCCGGCGAGCACCATGGGCAGATAGGGTTTGGAGTCGTGCTCGAACTGGGTCAGCGTGTGGAGTTCGGCAAAGACCTCCAGGCGCAACAGCGAGGCCTCGTCGATGACGAGCACGGTTTTCATCTTCTTGCCCTTCACCAGTTCGAGCACCTCGCCGTGGATGGTGTGGGTCATGCGGGCGCGGGAGCTACCGGCCGGGTCGTGACCGAGGGCTGCGAGGATTTGGCGGTAGAGCTCGAGGATGGAGCCCGCAGAGGCGGTGACGGCCAAGACCCGGTATTCCGAGGGGTGTAAGCCGCCCAGCGCGTAGCGCAGCGCGGTCGACTTGCCGCTGCCGATCTCGCCGGTAACCAGCGCCAGGGCGCCCAGGCGCATGGCGTAGTGGATGCGGTCCTGGACCGCCGCGACGGCGGGGGTGACCAGGATGTCGGTGCGGGCGACGTCGGCGGCAAACGGTTCGTGGGTCAGGGCAAAGAACTGGCGGTAGGCGGTTTCCATCAGGCGCCCTCCCAGAGCTTACCCCCATCACAGGGGGTGGGGTCGGCATGCACGGCGATGGTGCCGTTGCGGGTGCGGGTGACGCGGCTGTTGACATGCAGATCCAGCGCGCGGTGCACCCCCCAGGCCTGTTGGCCGCAGCGGATCTCCACGAGCTCTGGGCTCTCGGGGTGGTAGAGGATTTCGACCTGCTTGCCAATGAGGGCCACGGGGGCCTCGAACAGGCGCTTGTCGACGGTGACGGAGCGGTCCTTGTTGACCCGGCGCCGAACGGTTTTGCGGAAGTAATCGCGCAAGTCACCGGGGGCGGCGCGCAGACACTCCATGCGGGACGTGAAGCGGGCAAACGGGCTCTGGCCGGTGGAGGAGTGCACGCGCGGGTGGTAGATCTCGGTGAGCCACAGCGCGAAGGCGCGGTTGAGCTCGTCCAAATCCTGGCCGGCAAAGCCCGGCAAGAACTGGGACCGGACGGTGCGGAAAAATCGTTCGATCTTCCCCTTGCCCTGGGGCCGGTAGGGCCGGGCGTGGACGAGCGCGATGCCCAGCGCCGCCGCGGTGTGGGCAAGCTGGCGGGAGCGGAAGGCCGCGCCGTTGTCCACGTAGAGCTTGCGGGGTAGGCCCCGTTTCGATAGGGCCTGGGAAAACGCCTCCAAGAAATGGGCGAGCCCCTCGGAGGGATAGAACGCCCCGTGGGGGATGAGCCGCGAGTGGTCGTCGAGAAAGGCGATGAGGTAGCTCTTGCGGCGCGTCTCGCCCACCCGTACCAGCGGCCCGTGCATCACATCGCTCTGCCACAGGTCGTTGGGGAGCTCGGCTTCAAACTTCCGGCGATCCTCCGGGCCCGCACCGGCGGGGACCATGAGGTTGTGCTGGTGGAGGAAGCGGTAGGCCGTGGACAGACTCGGCCCCAGCTCTGCGCTGGCCTGGCGCTCTTGGAACAAGCGCAAGAGCTCTGGCACCGGCAGTCGGGGGCACTCGCGCCGCAGCGCCAGGAGCGCGAGCCCCGTCTCTTCATCGATGACGCGGGACTGGCCGGTGTCGGCACGCCCCCGCGGACAAAGGGCTTCAAGCCGGCTACCGTGGCCAAGATAGGTGCGCACCCAACGCAGGATCGTATTGCGGCTGATGCGGGTGCGGGTGGAACCCGGGATCTCCCACTTGCGGGCGCACTTGTCCCGCAGCAGGGCCTCCTTCTCCCCGTGATCCAGCCGGGTCGAACCAATGAACTCGTGGATGACGCCAAACCGGAAGACCGCCACCTGCTGTTTGAGCTCTTCGGTCATGCCATTCCTCCTCGGTGTACCTGGTTTGCGATGCGCGCAAACCTATGCCGAGGAGAACCGGTACGTCAGCGGCAGAGAACACTGGGGTGGCAACGCGGCGCTCGCGTTGCCGGTTTGGATGGCATACGCCCCACCGCCACCACGCCTGCGGCGAGCAAGCGGTCGAAGGCCGCCAGAAGTTCGTGCGGCGCTGTCCAGCCCAACCGGGCCATCGCGTGGCGACGCAGATTGCACAGCCAGTGGCGCATCCGTGGAGCGGGCGAGTGCCGCCACCGGCCATGCGCCAACCGGTGGCCGAGCTCATCGCGGATCCAAGCCACGGCCGCATGGACCCGACGCAGGTAGCCCGCCGGCCGCGGCGTCATCACGCAGCGACACTGCGGGCACCGATAACAGCGCAGCAGCACGCGCGCATCGAAGCCATCGAAGTAACGCCCCACAAACCCATGGCCCCACACACGGCAACCCCCGCACCGCAGGCACCCCTCAGGGCGCGGCCACGGGTAATCACGGCCCAACGCGAACACCGCGTTGAGTTCCACCGCCACTTGCCATATCATTGGATCACCTTGTTTGTGGGCTGCATGGCCCAAGGGAAAAAGGGCGGAGAGTTCTCGTGAAACTCTCCGCCCACTTCATTTCCACCCACCGGTACCAGTCCCATCCGGACCGCCCCGAATAATCCGAGAATCAGACCTGCCTGGTCAACTCATTCTGAAAATCCTCCCGCAGTTCAATGACGGATAGTGTGGCGATCAACACGGTGTTCAACAGCCTCATCGAGCATCACCACTACCTCGGCTACACCCAACCGGTGGGCGAGCACGTGAAGTATCTGGTCTACGGTCAAGGGCGCGTGCTCGCAGCGCTCGCCTGGGGCT
>JARGFW010000358.1 GCA_029211085.1 Deferrisomatales bacterium | reverse complement strand
TCGGAGATCGAGAACACCGTCAAGGCGAGCCCCTACATCAAGGAGTGCATCGTCATCGGCGACCGGCGCAAGTTCGTCTCGGCGCTGATCCAGATCGACCTGGAGACCGTCTCGGCCTGGGCCGAGGAGCGCCGCATCGCGTTCACCACCTTCCGCAGCCTGGCAGAGAACGGAGAGGTGTTGAAACTGGTCGCCGAGGAGGTGAAGAAGGCCAACGCCACACTGGCCCCGGTTGGCAACGTGCGCAAGTTCCACCTGCTCACCAAGGAACTGGACCACGATGACGACGAAATGACCGCGACCATGAAGATCCGCCGCTCGAAGATCTACGAGAAGTACACCGCCGAGATCGAGGCGCTGTACTAGGGCCCGGGGAGAAATCAGGACCGACGGCAAGGTCAACGGCTAAGCTCTTATGTTGGACGGGATCAACGAGATTTACGGGATGGAATGGCAAAGGCCTTTTCAGTCTTGGTTTCAAAATCGCACAATCCGTGTGATCCTGTCCAAGAAGTGGTCCTTCGGTTTCGAATTTCTACGCCAAGTTCTATTTTCGACTGTATTTCACGGATCTCACGGATCTTGTGAATCAAAAGATCTGGTACTTACGTTCCAATCCTGTACATCCTGTCAATCCTTCCAAGAACCGCTTTTGCCTTGCGCCCGATGCTTGTGCCAGAGGCCGACCCACCACACCACGAGAGGCGCCGGATGAGCCGCAGGGACCAGCTCGAAACGTTTTTCAACGACGGCGCGCCGATCGCCAAGACCTTCGGCATGCGCCTGCACTTCGACGAAGAGGACCGCGCGGTGGTCGTTCTGCCCTACAACCCGGGGCTGGATCACGCGCTCCAGGGAACCCACGGTGGGGTCTACATGACCCTGCTCGACACGGCGGCGTGGTTCACCTCGGCGGTGCGGCATGACGGGCAGTGTTGGATCACCACCTCGGAGATGTCGGTCCACTTCCTCAAGCCGGCTGCGCGAACCGAGCTTCGGGCGGTGGGGTACCCGATGCAATCCGGCAAGCGCCAAGACATCGTGGAGGCGAAGGTCTTCGACCAGCAGGGGCAACTGTGCGGCCACGGGGTCGGCACGTTCATGGTCCTGCCCTCCGTACCCATGAAGACCTGACGCGGGCGGGACAACCCCTTGGGCACATCGGTTACCCCCCTCGCCGCGCTGCGCAACGTCTCCGTACGCACGCGGGTCCTCTTCGCCTGTCTGGTCATGTTCGTGCCGTTCGCTCTGGGCTCCGGGTGGCTCACCTACACCGTGACCCGGCGCGCCCTGGAGGCCCGGATCATCGGGGAGCTGCACAACGCCACGGCCATGGTCACCACGATGGTTGAGACCGCGGTGGACGTCTCCATCCGCAACTACCTGCGCTCGGTGGCCGAAGCCAACCTGGCGGTGGTGGCGGACCTGCATGCCCGGGCCCTCCGCGGGGAGTTCTCCGAGGCCGAGGCCCGGCGCCGGGCCACCGAGGTACTGCTCAGCCAGACCATCGGACGCACCGGCTATCTGTATTGCGTGGACAGCCAGGGCACCGCCCCGGTGCACCCCGACCCAGCCGTGCGCGGCCACAACTTCGCCGAGGTGGACTTCGTCATCGAGCAGGTGCGGCGCAAACAGGGCTACCTCGAGTACGAGTGGCGCAACCCAGGGGAAGAGGTGGCCCGGCCCAAGGCCCTGTCGATGGCCTACTTCGGGCCCTGGGACTGGATCATCTCAGCCACTGCCTACCGCTCCGAGTTCGAAGCCCTGGTGCGGGTGGAGGACTTCCGCGACAGCATCGAGTCGTTGCGCTTCGTCGGCAGCGGCTACGCCTACGTGATCGATCTGGAGGGCTCCGCGGTGATCCACCCCGTGCTGCCCCGGGGCACCAACATCCGCGGCAGCTCCCCGACGGGAGAGGTGGCGTTCCTCGAGGAGATGTTGGAGAAGCGTCGGGGGGAGATCACCTACCCGTGGAAGAACCCCGAAGAACCGACCCCGCGCCGGAAGATCGTAGTGTATGACTTCGTCCCCACGGTGGACTGGATCGTGGCCTCCTCCGCCTACCTGGACGAGATCTTCGCACCCCTGGAGGCACTGCGCAGCCAGGCAGTGCTGGTGGCGCTGCTCTGCCTGGGGATCGGTACCGCGGCCGCGATGCGCATCAGCGACTCGATCACCCGCCCCATTCGCCGCCTGACCACCCGGCTGTCGGGAGAGGGGACGGCGGGAACCCCTGGCCGGGCGCCCGCCACCCACGACGAAGTACGCCAGCTGGCCACGCGCTTCGACCACTTCCTGGCGGAACTGGAGCGGGAGTCCGGGGAACGGCGCGCGGTGGAGCGGCGACTGCGGTCCTCGGAGGAACGCTACCGCGCCCTGATGGCCTCGGCCCCGGACCCGGTGATGGTGGTCGACCTCGAAGGGACGGTTACCTATCTGAACCACGCCTTCATCCATACGTTCGGCTGGGAGTTGCAGGATTTCCACGGCGAAGCCACGCGCTCCTTCGTGCCCACAGAGGAACGGGCCCGGTCCCGCAGCACCATGCACCAACTGCTCGGAGGAGACACGATCTCGGCCGAGGAGACAATGCGCTGCACCCGCTCCGGGGCGCTGCGCACCGTCAGCGTCAGCGGCGGGCCGTTCCGCGACGGCGCCGGAGCGATCGCCGGCGCCGTGTTGATCCTGCGAGACGCCACCGAGTTCAAGCGTCTGGAGCGGGCGGTGATCGACGCCGACGAGCGGGAGCGCATCCGCATCGGTCAGGATCTTCACGACGACCTGGTGCCACACCTGATCGGCATGGAGGTGATGTTCAAGGTGTTGCGGCGCCGACAGCAGGCCAACCCGGGGAGCGCGGTGGAACAGGCGGAGAAGATCCAGGGGGTGCTGGCGGAGGCGATCCACAAGACCCGCGCCCTATCCCGGGGTCTCGCGCCGGTGCACCTGGTCGAAGAGGGCTTGGCCGTGGGTCTGGAGCAGTTGGTGGACATGGTGGAGTCGGTGTTCGGGGTGCCCTGTGTCATCGACTGGGACGCGGAGGTCTGCCTCGAAACCACCACCGCGGTGCACATCTACCGGATCGTCCAGGAGGCCCTGCACAACGCGGTGAAGCACGCCAACCCAAGACAACTGTGGGTGTGCGGACGCCCCCGGGGCACGGACCTGGTCATCGAGGTGGCAGATGACGGTTCGGGGATGCAGGGGCGGGAGGGGGGCCGGGGCATGGGGCTGAAGATCATGCAGTTCCGGGCCAACATCATCGGCGGCCAGGTGACCGTGGAAGGCCGCAGCGGGGGCGGCACGGTGGTGCGGCTGTCGATCCACAACGAAGTCTGGGCAGCCAGCGGCCGTTCCCTCGCCTCCTGCGATCACGGCACTCGGCCCTCCGTGGCCA
>JARGFW010000064.1 GCA_029211085.1 Deferrisomatales bacterium | reverse complement strand
AACCCCGACAGGACTTGGTTCTTCATCCTGTTAATCCTGTCCAAGACGCCTTTGATGTTGCTCTTGGGTTTAACATCCGTGAAATCCGTGCGATCCCGTCCGAAAGCAGCCTTTGCCCTTCCTGCGATTCAACCGCCCAGAGCCCCCGCCACCAACTCTGCCAGGTCGATGATCTCCAGGCTGTCTTCCAGGCCCGCGGTCTTGCGGGCGTCTTCCAGGGTGAGCAGGCAGAACGGGCAGGCGGTGACCACGGCATCCACCCCCAGGGCGGCGGCGTCCCGCACCCGGATCTGGGCGTTGCGCTCCCCTTCCCCCATGCCCTCCAGCCACATGCGCCCGCCGCCGCCCTCGCAGCACAGGCTGCGCTCCCGGCAGCGGTCGAACTCCACCCGCTCGACCCCGGGAACGCTGTCGATGACCTCGCGGGGGGCGTCGTAGACGCCGTTCTGCTTGCCCAGGTAGCAGGGGTCGTGGAACACCACCCTGCGGGAGGAGGTCTCGGGGCCGAAGGGGATCTTCCCTGCGGCCGCCAGCTCGGCCAGGAGCTGGCTGTAGTGTCGGGTCGGCAGTTCCAACCCGTAGTCGCTGCGGAAGGTGTTCATGCAGTGGGGGGAGGTGGTGACGATCTCGGTGAACCCCAGTTCTCGGAAGTTCTCCCGGTTGGTCTCGCTCAGTTCCTCGAACAAACCCAGCTCCCCCAGCCGCAGCAGCTCGCTGCCGCAACACACCTCCTCGTTCCCCAGGGTGGTGTAGTCCAGTTCTGCCGCCTGGAACACCCGGGCCAACGCGCGGGCGGAGTCCTGGCAGCGGGGGTCGTAGGCCAGGGTACAGCCCACGAACCACAGCCGCTGGGACTCCTGGTCGTCCTCCAGGGAACGCACCTCCGTGTCCTCGGCCCAGGCTGTGCGCTTCATCCGCGAGCGGCCCCAGGGGTTGCCGTGCTTCAGGGAGGACTCCAGGGCGTCCATCACCGACTGGGGGATGCGCCCCCCCTCGATCTTCCGGGTGCGGATGTCGCGCAGCACCTGCACCGGCTCCAGGCCCCGCGGGCAGCGGTCGGCACAGGTGCGGCAGGCGGTGCAGTCCCACACCTCCTCGCGCCCCAACAGGGCGTCGCCGTCGTCCCGGATGGTCGCCTCGTACAGCAGGAGTCGCACGTTCAGGGGCGAGCGCAGGCCCATCGGGCAGCCGCCGGTGCAGCGCCCGCACTGCAGGCACGCCGTCAGTTCGTGACGTTCCGCCAGGGGTACCCCGTCGATGTCGCAGATCCGGGTCATACCTTCCCCAGGATGCAACGGGCCACGATCTGCTTCTCTACCTCCTTGGTGCCCTCGTAGAGTTCCACGATCTTGGCGTCCCGGTAGAACCGCTCCACGTCGTACTCGGCCAGGTAGCCGTAGCCGCCGTGCAGCTGCAGGGCTTCGTCGGTCACCCGCACCCCGGTTTCTCCCGCGAACCACTTGGCCATGGCGATCAGGCCGTGGTCGATGGTGCCGGCGTCCACCTGGGCCGCCGCCCGGTACACCAGGCCGCGCGCCGCTTCCACGCGGGTGGCCATCTCGGCGATCTTGAACTGCACCCCCTGCAGGGCGGCCAGGGGCCTGCCGAACTGTTCTCGGTTCTTCACGTGGCGCGACGCCTTGTCCAGGGCCCCTTGGGCCACCCCGACGCCCTGGGCGGCCACGTGCAGCCGGGTGCGGTTGAAGAACTCCATGAACTGCTGGAACCCTTGGCCCCGGGTGCCGATCAGATTGCCCGCCGGTACCCGCACCTGGTCCAGCACCACCTCGGCGGTGTCCGAGGCGCGGATGCCCAGCTTGCCCAGGAGTTTGGTCGCCGCGTAGCCGGGGCGGTCGGTCTCCACCAGGATGCAGGAGTGGCGCTGGTGGCGGGCCGGGGCGTCCGGGTCGGTGAGGCAGTAGACGATGAGGAAGTCGGCCAGGGTGCCGTTGGTGATGAACATCTTGGTGCCGTTGAGCACCCACTCGTCCCCGTCCAACACCGCGGTGGTGCGCACCTCGGTGATGTCGCTGCCGGCGTCGGCCTCGGTGATCGCCGCGCCCATGATCGCCTTCCCCGTGCACAGGGGGGGCAGGGTGCGCTGCTTCTGCTCCTCGGTGCCGTAGAGCAGCAGCAGGTCCGCGCCGAAGGTGATCGAGGTCAGGGACTGGCCGAGCCCCGGGTCCACCCGCCAGAACTCTTCGGACACCAGGCAGAACTCCAGGTAGCCGAGCCCGGCCCCGCCGTACGCTTCGGGGAAGAACAGCCCCTGGAAACCCAGGTCGGCGGCCATGGGGTACAGCTCCCGGGGGCACCTCTGGGTGACGTCCGCCTCCCGGGCCCGGTCCGGAAACTCTCCCCGGGCGAACTCCCGGGCGGCGTTGCGGATGTCTTTCTGTTCGGGGGTGAGGTCGAATTGGGACATGGGCGATCACTCCACATGGGGGCCGGGAAGCCCGTGGGAAAAGAGATCCATGAATTCGTCGGCGAGTCGGTCTGGCGAGATCCGCCCCGTGGGATCGTACCACTTGAAGATCCAGTTCATACCCCCCAGGAGGGCGAACGCCACCGCCGTCTCGTCCAGGTCTCGATCCTCCTGGTGGGCGAGCAGCTCTCGGACGATGGTCCGCACCAGGGTCAGGTACTGTCGCTGGCGGTCCAGGATGGTCTGACGGTTCTCGGAGTCCAGGCTGTCCACCTGGGTGGACATGATGGTGAGCTCGCAGGGGTGGCGTGCGAAGAAGCGGACGTAGCGGCGGATGAGGTCCCGGAGCTTGTCCAGGGGAGGTTGCCCGCTGCCCACCACCTGGGTGATGTCGGTCAGCACTTGGTCCATGACGAACGAGGTGATCTCGAACAGCAGGGTCTCTTTGGAACGGTAGTAGTAGTACAGGGCGGGCTTGGTCACCCCCAGGACGTCGGCTACCTCCTGCAGACTGGTTCGCTCGTACCCTTTCTGGGCGAACAGGCGGGCGCCAGCTTCGAAAATCTGTGTTCTGCGGTCGTCACGGGGTGGGGGCATCGGTTCCCTGAGGGGTGTTTTACTGACTGGTCGGTAAAATATCTCGGGCTTCCGCCCCTGTCAACGTGATTTTCCCCTGAGTCCTTGATCCCGGCCGCCTCCTGCTCCAGGATGGAGTCTTGGCGTCGTGTTGCCGTGCGCGGCGTCCGGTCGTCGTCCCCTAGCCAAGGATCCCGGTTTGCATTGCCCTTTCACCAGCATCGCCGGACTGCTCGACGGGCCCGTGGAAGAGATGGCACGGCACTTGGACCTGCTGGTACCGGATGCGCTGCGTCGGCTCTTCGGGTTGCCGGAGCCGGGGCGTTGGGGAAACCAGGCAGCCGGCGTTCATCGCTGGTCGCCCGGTCCCCGGCCGGGCACCCTCCGGGTGGAGGTGTGGCCCGCCCCGGAGGGGGAGGATCCAGCCCTGGCCCTGGACCTCGCCGACCACCAGTTCGGCAAGTTGGAGGCGGCCTGGATCGCGTTGAACGACGTGGAGCAGCCGCGCTACGACCTGGACCGGGATGCCCGGGGCGGACCCATTCCCCTCGGTTCCATCGAGCGCAACCTTGCGGAGGAGAGGCGGGCCCTGGCGGATGGGCTGGCTCCCAACCAGGTTCGCCCCGGCTTGCGGATGTTCCGCCCGCTGATTCGGTGCCTCGAAGAGTTCGCGGTGTGCCTCGGCGCAGACACCCTGAACGTCGTGCCCCTGGCGTACCACAATGCCATCCAGTACGAGCGCTACGGCTTCACCTATGCCTCGGAGGAGGTGGAGTTGGAGGAGATTCATCGGCGGTTCCAACCCGGCGGTGATCTTCGCGCACGCATGGACGGCAGCACCCCGTTCCGCCTGCCGGCCATGGGCGGCACGGTTCGCGGCCGCTCCTGGGCCATCCACGACGGCATCCTGGGCCGCCGCTGGGTACCCCCGCCGATGTACAAGTTCACCGAACGCGACTTTCACACATGCACCTTCCCCGGGGCCGTCTGGTAGGTGGGCCGGCTGGCGGAGGGAGGACCGGAGAACCATGGATCACTACTCTGAGTTGGAAACGGTGGTGCGCGAGGCGTTCGGTCCCTATGGCTTCACCGAGCAGAGCATCGCCGCGGTGGGCATGTTGCTGGACAACCGCTTCGAGGGCCTGATCCTGGTCGATGTCGAGGGCCGGGTGGTCTACATGAACCACGAGAACGAACGCTTTCTGGGCCTGGAACGAGGTGGCGCCCGGGGGCGCCACATCACCGAGCTGATACCCTCCTCCCGGCTCCATGTGGTGTGCAAGACCGGCAAGGCCGAGGTGGGGCACGTGCAGGAGATCCAGGGACAGCTCAAGGTCTCTGCGCGCATCCCGATCCTCAAGGAAGGGCGGGTGATCGGGGCCATGGGCAGCATCATGTTCAGCGACGTCAAGGAGGTGACGAAGCTCTCCCGGCGGGTGCGGGTGCTGGAGGACCGGGTGGCCGACTACGAGAAGCGCCTCAAGGCGGTGCCCCATCGGCAGCGCTACACCTTTGACCACATCCTGGGGTGCAGCGAGGCGATGCAGGACACCCTGAAGCTGGCCGAACAGGTGGCCGCGTCCGACTCCGATGTGCTGATCAGCGGCGAGACCGGCACCGGCAAGGAGCTGTTTGCCCACGCGATTCACAACGCCAGCGAGCGCGGCGACGGTCCGTTCATCCGCCTCAACTGCGCCTCGATTCCGCGGGAGCTCGCCGAGTCGGAGCTGTTCGGCTACGAGCCCGGGTCCTTCTCCGGCGCCCGCCGGGAGGGCCAGATGGGCAAGTTCGAGCAGGCCCATGGGGGCACCATCTTCCTCGACGAGATCGGCGATCTGCCCCTGGCCATCCAGGGTAAGCTGTTGCGGGTCCTTCAGGAACGGGAAGTCGAGCGCATCGGCGGTACAGCGATCCGCTACGTCAACTTCCGGCTCATTGCCGCCAGCAACCTGGACCTGAAGGAGTTGGCGGAGCGCGGTGCGTTCCGTCTGGATCTCTTCTTCCGTCTCAATAAACTGCTGGTGGCGGTGCCTCCCCTGCGCCAACGCCCGGAGGACATCCCTCTCTACGTCCAACACTTCCTGGATACCAGTTGCGCGTTTGTCGGCGAGCATCCTCACCGGGTGGCGCCGGAGGCCATGGCCGCGCTGCAGGGGTATCCCTGGCCCGGCAATGTGCGTGAACTCAATAACGTGGTGGAGCGGGTGGCCTGGAACGCCAAACCCCCGGAGATCCGTCTGGAGGACCTGCCGTCGTTCCTTTTGACCCAGGCCGCGCCGTCGCCCTCCGACCGCGGCCCCATGGCGCTGCGCGACGCGGTGGAGGAGACGGAGAAGGCCCTCATCCGCCGGGTGCTCACCCTGACCGGCAACAACAAGAGCCGCGCCTGCAAACTGCTGGACGTGCACCGCACGACCCTCTACGAGAAGCTGGTCAAGTACCGCATCGAGTTGTCCTGAAAGGGATGGCGCCAGGGGCATGCTGCGCGGGCAAGAGGTTCTTGGCGTGACCCGGTGGATTGCCGTCTCTGGCCAACGCGGTCGCGCGTGGCAGACCATCCCCTGGGGTCACCCCCGCGGCACCGGTCCGTCCGGGCCGGGTTCGAAGTGCCACGGTGCGGGCACCGCCGGGCGGGTGCAATGGGCGTCTAGCGCGGCCAGGAACTGTCTCCGGGGAATGCGCTCGGCCCCAAGGGTTTCCAGGTGGGGGTTGTGCACCTGGCAGTCCAGGAGCGGGAACTCCCAGCGCCGCAGTTGCCTTGCCAGGTGGACGATGGCCACCTTGGAAGCGTCGGTGGCCCGGGAGAACATGGACTCGCCAAAGAACACCCGCCCCAGGGCGACCCCGTAGATTCCCCCCACCAGATCCCCAGACTCCCACACCTCCACCGAGTGGGCCGTGCCCAGGTCGTGCAGGCGGGCGTAGGCTTCCGCCATCTCCCCGGTGATCCAGGTGCCGCCGTGGCCGGCCCGCGGCGCGGCGCAGCCGGCCACCACTTCGCGGAAGGCGCGGTCGGCGGTGACCCGGAACTGCCCCCGGCGCAGGGTCTTGCCCAGGCTACGGGAGATGTGCAGGCGATCGGGGAACAGCACCGCGCGCGGATCGGGCGACCACCACAGGATCGGCTGCCCCTCGCTGAACCAGGGGAAGATGCCGTGGCGGTAGGCCTCCAACAGCCGCGATGGGGAGAGGTCGCCGCCGATCGCCAGCAGGCCGTCGGGGTCGGTCAGCGCCCGTTCGACAGGGGGGAACGGTAGCGGGGAACCGGGCTCGATCCAGAACGGGCCGCGCATGGGTTAGAGGCCGTGACCTGTGATCAGTGATCCGTGGGCGGTGAACAACCTGACCTCAAATCTCTGAAACACCATCTGGGTGATGCACGAGGTCGCGCCGGAAGAAGGCGGTCTCGTCCTCGGCTTCCCTGGCTACCTGAGACACATACACTGCCACCTGATCCGGGTCTCGCACCAGCAGGCAGCGACCACACACAGCTTCCATGGCCAGGAGAAGGGAGCGGGTCGGGAGGACGACGAGGTCCATTGCCTCGACGCCCAACGCAGTTTGCAGTGCCTCCCTGAGGTCCGCACGCTCCACCAGCGATGGTCCGGCGGTGACCAAGGTGGCGATGTCGAGGTCGCTGCCGAGGCGCAGTTCACCGTCTCGGGCGGAGCCGAATGCCCAAGCGGGGATCACGTCCGGAAATGCTTCCAGGGCTGGCATCGCCGCTCCCCAAACAACCGCGGGCATAGGCGAGAAACTCCGCGGACCCCTTCGGGATGATCTACCCACACGTCCACGCGCTGGGTGGTGACATTGAGATCGACACGGGCAACCGACCAGGGCTCGGTCAGGCCCAACAGTTGCTGATACAGCGTGGTGTCTCGCACGGCGCTCCTCCTGGGTAGAGGACCATCCTACCGCGAGTCGTTACCCACTCAAAACCCGGAAGCACCTTCTGGTCGCAACGACCCAACGGGGCGGCAGCGGGGGAATCTCGGGCTCATGGGCCTTACTAGCTCTTTTCCGACCGATCTGGGCGAAAGCAATTTCCTGTTAGCCAGCTGTAACAACTTTCCACATTGTGCCGCTCCGAGTCACATACCCGTGTCCCGTGGAATCCCCTCCCCCTCGGAAAAGTCCTCGAAAGCCCGCAAACCCGGCATCCTCAAGGAAAAAAACGATCTGGCCTGAAAATTGCTGTGACTTGCCAAACCATCGTTTTACAAGGTCCGCCAACCCTCGATCGCCGGACCCGACGGAGCGCAAGCCTCGTTGCACCTATCCGCTACAAACTTCGCCCCCGACCGCGGCAAACGCCGCAGCAAGACATTCAGAAAGGAGTCCACGTGAATCCGACCCCGAACCTTCTCGCCCTCTTGTTCCTGACCCTCCTGTCTGCCTTCGCTTGGGGCAACGGTGCAGCCCTGGCAGAGGAAGCACCGGTCATTAACAAGCTGGCCGACGCCTCTCGCTACTTTGCCGGGGCAGAGACCGTCATCTTGTCCGGAGAAGTCAACCAGGTGATCTACTGGCAGTACACCGATTTCGAGAGCGACCCCGGCCACGCGATCGTCCTCGGACTGGAGGGACGCGAAGGGCAGTTCCTCGCCTACATGGGCCCGAAGAAGACACTGAGAAAGAGCGGCCACACCTTCGAGCCCGGCGACCGGTTGTCCATCGAAGGGGTGCTGGGCAATGTGGAGGGTCAAATCATGTTGCTCGGTCAGTACTTCACGAGAGGCGAAGAGGGGGTCGCGCTTCGCGAGGGTGACGGAACCCTGGCCGTGTCTCGCTGAGCCCCTCCGCCCAAGACCTTGCCCGGCCCCCTCCTCACCCTGCTTCCGAGGCCAAGATCCCTGGTAAACACGGGCGAAGCTGCAATGTTGAGCGGAGGAGGTTTGCGATGCAGAGTGCCAGAATGATCACCAATGGCCGGAGCCAAGCGGTACGGTTGCCGAAGGGTTCCACTTCCCGGGGGAGGATGTCTTTATCAACAAGGTCGGGAAGATGGTCGTGCTCATTTCTAGGGACGATCCGTGGGCGGAACTGGCGCACAGCCTCGAGCAGTTTTCGGATGACTTCATGGAGGCCCGAGATCAGCCAAGCCAGCCTGTCCGGGAAGCCCTATGACCCAGTACCTGCTCGATACGAATCTCTACATCATGAAGAAGAAGCCCGAAGGAGTGATCCGTCGTTTTGGCCAGCTAACGCTTTCGAGCGTGGCGATCTGTGCGATCACTCCGAGCGAGCTCGAGTATGGGGTCGAGAAGAGCGCCCTGCCGGCCCAGAACCGGTATGCCCTGGCGCGGTTTCTGACGCCCCTCGAGATCCTGTGCTACGAGGACGAGGCCGCCCATTCTTGCGGCGGTATCCCTGCGTATTTGGAACGGCCGGGGACGCCCAGCGGTGCCCTGGACATGCTCATCACGGCCCACGCGCTTTCCGCCAACTGCACCTTGGTGGCCAACAGCGAGCGGGAGTTCCAGCGGGTCCCGAACTTGCGGGTCGAGAACTGGGTCGCCTAGCTCCCGCTGAGCGGGGATGGCGGTGCACGCACGGTCCCGGCCGTCACGGGCTGGAGACCTGGCTGGAAAGGCCTTGGGAGCGCCGCCAAGGTTGATGGTTGCCGGGCCTTGTGAGGTGGCGGTCCGCGGTTTTCGCCGATCACGGGTAACTGACCACCGATCACGGTTTCTATCCGCCTAGGTACGTCTTCTGCACTTCGGGATTGTGGAGCAGTTCTGCCGAGGGACCGTCCATGGCCAGGGTGCCGTTCTCGATCACGTAGCCGCGCTGGCTGAACTGCAGGGCCATGCGGGCGTTCTGTTCCACCAGCAATACGGTGGTGCCCTCGCGGTTGATCTCCTTCAGGGCGTCGAACACCGCCTTCATCAGTAGCGGCGCCAGGCCCATGGACGGCTCGTCGAGGATCATGAAGCGGCGTGCGCTCATGAACGCCCGGCCCACCGCCAGCATCTGCTGTTCGCCGCCGCTCAGGGTGCCGGATTTCTGGTGCTTGCGCTCGTCGAGCCGGGGGAAGATCGACAACACCTGTTCCAGATCCCGGGCGATCTGTTCCTTGTCCTTGCGGGCGAAGGTCGCCAGCTGGAGGTTCTCCAGCACGGTCAGGTTGCCGAACAGGCGGCGACCCTCGGGCACATGGGAGATGCCCAGTCGGCTCACCACCTTGTCGGCCGGGTACTTGAGCAGGTCCTCTCCGGCGAAGGTCAGGCGGCTGCCGGGTTCCGGGTCCACCAGCCGGGAGATGGCCCGCAGGGTCGTGCTCTTGCCGGCACCGTTGGCGCCGATGATGCAGACGATCTCCCCCTCGTCCACCTGGAAACTCATCCCCTGCAGGGCTTTGATGTTGCCGTAGGAGACGTGGAGGTCCTCCACCGTAAGCAGCATCAGTCCACCCTCTCGTCGCCCAGGTAGGCTTCGATCACCTTGGGGTTCTTCTGGATCTCGTCCGGGTTGCCCTCGGCGATCACCTGCCCGAACACCAGGCACTGGATCTGCTCGCACAGCTCCATCACGAACTTCAACCGGTGCTCGATGAGGAAGATCGCCGGCCGGAACTCCCGGTGCACGGTGCGGATGATCTCCATCATCTGGATCAGTTCCTCCGGGTTCATGCCGGCGGTGGGCTCGTCCAGGAACAGCACTTTCGGATGGGTGGCCAGGGCCCGGGCCATCTCCACCCGGCGCTGGGCTCCGTAGGGCAGGTTGACCACGATCTGGTCTGCCAGGTGGCCCACCCCGAACACTCCCAGCAGGTGGCGGGACAGCTCTTCGATCTCCCGCTCCCGGCGCAGCCGGTTGGGGGTGCCGAACAGGGCGCCCAGCAGGCCGTAGCCGAGCTGGCTGGACTGGGCCATGTTGACGTGTTCCACCACGCTCATGTGGCGCCACAGGGCCAGGTTCTGGAAGGTGCGGCCGAGGCCCCGGCCGGCGATCTGGTGGGGCGGTAGGCCCACCAGGTTCTCTCCCTCCAGCAGCACCCGCCCGTCGGTGGGCTGGTAGATGCCGGTGATGAGGTTGAACACCGTGGACTTGCCGGCGCCGTTGGGGCCGATCAGCCCGCGGATCTGGCCGGGGTCGATCTCTAAGTTGTAGCCGTCCACCGCGCGCAGGCCGCCGAAGTTGTGGCCCATGTTCTCGACCTGGAGGAGCGCCATCCTAACCCTCCTCGCCGCGGCGGCCGCGGGGGCCAAGGGCCGATTTCACGTCGAGCTCCTTGAACGCGATCAGGCCGGTGGGGCGGTAAATCATCACCAGGATCAGCAGCAGGGGGATGATGATCCACTTCCAGATCTCCAGGGGGCGCAGGGCCTCTCCCAGCATGCTGATGCTCACCGCGCCGACGATCGAGCCGTACAGGGAGTTGAGTCCTCCGAAGTACACCATGGCCAGCATCTCGGCCAGCTTCTGGATGCCGAAGGTGCCCGGGTTGACGTAGCGCAGCACGTGGGCAAACAGCCCACCGGCCACCCCGGCCCAGAACGCCGAGAGGAGAAACGTCACCATCTTGGTGCGACGGGTGTCCACCGTCATCGCGGTGGCGGCGATCTCGTCGTCGCGCACCGCGTTCATCGCCTTGCCGTAGGTGGAGCGCACGTAGTTGTTGATGGTCCACAGGCACAGCATGGTCCAGGCGAACACCGTGAACAGGGTGGACCAGTCGGGCTGTTTGCCCAGGCCGCGGGGCCCGCCGATGAACTCGAGGTTCTCGATGATGCTCTTGACGATGAACAGAAACGCCAGGGAGATAATCGCCAGGTAGTCGCCCCGGGTGCGGAACGACGGGATCGCCACCACCAGGGCCCCCAGCGAGGCGACCAGACCGCCGAACACCAGCGCCAGGGGAAACAGCCACGGGCCCAGGGCTTCGGGCAAGAGCGCCGGGCCGAACAGCTTGTCGTTGACGAACAGCCCCACGGTGATGGCCGAGGCGGCGTACGCCCCCAGGGCCATGAACCCCGGGTGGGAACAGGAGAACTCGCCCATGTAGCCGTTGATCAGGTTCAAACTCAGGGTCAGCATCACCGCGATCATGGTGAGCTTGAGCACCAGCACCCGGTACGCGCTGACGTCGGCCCACACGTGCAGCACCGCGTAGCACAGGGCCATGTGCACCACCGCGGTCACCCACGTGGGGCGGCGCTGCAGCCATGCCGCGGCGCGGTTGCACCGCTTGGAGGCCAACGCCGTCACCAGGGTGACGGGCAGCAGATAGATCAGCACCAGGTAGGCCAGTGCCCCCGGGACCAGGAACGGCTTTTTTAGGGCGATGGTGAAGCCGAACAGCACTGGGATCTTGGGCAGCCCGCACACCTCCGCCAGCATCTCGCCCAGGCTGTTGTTCAGGGTCGCGGCTCCCAGCGCCTCCAACAGCGGGTCGAACACGTAGGGGTTCTCCAGCAGCGCTGCGACCAGACCGGCGAGCAGCCAGCCCAGCACCGGCAGGCGGCCGTAGAAGCCCCCGACTCGCCGCAGCATCCCCCTGTTCTTCACCGGTGTATCCACCATGATCGCCCCCCTACAGCCGCAGCTTGGCGCTGTGGGGTTCGCCGAAGAACCCATGGGGCCGGAAGGTGAGGATCACCAGAATGATGGAGTAGGCGATCAGGTCCCTCAGGGTGGAGGGAAACGCCATGGCCACGAAGATCTCGATGAAGCCCAGCAGGAATCCCGCCAGGGTGGCGCCCAGCACCGAGCCCCGGCCGCCGAGGATCGCCGCCACGAATGCCTTCCAGCCGAACACGATGCCCATGTAGGGGTCCAGTACCGGGTAGGCCATGCCGAACAGGATGCCGGCAGCCGCAGCCAGGGCGGATCCGATGGCGAAGGTCATCGCGGCGATGGTGTTGATGGATACCCCCATCAACGGCACCACCACGTAGTCGAACGCCATGGCGCGCATCGCCATGCCCCACTTGCTGCGGTTGATGAACTGGTACAGGCCCAGCATCAACGACACGGACACCGCCACGATCATGATCTTCTTGTTGGTGACGTACACCCCGCCCAGATTATAGGTGGTGGTTTCGATCAGGGACGGGAAGCTCACTCGCCGCGCGCCCAACAGGGCCAGGTTGCCGGTCTCGAGGATGATGCCGATCATCAGCCCGGTGATCGCCGCCGAGGCCCGCGGCGCCGAGCGCAGGGGGCGGTAGCCGATGCGCTCGATGAGCATCCCCACGCAGGCGGTGAGCACCATGGAGATGAGCAGCGTCAGCACCAGGGTCAGCCACCCCGGCAGCACTCCGCTGAACAGGAACAGCAGCCCGGTGGCCACCCCGAAGCCGATGTAGGCACCCACCATGAACACGTCGCCGTGGGCGAAGTTGAACAGCATGAGCACGCCGTACACCATGGAATAGCCCAGGGCGATCAGCGCGTAGAAGCTGCCCCACTGCAGGGCGTTCACCACGTTTTGGAGAAAGAAGACCATTGGAGACCCAGTGAACAGTGAACCGTGAGCAGTGATCAGGGAAAACCTAGCCGCGTCGGTGCCGTCGGTTGCCCAAGGACAACCCCAAGGTCTTCTGTTTGACAGGATTAACAGGATCTACAGGATTGAAAGCCCAAACCCGAGACCCGCAACAGGTTCCCGTCCTCGCCGTTCCATCCTGTTCATCCTTCCAAGAACAGCCTTCGCTCTGTCGCGGGTTCTTCCCCGGCCGGGCCGTCGGCCCCAAGAGAAGGGCGGGCGAGGGCATTGCCCCGGCCCGCCCCGAACTCGCTCAGTAGTCCCTGTCAACTCCTACGGGCACACGGATTTGTAGAACTCGTACTCGCCCTTGTCGCTGATGCGCACCACCACGGCGCACTTGATCGGGTCACCCTCCTCGGTGAAGGTCATCTTGCCGGTGATGCCGTCGAACTCCTTCACCTTGGCCAGCGCGTCGCGCACGCACTGGCGGTCGTCCTCGATCTTGCCGGTGATCTTGCCGCAGGCCTGTACCGCGGTCTGCGCCAGGCGCAGTGCGTCCCAGGTCAGGGCGCCGACGTCGTCGGGGATATAGCCGTACTTCTTGTTGTAGGTGTCGATGAACGCCTTGGTGGCGCCGGTGGCACCGGCGGCCGCGTAGTGGGTGCTGAAAAACGCGCCGTAGCAGTCCTTGCCGCACAGTTCCACGGTCTCGGCCGAGCCCCAGCTGTCGCTGCCCACGATCGGCTTGTCGAAGCCCAACTGGCGCGCCTGCTGCACGATCAGCGCGACCTCGTTGTAGTACTGGGGGGTGAACAGCACCTCGGCCCCGGAGTTCTTGATCTTGGTGAGCTGGCTGCTGAAGTCGGTGTCCTTGGTGGTGAAGCTCTCGTAGGCCACCACCGACCCGGCGCCGTGCTTTTTCTCCCACGCCGCCTTGAAGAACTCGGCGAGCCCCTTGGGGTAGTCGCTGGCCACGTCGTAGAGCACCGCCGCCTTGGTCAGATGCATCTCGTCGGTGATGAAGTTGGCCAGCACCGGGCCCTGGAAGGGGTCGAGGAAGCAGCCGCGGAATACGAACGGCCGGTCCTTGGTGGTGTCGGGGTTGGTGGACCATGGGCTGATCATGGGTGTCTTGTAGTTGTTGGCCACTTCGCCGGCGGGGATCGCCTGCTTGGAGCTCTGGGGGCCGATGATCACCAGCACTTCGTCTTCGGTGATCAGCTTCGTGGCCACCGTCACCGCGGACTCGGCTTTGGACTCGTTGTCCTCGACGATCACTTCGACCGGGTACTTCGTGCCGCCGACCTCGATCTGGTTGCCGATGCTCTCCAGCCACATCTCGGCGGCGTACTTGGAGCCTTCCCCCACCTTGGGGATGTCCCCGGTGATCGGGACGTTGAGGCCGACCCGGATCACTTTCTTGGCACTCTGGGCGGGCCCAGCAAGGGTGAGCGCCAGGGCGGCACTCAGGGCGATCAGTCCGAGCTTCTTCATGCTTGGTACCTCCTTTTGCCTGGGGAAAGAGAAGGAAAACCAGCTCCGGCACAACTGCCGGGGCACGCAAAGGCCCGAAAGTAGGGGCATCATAGGCAGATTGGCGGGCATGCGTAAACCCCTACCGTGCGGCGGGCCGCCCGGTCGGGTAGTGCCGCGGCACCCGCTTGCCGATGGCGCAGGTTACCTCGTAATTGATGGTGCCACAAAGGCTCGCGATGTCGTCTGCGCTGACCTCCGCCGCGCCGGCCCGGCCGATGAGGAGAACCGGGTCCCCGCATGCCACAGCGGGGATGTCCGTTACGTCGGCCAGGATCATGTCCATGCACACCCGGCCCACAACCGGGGCGAGGTGGCCCCCCACCACCACCCGACCCCGGTTGGAGAGTAGCCGCGGGTAGCCGTCGGCGTAGCCCACCGGGAGGGTGGCGATGCGGCTCTCACGGCGTGTGTGGAAGGTGCAGCCGTAGGAGAGGGGGGTGTTTGGCGGCACCGTCTTGAGATGACAGATCGCCGTTTCCCACCGCAGTGCAGGTTGCAGTTCCACGGTGCGGGGTGTCTCGGGGGAGGGGTACAGGCCGTAGATGGCGATGCCGTTGCGCACCAGATCCAGGTGGCTCTCCGGCAACACCAGGGTGGCGGCCGAGTTGGCCATGTGCCGCAGGGGCGCGGAGATGCCACGTTGACCCAGGGCTGCGAGTATCCCGGCGAAGCGCTCCAATTGCAGGCAGGCGAACGTCAGGTCGGTCTCGTCGGCGGCGGCGAAGTGGGAGAACACTCCCCCCAGGTGGAGTCCCGGTTGACCAGCGACCCAGGAGGTGAACTCGACCGCCTCCTCGGCCCCCACGCCGAGCCGGCCCATGCCGGTATCGACCTTGACATGTACCGCGGCGGGTGCCCCGGCTGCGGCCGCGGCCGCAGCCAACTGCGCCGCGCCATCCCGGGAACACACGGTGACCGCCAGTTTCCCGCTCACAGCGGGGACTGCATCCTCAATGGGGATCGGGCCCAACACGAGAATGGGGGCCGTGACCCCGGCGTCACGCAGTTCCAGCCCCTCGGCGACGGTGGCTACTGCCAGCCACTCCACACCGTTGGCCAACGCCGTTCTCGCCACCGGCACCGCCCCGTGGCCGTAGGCGTCGGCCTTGACTACGGCCATCTGCCGGACGTTGCCGGCGACGCAGGACCGCAGGGCCTGGAGGTTTTGGCGGATCCGCGCGAGATCCACGACGGCGCGGGTTGGACGCATGGGTTCCCCCGGTCGGGTATTGGGATCGCGAGCATACGACAGCCGGTGGCATCGCGCCAGACTGACGTCATGGCCGCAGACGTCACGGCCGCCCTGCGGTGGCGGCCTGCGGATCCGGCTGCTACAGTGATTTCCAGGCGGGGAGGTGCGACATGGTGCAAGTGCCCGGAGGAGTTCCGGACGGGGTGGTGTTCACCGACCTGGACGGAACCCTCCTCGACCACCACAGCTACCGGTACGACGCGGCCCTGCCGGCCCTGCGGGAACTGGACCGGCGGGGGATACCGGTGGTGCTTTGTTCGTCGAAGACCCGGGCGGAGATGGCGGAACTGCAGGCGGAGTTGGGCATCGACGGTCCGTTGATCGTGGAGAACGGCGGCGGAATCTTCGCCGCCGCAGACTCACCCTGGGCAGGGCTGCTGCCCCAGCGGCACGGCGGCCTCCCGGCCCGGGTGTTCGGCACCGCCTACCCTGCCCTGCGCGAGGGGTTGGCGGCGATCCGCGAGGTGTTCGGCCCTGGGGTGCGGGGGTTCGGCGACACCGACCCGGCCGGGGTGGCGGCTTGGACCGGCCTGCCGTCCCGCCAGGCCGAGTTGGCCTGGCAGCGGGAGTTCGACGAGCCGTTCCTGTGGGATCCGGAGCCGGCTACCGTTGACCTGGGGCGCGCCCGGCAACGACTCGCGGCCCACGGTCTGCAACTGACCCGGGGCGGGCGTTTCTGGCACGTGCTGGGGGACAACGACAAGGGGCGCGCCGTCTCCTGGCTGCTGGAGCGCTGGCGGGACGCGGTTGGTGGGCGGCCCCCGTCCCTTGGGTTGGGAGACAGCGAAAACGATCTGCCGATGTTGGGAGTGGTGGACCGGGGGGTGCTGGTGGAGCGCCGCGACGGGACCCATCTGGCGCCGCGACCCGCGGGGGTGATGACAGTGTTGGGGCAGGGGCCCGTGGGCTGGAACCGGGCAGTGCTGGAATGGCTGGAGTCGTTGGCGGTGGTGTGAACATGTGCCGACTGGGCGCCCCCCACCGCGGGGAGCCCACCCCGTCCCCCCGGCGCAGTCCGACGTTCGGTATGCAACGCTCGTCTTGTTAACCGGGAGGGGAAGGGAGTGAGACGATGGCAGATTTCTTCCAGAACGGCGTGATCACGACCCTGCAGGCGCTCGGCCCGCGCGCGGAGGAACGCCTGGAGCGGGAGTTGGAGGAGTACACCCGCGACCGCCCCCTGGTACTGGTGCTGCCGTCGCTGTACTCCGAGCTGCAGGGCGCGGCGCTGGTCGGCATTCTCGACGAACTGCAGCAGGTGAGCTACCTGCGGGAGATCGTGGTGACCCTGGGGGCGGCTGACGAGGCCCAGTTCCGTGACGCGCTCGGGTACTTCGGGCGGCTGCCGCAAAAAGTCAGGGTGCTGTGGAACGACGGCCCGCGCATCCGGGGGATCCAGGCCCAGATGCGCGAACACAGCCTGTTCCTGGGGGAGCCGGGCAAGGGGCTCTCGGCGTGGATGGCCTACGGTTACGTGCTCGGCGACGAGGTGGTGCGGGCGGTGGCGCTGCACGACTGCGACATCGTCACCTACCGGCGGGGGCTGCTGCACCGGCTGGTGTATCCCATCGTCAACCCCCACCTGGACTATCAGTTCTGCAAGGGGTTCTACGCCCGGGTCACCGACCGGCTGCACGGCCGCGTGACGCGCATCTTCGTCACCCCTCTGGTGCGGGCCCTCCAGAAGATTCTCGGTTGCACCCCGTTTCTCAACTACCTGGACAGCTTCCGTTACCCCCTGGCGGGGGAGATTTGCATGGATCTCGACGTCGCCCGCATCAACCGCATCCCTTCCAACTGGGGACTGGAGGTGGGCACCCTGGCGGAGGTGTACCGCAACTACGCCTGCCGGCGCGTCTGTCAGGCCGACCTGGACATCGACTACGAACACAAGCACCAGGAGACCGGGATCGCGGCGCCCCAGCCAGCCGGGCTGCTGCGTATGAGCCGGGAGATCGCGTCCACGGTCTTCCAGGCCCTCGCCAGCGACGGGGTGTGCATGCCGCAGTCGTTCTTCCGCAGCCTGCGGGCCACCTACCTGCGCTGTGCCCAGGACGCGATCCGCCAATACAGCGATCTCTCGGCGATCAACGGCCTGGTCTACGACCGCCACACGGAAGACACCCTGGCCGAGGCGTTTGGGCGCTCCCTGGAGCGGGCCGGCCAGGATTTCCTGGAAAATCCTCTGGGTACCCCCTCGATCCCCAGCTGGAACCGGGTCAGCGGCGCCATGCCCGGCGTGCACCGCAGCATCCGCGAGGCGGTGGAACTGGACAACCAGGGGTAGGGGACGGGAACACCCGGGAGCACCCCGCCGGTGACTCCGGAGGAGCGCTCTTGCTCGCCGTGGAACGGCTCGGCTGAACTTCGGTGGAACCGCCCCGGGGCCCCCCGGAGTCTGACAGGGGCGTCCACCAGCCCGCCGCCGAACGCGAAGTTGCGTCCGGATCCGCCCTGGTGGCCGATGACGGGCTGTCCCTTGGCCCCATCATGGGCGTGATCTCGGTTGCCGACCGGCGCCGCTACTCGATGGGTGGTGGGGTCGAGTTCCGTCAAGTGCACGACCCGTCCTCGTGGGGCCCCATGCCGTTGACCCCACGGACGTTTTCCAGCCGTCGTCCGCCCCCATCTATCCGCAACCCGCGCGGCCGGGGCTGGCTGCGGGATGCCTGGCGGCCAGCTGTAGTAATGGATGTAACCGGCCGATACGTCGGTCTGCCGTCAGATCTTACGCCGGACGGGCCAAGGGGAGAGGACCAGTATGGGTGGGGTCCAGGAACGCTCAGAACATGTGCACGTCGGCCCCAAGTTGGGGCTGGGCACCTATGTGATTGGCCTGACGGTCCTCTGGACGCTGACTCTGACCGCCTCCCTGGGGTGGCTGCTGCATCAGCAGCGGCTCGAGGAGAAGGCGGCCGCCGCCATCACCGCACGGGTCTCCTACGAAGCCGACGTGAAGTACCTGAGCTGGCTGTCCGCCCTGGGTGGCCTGTTCGTCAATGCGGAGGTGGAGTTCCCTCCCGACCCCCATTTGGGTGGAGCCCCCGGCAGCGGCATCCTCCTCCCCGACGGCACCAAGCTGATGCCGCTGACTCCCATCTACGTGCTGCGCCTAGTTCACGCCCTCGACATCATGCCCCTCGAAGTGTCGAGCCGGCTGACCAGCCTCACGCCGGTGGTTCCGGAAGACGTCCCCGACCCCTGGGAGGCAGAGGCTCTGGGTGCCCTGAGCCGGGGGCAGAGGGAGCGGGTCGATCTCGCCGAAGTCGACGGTGAAAAGTACCTGCGCCTGATGAAGCCGCTGCGCCTCGGCCAGGACTGCATCAACTGCCACGAGAAGGAGGGGTATCGGGAAGGATTCCTCCAGGGGGGGATCAGCGTCACCGTTCCCATGGACCGGCCCGAAGAGTTCGGCCGCCGGTCCGACGCCTACCTGTACGCGGTGCATGCAATCCTGTGGTTGCTGGGCACCGGCTTCATCGGCTACGGAGCCCGCAGCCTCTCCGCCCGGATTCGGGAACGGGACCAGGCGCTCGAAGCGGTATCCGATGAACGGAACTTCTCCGACTCCGTGCTCGAAACGGTGGGAGCCCTGGTGGTGGTGCTCGACCCCGACGGGCGCATCATTCGGTTCAACCGGGCCTGCGAGGAGGCGACCGGGTATCGCTTTGCAGAGGTCCGCGACCGGGAGGTCTGGGACCTTCTGCTCCCCGAGGATCGGGAAGCCTTCCGCGGCAGGTTCGACCGGCTCCGGATCGATCAGGTCGCCACCAGCCACGAGACTCCTTGGGTCGGCAAGGACGGCGTGCAGAGGATCATCTCCTGGTTCGATCGCCCCCTGGTCAGCGCCAAGGGAACCGTGGGCCACGTCATCGCCACCGGGATCGACGTGACCGAGAAGCGGCGGACCGAACTCGCCTTGCAGGAGTCCGAAGAGCGCTACCGGGGGCTGGTGGAGTCTTCGCCCGACGCCGTGTTCGTTCACCAGGACGGCAGGTTCGTCTTCTGCAACGCGGCTGGGGCGAAGCTGCTCGGCGCCCCAGGGCCCTGGGACCTTGTTGGTATGCCCATCCTGGACTTCACTCCCCCCGTCCAGCACGGCGGTCGACAGAAATCCCAGGCCCACTGGCTCCCGGAGGCGCCATCGGAGCAGACGCTGCGGGGCCTCAACGGAGAGCTCGTGGAAGCTGAGGTCGCCGGCATCCCGTTCCAATATCAGGGGCGGGATGCAGTGCAGGTGATCGCCCGGGACATTGGCGCCCGCAAGCGGGCCGAGCAGGCCCTGCGGGACAGCGAGGCCCGGTACCGAACGCTGGTGGAGAACGTCGACCTCGGCATCACCCTCGTGGGGCAGGACTACCGCGTGGTGATGGCCAACGCGGCACAGGGGCGGCTGCTCAACCGGGACCCGACCGAGTTCGTGGGCGAGCAGTGCTTCCGCGAGTTCGAAGGCAGGGACAGCCCCTGTCCCCACTGTCCCGGCAGCCGTGCCATGCGCCGCGGGGAGCCAGCATCGATCGAGACCGTGAGGGTACGCAGCGACGGGGTAGGCACCCCCGTGCGGGTGCAGGCGTTCCCAATCCTTGGGCCCGACGGCGAAGCGAAAGGGTTCATCGAGGTGTCGGAAGACATCACTGCGATGAAGAACGCGGAGGAGGAGAGGCTCCGGCTGGAGCAGAAGTTCGTGCAGACCCAGAAGCTCGAGAGCCTAGGCGTCCTGGCGGGGGGGATCGCCCACGACTTCAACAATCTGCTCATGGGCGTGGTAGGCAACGTTGACCTCGCGCTTCGCAAGTCGTCGCCCGACTCGCCTCTGCGGCGGTATCTGCACAAGATCGACGACGCGGCACAGCGGGCGGCAGACCTCACCAACCAGATGCTGGCATACTCGGGGAAGGGAAAGATCGCCGTCGAGCCAGTCCACATGTCCCACCTCGTCGGCGAGGTCGGGCACCTGTTGGATACGGTGGTGTCCAAGAAGGCAACCCTCCAGTACCAGCTCGCCCCGGAGTTGCCGCCGGTCGAGGCCGACGCGACGCAACTCCGCCAGGTGGTGATGAACCTGATCACCAACGCCTCGGATGCCCTGGGCGACCGGGCGGGCACTGTCACCGTGTCGACCGGGGTCGTCCACGCCGACAGGGCGTACCTGGCCGGTATCGAGTTCGGGGATTCCCTGGTCGAGGGGGCCTACATCTACTTCGATGTCGCTGACACCGGTTGCGGCATGGACCGGGAGACCCGGAGCAAGGTCTTCGAACCGTTCTTCACCACCAAACAGACGGGCCGCGGCCTCGGACTGGCTGCGGTGCTCGGCATCGTCCGCGGGCACAAGGGCGGACTCCAGGTGTCCAGTGAACCGGGACGAGGAACCGCCTTCCGCGTCTATCTCCCTGCGGTGGGAGCGTTCGGGGGCCGATCGGAGAACGCCACGGGTGCGGACGGCTCGTCCGAGCACCGCACTGGACGGGGCTGCATCCTCCTCGTGGACGACGACGAGATGGTGCGCGGGGTGGCCCAGGACATGCTGGAGGAGCACGGCTTCACGGTGCTGACCGCTGCGGACGGGGTGGAGGGAGTCGAGCGGTTCCGGGACCATGCGCGGGAGATCGCCGCGGTGATCCTGGACATGACCATGCCCCGGATGAACGGCGAAGAAACCTACCGGGAGCTGCGCAGGCTGCGGCGTGACATCCCCGTGATCATCTGCAGCGGTTACAACGAGCAGGACACGGGAGTCAGCTTCGCCGACAAGACGATCTCGGGTTTCGTCCACAAGCCGTACCGGGCGTCCACCTTGCTGAACCGGCTGGAGGAGATCCTCCAGGCAACGGGAAAGGTGCCGGCCGCCGGTCGCTCGCGGGCGGTGGCGGGTGTGGTCTTGGGGGACGGGAGAGGAAGAGAGGAGTCGACATGAAGAGGGCGTGGGTGCTCGTACTGTCGATCTTGCTGGCGGGCACAACCGCATCCGCCGGGCTGAAGGTGATCGGCGAGGGGGACGACAGGAGATTCGACCCCTCGGACTTCCCGCCGCACATCCAAGAGAAGTACGCCATGGCGGAAACCAAGTGCGCCAACCTAAACTGCCACGCCTTCGGCCGCACGGTCGATGCCGTGGTGACCGGCGAGGGCCCGATCTCCAAGCTGCCCTTCGACAAGGAAGCGGCCAAGGCCTACGGCGTGAAGATGATGCGCAAACCGGATTCCGAGATGAACAAGAAGGAAACCAAGGCCGTCGTTGAGCTTCTCTATTTCCTGATCGACCAGGCGAAGAAGAAGTAGCGGCCCACGCGTCCCTGCCAGACCGGTTCGCGACGATCTCCACGGGCACATCGTCCTCCACCCCCTTCCAGGCCCGGCCGGCAGCGCGGTACCGCGGCCCATCGGGGTGGGTGATCGGCCGTTGCCCGACGTCGGCTTAGAGCTCTCCGCCCGCTGGCACGCCGCGTTGCGCGACAACCTCCTGCCTCTCGGTATCACCCAGATGAGCGCCGGTTCCAGCACTGCCCCCAGGGGGCCAACGACGGCAGTCACGAGGGCAGGCAGTCTCCGCCATCGGGGATGACCGCACCCCCGGCGAGTTCGCCCGCCGGATCGCCACCAAGGGTTGCGACGCGGCGTGGAAGGGTTGGGACAGCGGGTTCGACGCCCCTGGGCCCGCGCCATGTCCGTGCCATTTCCCCCTAGCTGACCACCGACCGGGTGCTACTCAGGGTGGGAGCCGCCGTTCGTTGTCAGGATTGGCCCCGGTTGGTGGGGCGGACGCGGCGGGGTGCGGGAGCGGTTCGGCGGGAAGCTGCTGGTCGGGGCGTCCACCTACAGCGCCGCGGAGGTGGTGCCGGCGGGCCTAACGGGCACCAGGTTCGTCAGATCTCCGGAAGCCAAGACCTAGGGAGACTGGCCCCTACATCTTGTCCTCCGCGGCTGGCCACGGCTCAGTTCCGGTGAAACCGCCCCAAGATGCTTTGGAGACTGGAACTGGCGGCCACCAGGCTGCGCACCGACTCCGAAGCCACATCCAGATCCTGTCGCGTCGCCGATGACAGATCGTCCATGGAGGCCAGAAGACGGGGGATCTCGGTGGCTGCCTGACTTTGCTCCTCGATCGACGCGGCGAACTCGATGATGCGGCCGCTGGTCTGTTCGGTGGCGCTGGCAATGCGCTCCAGGGCCTGCATGGCCTGGTCGGCGGTCTCCATGCCGGTGGCGGAGCGCGCACGGGTGGCAGCCACAGTGCTGCTGATCTGGTCCGAGTTGTTCTTCACCTCGCTCACCAGGGTGCGGATCTCACGGGTGGCTCGGGCGGATTGCTCGGCCAGTTTCTTGACCTCGGTGGCCACCACAGCGAAGCCGCGGCCGTGCTCTCCAGCCCGGGCCGCTTCGATCGCCGCGTTCAGTGCCAGCAGATTGGTGCGGTCGGCGATGTCCTCGATGGTCGCTGACATGCCGACGATGGCGTCCATGTGGGCGCTTACGGTCTCCAGGGCGCCCACCACCTGGCCAACCGAGTCCGCCATCTCGCTCACCGCCCGTCGGGTATCGGTGACGCGTTTCTCCCCCTCCTCGGCAGCCTTGCTCGAGTCCTGGGCCATCTGCCCCAGTTCGTCGCAGGTGCTGGCCATCTGCTGCAGGGTGGCAGCCATCTCCTCGCTGGCCGAGGCCGCGGAGTTGGTGCCCTCTGCCAGTTGCTGCTCTCGTTGCGAGAAGTTGTCGATCGCCATGGTCACGGCGTTGCTGGACTGCTGCACCGCGCTCGAGGTGGTTCCCACCTCGCTGATGGCATCCCCCAGCAGGGCGACGGTTTCGTTGAACGTGTCGGTGAGCTCCGCCAGGCCCGGGTCCTTTGGCCGCTGCACCCGTGCGGTCAGATCCCCGCTGCCCATGGCGCGGATGCCGTCGCCGAGGCGCATGAGCGGATCGGTCACCTGCCGCACGGATAGTTGCAGGGCGAACAGCAACACCAGGGCCATGCCCACGGAGACCGAACAGCCGACCAGCATCACCTTGCGCCGGAAGCGGGCCACCGGGGCGAGTGCCGCCGCCCGGTCCTGGACCACGAACAGGCGCCACGCGGGCAGATTGGAGATCTGTTTCGCTTCGATGGGGGCCGAAGCAACCAGATAGGCCCTCTCCCCCGCCGTAAAGCGGCCCAGGGTTTCTGTTGCCGCGCTGGCCTGCGCCCAGACGGCATCCGCTGCCGCTCCCAGTTGGGCCTTGGGAGCCGTACCGATCGGCGGAGCCCCCGCCGTGCCCAGAAACGGGAACCGGGAGGTTTCCCCGGCTTCGCTGACCACCAGGCTGTCCAGCAGGGACTCCACCCAGCCCCAGTCGATCCCGGAGACCCAGAGCCCCACCGGGTCGTCCATGATATCGAGCACCGGGTGGGTGACCAGGAGTTCGATGCCCACCGAGCCCTGCTGCGACGCCGCGGCGATCGCTGCCGGGCGGAAGGGGCCGTGCACCTCCACCACGCCACTCTTCACGGCCGCACCGAACCACCCCTCTGCCCCGAAACTGGCCGGGGGCAGGGGGTGGGTGGTGATGCTCTGGCCGGCGCTGTCCACCTCGTTCATGGCGAACAGGTCACCCTCCAGCAGGGCCAGTACCATGTGGGCGTACAAGCCCTTGTTGGTGACCGCCTGGCGGGCGAACTCGGCGAAGAACTTGGGCGACTCGTTGTCCAGCGTCTGGGGAGCGACGTCCAGTTTGGCCCAGATCTCCAGATCGCTGGCCGCATCCTCTAGCCCGTCGCTGAGTCGGCGGGCTGCCTTCTGGGCGTCCTGGGTCAGGCGCGCTTCCACCTCGGTGACGATCGCCTCCTCCCCCTTGCGCAGGGCGTAGCCGCCGAGGAACAGGGAAGAAAGCAGGATCGTCGCCAGCCCGGAGGCGAACAACTTGGTGCGCAGGCCCATGGCCTGCCGGACGCGACTGCCCCAGGCCATGGCCCTACCTCCCGGACTCATCGATGAGGAAGTACATCAACTCTACCAGTTCCTTGGCCTGGGCCTTGTCGATGCCCGAGTTGGGCATGCGCATCATCTTCACCCCGTACTTCTTGGCGGCCTCCTTGTCGAAG
>JARGFW010000357.1 GCA_029211085.1 Deferrisomatales bacterium | reverse complement strand
GGATGAGCCGGTCGGCCAGGGTGGACTTGCCGTGGTCGATGTGGGCGATGATGCAGAAATTGCGGATGTGCTGCATGGTCGGGTTCCTGCTCGCTGCGACGACGGGCCGCAGCTGGGGTCGGTTGGGGAAAAGGGGGTATTGTAGGGGTTTACCGGGCCCACGGCACGCGGAAACATGCTTCGTCACGTGCAGCGCGCCGGTATGCCCCCGTCACTCCACCCGCCGCACCCCGGCCCGGGGGGCCCAACGGTCGGCGTGGGGGAGCCGATGAACCCGGAACGCCTCCACCAGGTCGCCCACCCGGGTCTCTTGGAAGCCGTAAATCTTGAGCCCTACCTGCTGGCCGGCGCGGGCCTCGCGCACGGCGTCGGGGCCGATGTGGAGGGAGTCCGCCACGGCCTCGTGCAGGGTCCCGGCCACCCCCACCACCCGGTACCGGTCCCCCACCGCGATTCGCCCCTGCTCCACCTGGCAGCCGAGGATCACGTCGTGCCGCCCGCCCTTGAACAGCTGGATGACCCTGGCGCTGCCGGTCACCTGCTCTTCGACCTCCACCGGCAGCAGGCTGTGGGCGATTTCCTCCACGTCACGGCCCAGGTGGTAGATCACCCGGTACAGGCGCACTTCCACCCCCTGCCCCCGGGTCTCCTCCTCCACCAGGGGGTTCAGCTCCACGTTGAAGCCCAGCACCAGCCGGCTGCCGGTTGCCGCCTGCACCAGGTCGGACTTGGACACCGCCCCCACCGCGGTGTGGACCACGTCGATCTCCACCCCGGGCACCGAGACTCCCCCCACCACGGTGCGGACCGCGTCGAGGGTGCCCACGGTGTCCGACACCAGCACCAGTTCCAGCCGCGCCGGTCCTTGTGGAGGGTCTTGCGCCACCGCGGTGTCACGAGCGGCTGGCGCTCCCGCGGCCAAGTGCCCGTGAGACTCGCCATGTCGGTGCCGCTTGCCGTGCCGGTGTTTGCCGCTCATCGCTTCGTCCTGTCCCGGGGTGGGTGCCTGCGCCGGAAGTGTATCCCACCGCCGCGGCAACACCAAAAAACCGGGCAATACGCCGGTGTCTGCCCCTCCCGGCCACCCCACAAAACACCACCCCGCTTGACGCCCCGCGGCAGGGTTGTTATGAAGTCCCCGCACCGCGGTGCCGACCACCGCCCCCCGCACCCCGACCGAGGCCATGTACCAGACCCAGTTCGGCTTCCGCCGGTTGCCCTTCTCCCTGACCCCCGACCCGCGCTTCCTGTATCTCAGCGCCCACCACCGCGAGGCCCTGGCGCACCTGCTGTACGGGGTGGGCGAAGGCGGCGGGTTCGTGCAACTCACCGGCGAGGTGGGCACCGGCAAAACCACCCTGTGCCGCAGCGTACTGGAGCAGGCTCCGGAGAAGGTGGACCTGGCCCTGGTACTCAACCCGCGGCTCACCCCGCTGGAGTTGGTGGCCACGGTGTGCGACGAACTGGGGGCCGAGTACCCGGCAGAGACGACCAGCAACAAGACGCTGGTGGACACCCTCACCCGACGCCTGCTGGAGGGACATGCCGCCGGCCGCCGCGCGGTGGTCGTGATCGACGAGGCCCAGAACCTGGACACCGCTGCCCTGGAGCAGATCCGGCTGCTCACGAATCTGGAAACCCCCACCCAGAAGCTCTTGCAGATCGTGCTGATCGGACAGCCGGAGCTCCAGGAACTGCTGGCCCGGCCCGACCTGCGCCAGCTCGCCCAGCGCATCACCGCCCGCTACCACCTACCCCCCCTTTCCCGGGAGGAGACCACGGCCTACGTGCGTCACCGCCTGCGGGTGGCCGGCGGCAGCCCCGATCTGTTCACCCCCGCCGCCCTGCGCCTGCTGCACCGGGCCAGCGACGGCATTCCCCGCCGCATCAACATTCTCTGCGACCGCGCCCTGCTCGGCGCGTACGCACGGGAGAGCAACCGGGTAGGCCCCGGGTTGGTGCGCAGCGCAGTTCGAGAGATCGCCGGCCAGGCACGACCGCGGCGAACCTCCCGGGCTCCCCTGTGGGGGGCGGCGCTGCTGGCCGCGGCACTGGTCGCCGCAACGACCACCCATCAGGGAGATCTCAGGCAATTCCTGGCGTCCCTGCCGGCATCCGCGCCAAGCGTCGCCCCGCCGCAGATGACGCAGATGGCGCCCGAGCCTCCGGCACCCGCGCCCCTGGCAGACCCGGTGGAGGGTGCCCAGTCCCCCCCCGCAGAGGGGCTCACCACCGAAGTCCTGAGACAGCTGTTCACCGAAGCACCGCCATCCGAGGCTCCGGGGGAAACATCCCTGGATCAGTTGCTGAGCCTCTGGGGGGTGTCTCCCCGGGGGGACCAGGCGGATGCTTGCGCGGCAGCCGCCCAAGCCGGGCTGCTCTGCTACCGCTCCCGGGGCAGTTGGGCCGAGGTGGTGCGGCTGAACCGCCCGGTGGTACTGGAACTGCAGTTGGCACCCGGTCGCCGGGGCTCGCTGCTGGTGGCCGGCATCGATGGAGACCACCTCCTGTGGTGGCGCGGCGGCGAGACCGAGCGACTGCCCCGGGCGGCCGTCGAACCCCTGTGGTACGGGGAGTTTACCCTGCTGTGGCGTCCACCCCCCGGCGGTACGCTCGTCTTGGGGAAAGGCTCCGAAGGCGGCGACGTGGTGTGGCTCGCCGAGCGACTGGGCGAGCTGGACCCGACCATCCCCCGGCCGCCACCGCCCACCCGCTTCGACGCGCGCCTCTCCCAACAGGTGCGCGACGCCCAGCACCGCCTCGGTCTGAAACCCGACGGGGTGGCCGGGCGGGAAACCATCATGCGCCTCAACGCTGCCCTGGACCCGGGCATCCCCCAGTTGACGCCGGACCCAAGCTAGGAGCCCCATGTCGTTCATTCTAGAAGCCCTGCGCCGCGCCGACCGGGAACGCAGGACCGGGACCAACCCAGGTCTGGAGAGTGTCGTCGAGCCTCCCTTGGCGCCCCCCCCCAGACGCCGGCCCCTGTGGCTGGCCTTCGCGGGCATTCTGATGCTGGGCGCCGGCGCCGCCGGGTGGGTGCTCTGGTCCGGAGGGGAGCGCCAAACATCGCTTCCGGTAGCGGCCGCCCAAACCGCGGCGCCGGGGCCAGCGGAGTCAACGCCGCCACCCAGCCCCGTGCCCAACGCCGGGACACCCGCTCCGCTGGTCCCCGGGCCACCGCCAGAAATTCCCTCTCCCCGTGCCGCTAGAGATCCGGCAGTTTCCCAGCCCGCACCTGCCGTGAGGCCCACCCGCCGCCCCGCCTCCAGGGCGTCGGCTGCGACGGTGCAACGACGGCAGAGCCCGGCGCAAGCCACCCCGGACACACCGATCGGGGATGGGGTTGCGCCGACGTCACCCGCCGCGACACGGACCGCGGCGCCCCTTCCCACCGTCC
>JARGFW010000063.1 GCA_029211085.1 Deferrisomatales bacterium | reverse complement strand
GTCGGGGCGCATGGCCAACACCGTGGCGATCGCAACGCCACGTTTCTTGCCCCCGGAGAGGCGGTGGGGCGGACGGTCCACCAACTCCGCAGCCCCCACCCGTTCCAGCGCCTCCCGCACCCGGCTGTCCACCTCCTCGGGGGGCAGGCCCAGGTTCAAGGGTCCGAACGCCACGTCTTCTCCTACCGTGGGCATGAACAGCTGGTCGTCGGTGTCCTGGAACACCATGCCCACCGTGCGCCGAATGTCTGCCAAGGTGTGCTTGGTGAGCGGCACGTCGCCGATGCGCACCGTGCCCTGCTGGGGGGTCAAGCAGCCATTGAGGTGCAGCAGCAGCGTAGACTTGCCGGCGCCGTTGGCCCCCACCACCGCCACCGACTCGCCGTGGGTGATGCGGAACGACACCCCGCTCAGTGCCTGGTGCCCATCGGGGTACTGGAACGCGAGATTCTGGACTTCGACGATGTGATGACTCATGAAGGACCCGTGACTGGTAAATGGGTGATCAGTTGCCGGGACATCCTTTAGGTCAGCAGGTTCCCTAACCACTGGGGGACGTTGACCCATCGAAACAGCAAGAACAGGCTGCACCAACCGACGGTAAACTGCACCTCGCCCCTGCCGATGTGCAGTGGGTGGCCATGGTGGAAGCGGCCGTGGAAGCCCCGGGCCAGCATCGCCTGGTGGATGCGCCGGGCGCGGTCCAGGGTGCGCAGCAGCAGGTGCCCCACCAGGGAACCGTAGACCCGAAGCCCGCTGCCGCGCCGGCCGAAGGAGCGCAGGGCGCGGGCCCGCACCAGGCGCAGGGCCTCGTCGGTGAGCACGAACAGGTAGCGGTACAGCAGCAGCAACTGCACCACCATCACCTCTGGCAGACCGAGGCGCTGCAGACCCACGCACACCCCGTGGAAACTGGTCGTGGCGATCAGCACCAGCGCCGCCGACACGGTGAGCACGAAGCGCAACAGGATCGAGGCGTAGGAGACCCACCCGCCGCTGAGGGTAAACGGCCCCAGTCGCACCAGGGGCGCCGGGTCGAAGAACGGGTTGGCCGCCCCCACCAGCACGGCAAACGGCGCCACCACCAGCAGCTTGCCCAACAGGTATCCCACCGGCAGTTCTCCCAGGGCCACGAGGGCCACCGGGAACACCAGGAACGGCAACAGCGCGGCCACCTCGTACTTGCCGAAGCTCACCACGCACATCAGGAACACCAGGGTGGTCACCAGCTTGGCCCTTGGGTCCAGGCAGTGCACCCAGGTATCGCCTCTGGCCAGCCGATCGAGGCGACCGATATCGAGAAACGACGCTTCGATCTTGGCCATGGGGGATCGGTCGAAACTCTGGGATCGAGGGTGGGTAGGGAATCCGGCACCGGGAGCCGCAATCCGGCATGGGGTACCCCCGGTGCTAGCGCAGGCCCTCACCGGTGGTGGTCATCGCCAGTTTGCCGTGCTTGACGCCCTTGGTGCCGATCAACTCGTCCGCCAGGCGCCGCACCTGCTCCGCACTGCCCCGCACCACCGCCACCTCCAGGCAGTGATCGTGGTCCAGGTGCACGTGCAGGGCGGAGATGATGGCGTCGTGATGGGAGTGCTGGTGTTCGGTGAGTTTCTCCGCAAGATCCCGGGTGTGGTGGTCATAGACGATGGTCACCGTACCCACGGTCTCCTCGTCTCCCCGTTCCCACTGATCTTCCACCAGGGCCGCGCGGACCAGGTCGCGGATCGCCTCGGAGCGATTCACATAGCCTTTGCGCTCGATGAGCTGGTCGAACTGCCCCAGGAGGGCACTGCCCATGGAGATTCCGAAGCGGGTCAACTCTGCCACTTGTGCACCTCCGGTCGGTCCAGTAACACTGACAAAGGGCCTGCGTAGCACGAAAAAATAATTATTGACACACTTGCAGCGGGGCATCTAGGGTCCACCGTATCACGAACTAGACTCTCGTAACACAGACAATGCGAGGAGCCTGTCCATGCACATGGCCGATGCACTGCTGTCCCCCGCCGTCGGCGGGGCGCTGTGGACCGCCGCCGCCGCCCTGGGGGTCTACAGCACCCGCATCCTGCGCGCCGACGCCGAAGACCGCAGGGTGCCCCTGATGGGAGTGGTCGGCGCATTCGTGTTCGCTGCACAGATGATCAACTTCACCATTCCCGGCACCGGCTCCAGCGGCCATCTGGGCGGAGGGCTGCTGTTGGCGATCCTGCTGGGGCCCCACGCCGCGTTCCTCACCCTGGCCTCGGTGCTGACGGTGCAGGCCCTGTTCTTCGCCGACGGCGGCCTGCTGGCCCTGGGCGCGAACGTGTTGAATCTCGGCCTGTTCCCGTGTTTCGTGGTCTACCCGCTGCTGTACCGGCCGCTAGCCGGCACCTCTCCCTCCCCGACGCGGCTCACCCTGGCGGCGGTGGTGGCGGCCGTGGTGGGGCTGCAGGCGGGTGCCCTGGGAGTGGTGTTGGAGACCGTGACCTCCGGCGTCTCGGCACTCCCCATGGGGAAGTTCCTGGCCCTGATGCTGCCGATCCACCTGGCCATCGGCCTGGTGGAGGGCCTGGTCACCGCGGCGGTGGTCAACTTCGTGCGAATCGCGGACCCCGGCGTGCTCGCGGGCGCCGGCCCGGGGGGGACCGGCGGTCCCCTGCGCCAAGTACTGCTGGGCCTCGGCCTGGCCGCCGCCGTCACCGGCGGCGGGCTCGCCTGGTTCTCTTCCGCCAACCCCGACGGGTTGGAGTGGGCGGTCGCGGGGGTCACCGGACAGGAAGGGTTGGAAGGCCAGGGGGGACCCGTGCACGCGGCGTTGGAGCGGCTGCAAGAGAAGCTGTCGATTCTGCCGGGCTACGACTTCCGGAGTGGCGACATCCTGCCCGGTGAACCCCCGGCCGGGCCGTGGCCGGCGCCCGACACCGGCACCAGCGTCTCCGGGTTGGTGGGGGGCACGCTGACCCTGGCGATTGCGAGCCTGGTTGGGGTGCTGCTGCGCCGTCGGTCCCGGGCCGCGGACTCCTGAAGGAGCCTTCCCTCACGCGGCAGGAGGGGTGCGCACCTACAGGGGTTCCCGCGCGCCGCCACCGGTGACACAATGGCCCTGGTACCCGCTTCCGTGGCCAGGCGTCACCCGCGGGACGCGCACCCCAACAATACAGGTTCCGTGATGCAGAAGATCCTCGTGTTGCAGCGCGACGGGCTGGGCGCCACCAAGGTGCGCGCGGTGGCCGAACAGCGCCCCGACCTGGCACTCCACGTGATCGACGTGGACGGTCCCTTCCCCCCCATCGTCGATGACCCCCAGGACCACTTCCCGGCCGACTTGGACGCGCACCTGGCCTGGGCGGACCTGGTCCTCGACCACCTCTACCAGCCGGACCTCACCGACCACCTGGTGGACCGCTGCGAGGCGGCCGGGGTGCCGGTGATCGCCTCGGGCCGCAAACTGCCCCGGGCCCACACCCCCACCACCTGCTGCACCCTGGGCCGGCTGGAGGAGTTGGGAGAGTACGCGCGGGAGTTCGGTGCCCCGGAGTTCGAGGTGACCGTGGAGGAGGGGCGCATCGCGGCCGTGCGGGTGCTGCGCGGCGCCCCCTGCGGGGCCACCTGGAAGGCGGCCCGCGAGGTTCTCGGCATGCAGGTCGACGAGGCGATCCCGAAGATCGGCCTCGCCACCCAGTTCAACTGCTACGCCAAGGCCAACCCCAACGTGTTCCTCACCAACCCCCTGCACGTGGCCGGCGAGGTACACATCAGCGCCCTGGAGAAGGCAATCCGCAGGGCCGGCGGGAAGACTTCCTCCTAACGCTGCCGCTCCTCGGCCTCCAACCCCCGCTCCAACATGCACTCCACCAGGCGGGCGGCGCTCTCGGCCTCGATGTGGATCAGGAAGTCCCGCTGATCGCCCCGCCGGCTGGGCAGGTACGCCGCGTTGAGCACCTGGTGGCCGAGCCGGTCGACACACTCCAGGGCGGCGACCATCTTGGCCGGGGTGGAGGCGTGGTGCACGATCACCCGGGAGCCCTCCTCGCCGATCCCCAGCAGGGGGTTGAGCACCAGGTAGAAGAAGTCGTTGGTGGTGAGGATGCCCACCACCTTTCCTGCGTCCATCACCGGCAGGCAACCGACCTTCTTCTCCTGGGCCAGGCGCACGGCGTTCTCCACGGTGGTGTCCGGTGTCACCGTCCACGGGTCGGCTTCCATGATCTCCCGCACCGTCAGTTTGGCAAACAGGTAGTGGATCTCGTGTAGGCTCAGGCTGGTGGCCGCCGAGGGCGAGGCGCGCAGCACCCGATCCTTGGTGACGATGCCGACCAGGCGGCCACCCTCCACCACCGGGAGGCGCTCGATCCTGCGCTCCTTCATGAGGTTGGCGGCCTCCAGCACCGGGGTATCCCCCGAAACGGTGACCACGGGACTGGTCATGATGTGTTTGACGCGCATGTGCTGCCTCCTCCTACAGAAAATGGTTGATGCGGCAAGATACTGTTTCCGCGGGAAACATGCAAAACGGTTGCTGGAGCAAGATACTGTTTCCAGAGGAACCATGCAAAGGGTTGTCACTCAACGGCTGCGGGCCTCGATGGCTTCGACCGCCTCCAGGGCGTAGCGGCGGTACTTGCGCTCCTCGGCAAAAGCGCGAATCGCCGGTAGCGACCCGGAACCTCCGCTCTCCCCCAGGGCTTCCAGTGCCAGGCGCACGTTGGCGCCGTTGGCGTCCCCCAGGGCCTTCACGAAGGTGCTCTCATAGCTCGCGCCGCCGTAACGACGCAGGTTGGACAGGGCGAAGTGTCGCACCACCTTGTTGTCGTGGTGCACCAGCGGCAACACCCGCTGCAAGTATCCGGAGTCCCCACGTTCGAAGAGGATCTGCAGGCTCACCGCGGTGAGGTTGTCATCCCCGGCGTCGAGCAGGGCGGCAACCCCGGCGACCTGGTCGGTGGTCAGCACCTCGCGGCGGTCGAACAGGACCGCGACGGCCCGCGCCCGGTCCGCGGCTGCCGCCCCGGGGGCCGCAGCCAGGGATGCAAAGAACGCGGTCGACTCCCTCCCTTCCATCTCTTCCAAGACGTCCAGCACCCGTGGGGCCAACTGCCCGTCGCCATCCCGGTACAGCGCCGCCAGGGTCGCCACCGCCGGGTCACCGACCCCGGCTGCCTCACGCAGGGCCGTCCCGGCGTGGTGGTCGCTGCGGACGGCCGCCGCCAGTTCGGCCAGTCCCCGGGGATCCCCGGCCCGGGCCAGCAGGGCGGCAGCGCGGTAACGCGTCTGCCATGGGGCCTCGGTCAGCGCCCGCCCGAGCAGTGCCTCGGCCTGCGGGTGCTGTGACTGCACCAGCGCCTCCAGGGCCGCGGCCCCCACCGTGGCCTCGGGGTCTTGGTAGGCCCGCAGCAGCAGGTCGCCGCTGCCGACTCGTCCCCCCAAGGCGAGCACCGCGGCCACCCGCACCCGGGAATCCCGGTCCTGGGTTGCCGCACCCAGGGCCGCGGTAGCCGCCGCCCCCGGTAGGCGCCCCAGGGCGCTGGCCGCCCGCCCGCGCACCCAGTAGTCCGGGTCGCCGAGAATCTCCTCCAGGGCTGCCACCGCGGAGGGCTGGCCGGTGTTCCCCAGGGCCTCGGCGCAGGCGGCTCGCACCCCGAAGGCGTCCTGGGTTTCGACCCGGTAGGCCTGCAGCAGCAGCGTTACCGCCTCCGGGGTGGAATGGGCCCCCAGAGCCGCGGCGGCCTTGCGCCGCTCGTTGCCGTCGTCCTGCCCCAGGGCCTCTCGCAGCTCACCGAGGGGGCGCACCTGGGCCCCCGCGGGGCCCAGTGCCATCAGTACCAGCAGCAGCACCCGCAGTCCCTGTGCCAAGCGGTGCGGGCCTCTCCCCTGTTCCAAGCGCACTCCCCGTCTCTGTGGCCGTCGGTTCACACCCGGCGGGTGTTCAACGAGCAACTGTTCCCGGTCTCCCTCCCCTATCGCCACCGACCGGGGACTGCTCAAGAACCATTTTCACCCGCCTCGCCCTGCAGCGTTCACGAATCCCTCAATGAAACGCCTCGCCCACATCCCCCCACACCTGGTGGTACCTCAGGTAACGCTGCTCGGCGTCGTCTGGGTGGCACACCGCACAGACGCTCAGCCGCGCCTGTTTGGCCTCACCCAGGCGCAGGAACCGGGTGGGTACGTTGGGCCCCAGGGTGCCGAAGCCGGGTTTGATGAACGGGCCCATGGGGCTCCACTGGTGAGGCTGGTGGCAGCTGATGCACTGCAGATTGCCGTCAGGCCCGGCCGTGCCGTCATAGGCGAACAGGGGGATCACCGGCTCGGCGCCGGACTTCAAGGCCAGTTCGTCGAGCAGCAGCATCGGCCTTTGTAGGTAAATGGTGCCCCGGGCGGAGCGTACCTCGTCGGCGTCCTTCATGTGGTGCAGCAGCAGTTGAACGTCTCTGCCTGCCCAGCCCCCGGGGGCATGGCAGGAGCGACACAGCCGGTTCGGCTCGTACTCTCCATTGGCCGGTTCCAGCCACCACAGGGCGCGGGTAGAACTGGCGCCGTGGGCCACGTGGCACGGGCTGCAGGGGCCCAGGGGGTCGGGGTCGGTGTTCAGGTCGTGGGCGGTCCCCACCACCGCGGTCTGCTCCCCGTGGCAGCCGGTGCAAAGCCCGCCCGCCGCCGGGTCCACCCGTAGGAAGTACGGCACCGCCTGTCCCGGTCCAGCCGGGGTACCGTGGAGGTCGTGACAGGTGGTACACACGACCCCCCGGCCCGTGGTGCCGCCCAGAGCGTCGTACAGGGGCAACGCACCGGCGGCCATCCCCTTGGGCAGCAGTACGTTCACCGGGTGAGAGGTGGCGTCGGAGTAGCCCCAGGGGGCGTCTGCGACACCGCCGTGGCAGGGGGTGCATTTGCGGTCGTTCCAGGTACCCTGGCCACCCTCCGGCAGGGTCCATACGCCCAGTTCTGCCTTTTCCGGGTGCATCGGATGGCACACCCCGCAGGTGGCCCCCCCGGTCGCTTCGCCGCGGCTGCGGGGGTCGTGGGAGGAACCGAGTAGGCTGGCCTTCTCCTGGTGGCAGCCCAGGCACAGCTCGGGCGGAGCCCGGTCTTCGGCCCGCATGGAGCGCCGGCTCGGGGCGGCGTGCACGTCGTGGCAGGTGGGGCAGCTCACGAAACCGTAGGGATTGCGTTCGCCACCCTGGTCAAACAGCGGGAGGTCGGCGACCAACTGGCGCCACGGCGGCTGCCCCTGGCGAGAGTGGCCGAGGGTGAGCGGGTGGTCCCCCTCGTGGCACCCTGCGCAGCGCGCGGCCGCAGGGTCCTCCACCTTCGGGGTAGGCGTCTCCTGGTGACTGGGGTGGCACGGGTCGCACAGGGACCTCCCCGGGGCGGCCAGGTCATGGCTGCCGGTGGCCATACCCGCCTTGTCCGTGTGGCAGGCCAGGCAGGTGGCAGTAGGGGACTCTTTGCGCAACAGGGGTGCGGCATCCCCGTGGGGGTCGTGGCACGTGGAACACTGCAGGGTTCCAGCCATGCCCATCCGCCCTTTCGGATCCACCGCCGGCAGCGGTGCCCCCAGCAGTTGCTGGTCTGGCCGGTGGGGTCCGGCGGCCAGCTCTCGATGGCAGGTCCCACAGGGCTGCTCGTGGCGTTCTCCACCGTGCATGGCGTGGCAAGAGGCACACGCCCCGTCGCCGGCGTGGCCGCGCTGGGCCCCCTTACCGGGGTGGCAGGTGAGACATGCCACCTGGGCGGCAGCGCCCGCGCCGTGGGTGAGGTGGCAGGAGTTGCAGGCAAGCTCACCCCCCGGCCCCACCCGACCGCCGCTTTCGGTGAGACGCTCCCCCTGTTCGGTGTCGAGGGGCACGGCCATGGGGTGCACCCCGGACCGTGCGCCGCCGGCGCCGAACGGGTTCTGGTCGGGATGGCAGTAGAGGCAGATGATGGTGCGGGGCATGCGCAGCAGGGGTGCGTCGCGAGGATCGTGGGCCCGGTGGCAGGTGGCGCAGCCGGCCACCTGCCCGCTAAGGGGAAGACCCTTGCCCCGCAGGGCCACTGCCATCTCGGACGCCAGGGCGATCTCCGGGCCGTGGGCTCCGGTGACGTCTTGGTGACAGGTGACGCACAGCAGGCCGGCGTCTGTGGGCAGACGCAGGAGCCCGACCGCCGAGCCCCCGGGGCGTACCGGGGAGTGGACGCTGTGGCACTCGGAACAGGCCGGGGCCAGCCGCGGATGCTCCCCCACTGCGGCTCGTTCGGCGTGGCATGCCACGCACGGCCCCTGGTCACCGCCGGCGAGCTGCCAGGGTTCGACGGTGTGGGGTCGGTGGCAGCTGGCACAGGGCTGACTGACTGCCGCCGCGCCGGCGCCCTTCACGGTGAGCGTCCCATGGCAGGTGCGACACAACCGGTCCTGCCCGGGGCCGTAAGGGGCGAGCAGCAGCTTGGGACCGGCGGCACCGTGGGGCACGTGGCAGGTTCCACACTCGATCTCCCCCCCCGCACCAACCCGTCCGCGCAGGCGGCTCACCGCTGCACCCTGTTCTGGGGCCAGGGTGCGGCCCAGGTGGCGCTCCTCGTGGCCGGCGTGGCAGGCGGCGCACAGGGTACCCCCGGCGAACTCCAACCGCAGCCAGCGCTGGGCCGCGGGGTGGTCGCCGTGGGGGGAGTGGCAGGTGCCGCACTCCAACTGGCGGTTGCCGTACAGGGGAAGGGAAGAGGGGGTGCCGGCCGCGGCGGTCACCCCTACCGGGTGCTGCCCGCCGCGGTCCAGGGTCGCGCGGTCGTCGCGCACCACCCCGGTGTGACAGGAGCGGCACACCGGCGCCTGGGCCGACTCCTGTCCAGGACGCACTCCCGCCACCCCACTGAGCAGCTGGTACGCGGTGCGGTCCCGGGACGGGTGACACACCACGCAGGGGAGGTCGTCCACCGCGGCGCCGGCGGGCAGGGCGCCGGCCAGCAGCAGCAGCGCCAGCAGCAGTCGCCTCATCCGCGCTCGGGGACCTCGCGTTTGAACAACAGAAACGCGCCCCGCACCTCGCCCTGGGGGGTGGTGTAGGGTACCGACGACACCAGCTCCCAACCCTCCCCGCCGGCCCGGTTGGCCCGGGCCAAATCCAGGCCCTCCTTGGGCAAGCCGCCAAACGGCTCGGGGTTGGGAATGAATACCTGGCCGTACTCCCAGCGTGACATGGCTACTCCAGTTCCACGATGCGGACGCGGCCGCTGTCGGCCTCCAGCACCCACAGAGCGCCGGGCCGCCAGGCCAGGCGCAGAGGGGAGCGGAAGCGCAGCAGTTTGCCGCGTTCCTCCAGTTGCGAGTGGGCCCCGGCCGGATCCAGGGCGACCACGTGGCCGATCACCCCATCGCTCACCCACACCCGCCCGTTGCGGTCGGCGGCGACCCCGGTGGGCCGGGTGATGCCGGTGCCTTCCAATGCGATCGGGCCCAGATACTCGCCGGCGGGCGAGAACGACAACACCGTCGGGCCCATGGGGTCGGTGACGAAGGCCTCGCCCGCGGCCCCCAGTGCCACGGCGAAGGGGGAGCGTGCCACTTCGGCCAGGTCCACCCAACCGAGGCTGGCACCGTCGTAGGCGTACAGGTAGAGACGCGGTGGGGTGCGCTCCACCAGCCAGAGGATGCCGTCTCCGGCTGCGGCGCTGACCGGCCGGGTGGGCAGTACCTCTCCCTGCAGCGGCACCGCGCGCAGGGCCTGGTCGGCGCGATATGTGCGCAACCCCAGTTCCCCCGAGTCCAGGGTATCCACCACGTGGAGCAACCCGTCCGGGTCCCGGGCCAGCGCCAGCGGCTGGCGCAGTCCGGCCAGGGGCAGGGCCGTCGCCCCGGGGTGCCCCCGCAGCACCCGCTTCTGCAGATCCTCCAGCACGTACACTCCGTCGGCACCCGCCGGGGTGAAGTCAAACGGCTGGGAGAACTCCGGCAGCAGAAGGCTCGCCACGCGCCCGGGCAGGGGGGCCCCGTGTCCGGGTGCCGCAGCCAGCAGCAGCACGGCAGCCAACACCGACGCCCTCACCGATCCCCTCCCAGGAAGCGCAACACGGAGAGATCCTCCAGCACCCGACGCCGGTAGGTATCCACCAGACCGTCGGTGGCCAACAGGGTGCTGCCCCGCCGGTGGCAGTCTCGGCACCCGGGTCCCACCGGCCGCAGGACTGCCCCGTTCCCCGGGGCCTGCAGCCGCCGCCAGCCGTCACCCGCCCGCACCGCGGCGTACACCCGCCCGTAGGGGCCGGCGGTCAGGGTGTCGGCAGTCACCACCGCGGCATCGCGGAAATGGCGTACCACCAAACCCTTGCCGCGCAGGTGGCACACACCGCAGTCGAGGGAGCGCCGGTGCAGATTCAGAAACGCCCGCGCCGCAGCACTGCGCTGGTGAGCTGCTGCCGGGTGGCAGGTGCCGCAGGGGCCGTCCGCGGCATCGAGTCCGGGGACCTCGGCGCGGTCGAAACGATGGAACTCGGGGACCACGGCGTGCACTTCCGGCGGCGGCACCGCCGCCGGAGACCACCCGGGCAGGGAGCGATACCCCAGGGCCAGGAGCACCAGGACCGCCAACCCCACCAGACTGGCCACGCGCCGCATCGCGGTACCCACCCTCAACTCTCCTCGAGCTTTGCCAGCAACTGCTGGGCCTTGGTTGCCATCGGTCCGAACGGATCTTGCCGCAGGAACTCCTCCAGGGCCCGTCGCGCCCCGGCGCCGTCCCCGCTGCGGGCCAGCACCACCCCCAAGTTGAACCACCCCTGGCCGTAGCCCGGGTACAGTTCCACGGCCTGCCGGAAGCAGCCAGCCGCCTCCTCGAACGCGCCCCGCCGGCCCGCGGCGTTGCCCGCCGCCAGCAGTGCCTCCACCGACAGGCCCTCCGCTTCGCCGTCCTCGGCGGGCTGGAACTCCCGCACCAGGGACGCGGCCCACGCGGGGCGCACCGCCTGCACCTGTGCCCAGGGGGCCCTCCCGGTAAGCCACGCCGGGTTCCAGTACAGTACCCCCGGCTGCACCTGGGCGAAGTACAGGTGCCACACCAGGGCCGGCACGCACAGCAGCCCCAGGGCCCTGTGCAGGTCCGCCGCCAGCAGCAGTCCGCTGCCCCCCAGCAGCCCCACCGTCCCGGCCGGGTGGCTCACGGCCCAACCCCCCAGAGCCAGGGCCGGAAGCGCCAGGAGGAAAAACAGGTAGGGTAGCCGTTCGCGGTAACTGAAGCGGCCGAGGGCGGCCGCCGCGGCTCCCCTGGCCAGGGTCCGCATGAGATCCCCGGCGTCGGAGGGACGGGGCAACAAACCAGTGGGGTTGCGGCCCTCCAACCAGGCCAGGCACACCCGTACCAGATGGAACGACCACAGCGCCGCCAACACTCCCCCACAGGCTCCATGCGCTGCCACCAGGGCCGGCTTGCCGACTCCCAGTTGGGCCGCCAAACGGGGGGACTGCAGCAACGGGCCACTGGCCAGCACTCCGAGGAACCCGACGATCGCCGCCAGATGCAGCCAGCGGTCCACCGGATCCAAGACCTCGACGCGGGAGGGAGTGTGGTCCACGGTCATCCTCGCAGGGAGTGAAGGGCCAGCACGGCGGCGCACAGGCCGATCAGGGCCGCTGCGGCGCCGCCGGCCCCGCCCCACGGCCGGGCGCGCCCCTCGGCCCGGTGATCGAACAGGGCCCCAAACGCCTTGCCCTCCTGGGGGTGACAGGCGGCCGCGGCACACGCCCCGCGGGCGGCGGCGCCGTCCCCCACGGAGTGGGCGCCGTGACAGTCGACGCAGTCTGGGGCACGGCGGTCGGCAGGAACGCTGCGGTGGGCATGGAAGCCGAACGCCCCCGGGCTGTCCGGGTACACTTCCCGCTCCGGCTCCAGACCCGGGTGACAGGCCAGGCACCGTTCGGAGCGCCGGACGCGCTCGGGGGCAGCGGTGCCGTCGTGGCACGCCACGCAGGGCGGAGCGCCGATGCCGGCGTGGACGCCGCCGGCTACGGCCTCGGCCACCGGGCCGTGGCCGGCCCCGGGCACATGGCAGCGCAGATCGCAGCGCAGCCGCAGCTCGTCGCCGTGGGGGAACCCGTCCGCCCCCTTGTGGCAGTCGGCACAGGCCAGCCGGCCGTGCACCCCTGCGGCCAGGGCTTCGGGGTGCAGCCACTGGGAGTGTCCGGCCACGCCGAAGCCGATCTGGCCGTGGCACTCCAGGCACGGGTCGGCGGCCGCGGCGGGCACGCCGCCCAGCACCAGGGCCAGCAGCGCCAGGCGGAGCCGGCGCCGCCACGGGCCCCCGGGGTCAGTGGCAGGTTTCGCTTCGCGCATGGCTCACTCGATCTGGAAGAACACGTCGATGTGCACTTCGGCCTCCTGGCGGGGGAACGGCCACTCCGCCACGGACTGTTCCACCTGGGTCACGAACTCGGCGTAGAGTTTCCGCTCTGCCTCGGTGTCGGGGGTCTTCAGCTGGGTGCGCACGATCTTCCCGGACCCGTCGATCCACACCCGGTACCACACCCGGCAGGTCCCCTTCTCCAACTGGGCCCGGCGGAAGCGCAGGTCCGGGTAAGGGATCCTCGGAAACCCCTCCTCGATGGAGCTGGGCGGGTAGGAGACCACCGTCATGCGGATGCGGGAGTCCAGGTAGCCATCCCCGTCCCCCTCCTCGCCCCGGCCCCCGACACCCGAGCGGGCCCCCGCCGCACCCATCGCCGCGGCCTGGGCCTCGAGCTCCGCCCGGCGCGCCGCCCGGGTCACCGCGATGTCCTCCTTGCGCCCCTCCAGGCTGGCCAGCAGGCTCGACCAGGCGTCCTGGTCGGTCTTCGGCGCCACCCGGGCCGCGTCCGGCACGGTTTCCGGGACCCGGGCGGCCCGGGGCGGCGGCTCCGGCTCCGGGGCGACCCGGGGGGCCGGGGCGGTTCGGGGCGGGGGCACTTCCACCTTCGGGGCCGGCGTGGGCGCGGCAGGCGCCGGCGCTTCCGCCCTCGGTACCGGCTGGGGCGGCGGGGGTGGGGGCATCGGCTCGTAGGGGCGGGCCACCAGCACGCGCCGCACCCGGGCCTGCTCCAGCACCGGCCGGTAACCCACCTTAGGGCCCCAGAACAGCGCCAGGTGGAACACCAGGGCCAGCAGCACCCCCAGGGCCAGGCCGAACCGCCGCAGCCGCGCCTCCCGGCGCCGCAGCAACAGATACCCGCTATTCACGCACCTCCCCCTCGGCAGCGGTGGGCAGGGCCACGTCCCGCACCCCGGCTTGGAGCAGCTCGTCCATCACGTCGGTGACCGCCCCGTAGGGCACCCGGCGGTCGCTGCGCACCACCACCGCCCGGTTCGGGTTCACCCGCCGCCCCGCCTTCACGTAGGGGCCGATCCCGGCCAGGCCGATGGGCTTGCCGTCGGCGTTCACGGTGCCGTCGGCGGCGATGGACAGGACCATCTCCTTGCGGTCCACGCTCTCCCGCACCTGGGTCTCGGGCAGTTCGATGAGCAGCCCCCGATCCACGTCGAACACGCTGGTGACCATGAAGAAAATGATCAGCAGGAACGCAATGTCCGCCATCGACGCCATCGGCACCGCCTCGTCGTCGGGGATGAGGCGCCGCTTAAATTTCAAGGTACTCCCCTCCGATCTCCTCCTGTTGGAGCGCCCGGGCCTGCTGCTCCTCGGCCTGCTCCATGGCGTCGAGGAACCGGATCGAGCCCTCCTCCATGTCGGTGATGAAGCGGTTGACCTTGCCCAGGAACAGGGAGTGGGCGAAGAACACCGGGATCGCCACCGCAAGGCCCGCAGCGGTGGTGATGAGCGCCTCGGAGATGCCGAACGCCACCTGGGTGGGGTCCCCCAGGCCGGCCTTGCCCATGGACTCGAACGCCTTGATCATGCCCGAGACGGTGCCGAAGAACCCGATCAGGGGAGCGGTCTTGGCCACCGCCTGGAGAAAGGTGAGCCCTTTCTCCAGCTTGGCCACCTCTACGTTGCCGCGGCCCTCGATCGCCGCCTCCACCTGGGTGCGCCCCTTGCGGATCTTCTCCAGCCCGGCGGCGAGGATGCGGGCCATCGCCCCGGAACCGCTGTTGGCGATCTCCAGGGCCTCGTCGTAGCGCTGAGCCGACAGCGCCCCGGAGATGTTCGCCATGAACGTCTCGGAGTCGGTGCGCGAGCGGTACAGCACCAGCACCCGCTCCACCATCACCGCCAAGGCCGCCACCGACAGGGCCAGCAGCGGCCACATGGCCGGCCCCCCTTTGAGAAACAGTTCCAGCATGGCGCAGCTCCGTCAATCGTAGCGGGTGTGGCAGGGGGTGCACAGCTCGGCATAGCTGGGCACCCTCCACATGTGCGTTTCCCCGGCGCCCAGGGCCGCCTCGTCGGCGAGCACTCCCTTGGCGTGGGGGTTGTGGCAGGTGGTGCAGACGATGCGGTTTGCGCCGTCCAGGGGAATGCTCACCCGGTGGCGCTTCTGGTACTCCTCGAGCTGCTTGCGCCGCTGTTCGGGCATCTCCACCAGATGGTTGACCCCGGTGGGGTGGGCGTTCGTCTCGTGGCAGCCGGCGCACAGCTCCACCGGTGAGTGGATGAACTTCAGATCCTCGTCCCCCGAGTACGCCTCGTAGATGTCCTCGGGGTCCGGGGCGATGCGGTGGCAGAAGGTGCAGGTGCTGGTCACCAGCTTGCCCTTGTCGTCGATCTGTTGGTGGGGGTTGAGCGCCCCCAGCCCCGCCTTGGGGTGGCAGACGTAACAGAACTCGGTGGTGGTGAAGTACGGGCCCCCGCGCAGGAACTGCGGGTTTCTCCTCCCGGTGCCCTCGCCGGCGCCGCTAGCGCAGGGCTCGTCGTGGCAGGTGGAGCAGGACAGCCGCCCCTGGGCGTCCAGGGGGTAGCTGAGGAAATCCATGGGGTAGGTCTTCTCCGACGGCGGCACCTGCATGGGGTGCACCCCGCGGTGATCGGCCCCGTGGCAGCGGGCGCAGCGGGCCGTGGGGTCGTCCAGCAGGAACACCGGGGTGGCGTCCGGCGCCAGCTCGGTGGGGTGGCACGCCAGGCAGCCAGAGCGGTTGCCGTGCACGTAGCTCAAGGGGCTTTTGCCGGCGAACTTCAGGTACGCCAAGCGCAGGTCCGCCATGCCCACCTCGGTCTGGTGCATGTCGTGGCAGGTGGTGCACACCACGGTGTCGGCGCTCAACGGCAAGCCGGCCTCGAACAGGGCCACCGCGGTCTTGCCCTTCCCCAGCACCTTGGGGTGCCCCTCGTCCCCCTCCGGGTGGCACATCTGGCACAGGAGGGTCACATCCTTCACCGCCACGTCCTCGCCGGTGAGGGTGCGGAAGCGCATCGCCGCCGGGTTCGCTCCGGCGGCCGGCTGCTCCATGTGGCAGAACAGGCAGGCGATGGAGGTATGGGGATTGCCGGGTTTCTCGGCCACGGCCTCCAGCTCGGGGGCCGAGAGCAGATGCAGGGCGCGGTCGAGGCCTTCGCGGGTGGTGGAGGCGACCACCACGAACTGGAACGGCGAGTCCCTGTGGCAGACGCTGCAGGTCTTGGGAAGCAGTTCGTGGGCCTCCCCGCTGGGGCGCACCACGTGGAACGACGGGGGCGCCTCCTCGGCCCAGGGGGCGGGAGGCGAGGCCAAGAGCAGGACGAGCAGGGCGAACAGGGCAGAGATCGGGCGCATCACGTCTCAGGGTCTCCGTGTGGTCGTTGCCCCAAGATGTCCCGTGCCGAGGGGCCGCTACCCCGCGTCGCACGCCTTACCACTCCGACGACGCGGTGCTGCCCGCCGGTGAACTGCCCCATGGCCGGCCAGTGTAGAAGATCCTGTGGGTTCGGGCAAGACTGCCGACCGACTCGTCGCGCACCCGCCAGGACGATGCAACGATCTCCCCAACCGGCGTCAGGGGGCCACGGGGAACCGCAGCAAGGGTCGCGCCGGGGGACAGCCGTCGCGGCCCGCGGGCAGCTCGGTCAAGGGGTCTGTCAGCGCCTGGCTCACCACCTCGATGCGTTCCAGGCTCAGCAGCGAGTACACCCCGGTGACACCGGTGCAGGGGATCGCCAGGGAGTTCTGATAGGCCGACAGTGCCCCGTCTAGATCCCCGCTCAGCCGGCGCCCCTCCCCTACGTGGTACCACGCCTGGGCCAGCCAGGGGCTGCGCCCGTTGCTCTGCTGCAGGCGCAGGGTCAGTCCCTCCATCGCCGCCAGGTAGGCGATCGGCAAGCGCCCGTCTTCCCCCCCGGCACCCAGGTAAGAGAGGTAGAACACCTCTTCCGCCAGGGCCCGCTCCACCGCCGCGGGTTCCGCCGCATCCTCAATCACCCGGTCGTACCGGGCCAGGGCCTGGCGCAGGTCGGCGTCGACCGGCAACTGCCGGACCGCACACCCGGTCAGCGCGGCGAACACAGCGACGACGATGGTACGAAGCCTCGGGGTCATGGGACCTCCTCCGGACGGGATGGTTGGACCATATTCCCACCCCAAGGGGGGGAGACCGCAAGGGCGAACTGCCCCGTGTGCCGTGAGACGCATCGGCAACTCCAGGCAGCAGAGTCCGGCGCACTTGCCATCGAGTCTCGGCCGACCACAGCGTATGCGGCTACTCCGGGCAAGCCCCCGGCGGGCGTCGGCCGGTGAACCGCGGCGGCACGGTGGCCCTTGCCCGCACACCCTGCCCAGGATTCGCCCCGGAGTCGGTCATGGAGTAGCAGGTAACGTCCAGACAGGACCTGCCGCGCGCCCTTGGCAGGATCCCGTGGCCCTACCGGCTTGAGACGGCTTGTGCTAGACGGTCCAGCGACCGATCTGTAGGAATCTACCTAACCACCGGTTGACGACGCGAGGACACCATGGAAGACCTGAAGACCTCCGAAGCATGGCGAATTTTCCGCATCCAGGCCGAACTGATCGACGGCATCGAGAGCCTCAACGATCTGGGTCCGGCGGTGACCATCTTCGGCAGCGCCCGACTGCCCCCCGACTCTCCCCACTATCAGACGGCCGTCACTCTGGCGCGGAAGCTCTCCGACGCCAGTTTTGCAGTCATCACCGGCGGCGGTCCGGGCATCATGGAGGCCGCCAACAAAGGGGCGTTCGAGGGCAAGGGCACGTCGGTGGGACTCAACATCCACCTGCCCCAGGAGCAGTCCGCCAACGGCTACCAGGACATCGGCCTGGAGTTCCGCTACTTCTTCGTGCGTAAACTGATGTTCGTCAAGTACTGCATCGCCTTCGTCATCTGCCCGGGGGGGTTCGGCACGATCGATGAGCTGTTCGAGGCTCTGACCCTGGTGCAGACCGACCGGATCCGCCGCTTCCCCATCATCCTCATGGGCCGCTCGTACTGGGCGGGCCTGCTCGAGTGGATGCGCCAGACGATGCTTGGGTCCGGGTGCATCGACGCCTCCGATCTGGACCTGATCCAGGTGTGCGACGACCCGGAGGAGGCGGCCAGCATCATCACCACCCACTACGTTGAGATCTCCAAGGCCCAGTCCGGGGAGCGCCGGCACATGTGACGGCCCGGGGCTCTCGAGCGGTGGCCCATTCATGGCTTGTGGGTAAGCCTATTATTCCTCCAGGCGCAGCACCTCGGCTGGAACGTCGACGGTGTAGACGAACCCCTGCAGGAAACTCAGTCCGATGATGCCATCCAGGCCGTGCACCGGGTTTTCGGCCACCACGGCTACCGCCACGTTTCGGGCCGCGGCCCGCCCCAGTTCCACCTTGCGGGCCTCACCCAGGCGGGCCCGCACCGGGCCGTTGGCGGTGAGCAGGCGGATCTCCTCGCCGCCGGAGCGGCCCTTGATCTTGGCCTGACGGGCGACCTCCTCGCCCAACACGCAGTAGGTGGCGCCCGTGTCCAACAGGAAGCGGCCGGTAAAGCGGCGGTTGAAGGTCGCCTCCACCACCAGGGAGCCGGCGCGCACCTCCAGGGGAACCTCTCCGGCGACCGCCGCGGTCGCTGCCAGCAACAGCAGCACCGCCGCGACCACAGCCGCACGGCGCCTCACGCCAACCTCCTCCACTCCGCCCAGAACACCCGGCCGCCCCACAGCAGGGCGATACCCACCGCGACGTACACCACCCCCAAGGCGGTGCGCGGCAGGTCGCTGCGGCGCAGGACTGCGCCGGTGCCCATCATGCCCAGCACGAACAGCCAGCTCTGCCAGGAGAGGAACCCGCCCAGGCAGGTGCCGTCCCCCCGGCTGGCGATGCGGGCCGCCGCCTTGCGGGCCGTGCGTGACAACAGGAGCTGCCCCTTGGCCAGCCCGATCCCGGCGGCCAGTGCCAGCAGACCCACCAGCCACGGGGGGTGGGAGCGGCTCATCCAGAGGATCCCGGCAGAGAAAAGGCCCACGCCGACGCAGGTCCACAGCAGAGCGGCCAGCAGTACCTGGGTGCGCGCCCGAGCGGCGGGTTTGAGGCGTTGCAGTGAGGAAGGGATCACGACGGCCGCCCCCTGGACGCCTTCACCGGTGGCGCCAGCGCCACGGGCGCTTCTCCAGGAACACCCCCATATCCTGCTGGGACTCCAGCGACGGCCCGGCCGGGGGTATCATCACCTTGGGTCAGGCAGTCCGGGGACTGGGGCATCCCATCCGGGGACCGGGAGTCGAGTTGTTGAGGACGGTTGCGGGGGACAGACGCAACCGGCCCGGCCTGGTCCCGCAGCGGGTCGGTGTAGCTCATGGGGATTCCTCCACGGGGGAAGAGTCGGTCACCGGTGTACGGTACCACGCTCCCGGGAATGCCGCACCACCAGCCGCGACTGGGCGTCCTGCCCCCGCGGCACTCGCCCGTCCTGGGCAGCGGCCTCTCCCGCGCTCCTGCGCCCGCGGCACTCGCCCGTCCTGGGCAGCGGCCTCTCCCGCGCGTCCTGCGCCCGCGGCACTCGCCCGTCCTGGGCAGCGGGGACAAAGCGCTTGACCACTGGGCGCGTACCGTCTATAAGTTTCCCCTCTCGGGCGATTAGCTCAGCGGTAGAGCACTGGCCTCACATGCCAGGGGTCGCAGGTTCAAACCCTGCATCGCCCACCAGCACACCACAGGGACCTCGGCGGCGACGCGGAGGTCCCTGTTTCGGTTTGGGGGGATATCCTGACAGAAGGGTTGCCATGGGCCGACTGTTCCTCCTCGCCTGCCTGTTCCTGTTGGTCAGCGCCTGCGCCGTGGTGCGCCTGCCCCTGGGGGAAGCCCACCCCCCCAAGGAGGTGACCCTGCTCGGGGAGGGGGAGGCCAAGGTGTTGATGGTGGACGTGAGCGGCATGCTCTCGTTCCGGCGGCCCTGGGCCCTGCCGGGGATGCCCCAGGGGGAGAGCCTGCCCGCCCGGGTGCGTCAGGACCTGGATCGCGCCCGCAAGGACCCCGCCGTGCGCGCCCTGCTGGTGCGTATCGACTCCCCCGGGGGCACGGTCACCTCCAGTGACGTGGTGTTCCACGAGATCCGCTCCTTCCGGGACGAAACCGGGGTGCCGGTGGTCGCGGCGATCGTGGAGAAAGGGCTATCCGGGGGCTACTACGTAGCCCTGGCCGCCGACGAGATCGTCGCCCATCCGACCGCCCTGGTGGGCAGCGTGGGAGTGTTCGTCACCAAACTGGACGCTTCCCGGCTGCTGGAGCGCTGGGGGGTACGCAGCGAGACCACCAAGTCCGGCCCCCAGAAGGATCTCCTCAGTCCCCTGCGGCCGCTCACCACCGAGGAGCAGCAGACCCTGGACCAGCTGGTGACGGAACTGGCCGGGCGCTTCGAAGAAACCGTGCGTGCCGCCCGCCCCGACGCGGACGAGGAAGATCTGGCCAAAATGCGCAGTGCCGCGCCGTTCACCGCCTCCCGTGCCCTGGAGCTACACATGATCGACCGCATCGGCTACCTGGAGGATGCCTTCGAGGCCGCCACCCGCCTGGCCGAAGTGGAAAAGGCGCGGCTGGTCGCCTACCGCAGCAGCTCGGGGGGGGGCACCGGTCCCTACTCCCTGGGCTCCCTGGCCGGCGCCCTGGAGGCCGAGGGCACCCGGTTTCTGTTCCTGGACCCGGAGTGGCTGGAGGAACTGGGCCAGACCGAGCTGCGGTACTGATGGTGGCGGAGACCGAGGTCGCGAGCGGCGCGCCCTACGCAGGGCTCGGCCCGGAGCGCATTCTCGACGCCGTGGAGAGTCTCGGATATCGCTGTGACGGGCGCCTGCTGGCCCTGAACAGCTACGAGAACCGGGTGTACCAGGTGGGCATCGATGAGGCCTCGCCCCTGGTGGTGAAGTTCTATCGACCGGGCCGCTGGTCGGACGCCGCGATCATCGAGGAACATGCCTTCACCCTGGAACTGGCCGAGATGGAACTCCCGGTAGTGCCCCCCGTGCCCGACGCAGAGGGGTGTACGCTGCACGGGTTCGAGGGGTTTCGCTTCACCCTGTTCCCCAAGCGACCCGGACGCACCCCCGAGCTCGAGGACCCGGACACCCTGCGCTGGATGGGGCGGTTCATGGGGCGCATCCACGCCGTTGGCCGCACCCAGTCCTTCGTCCACCGGCCCGCGCTCAATGCCGTCACGTTCGGCGACGCGCCGTTCCGCTTCCTGCTGGACAACCACTTCCTGCCCCCGTACCTGGAAGAGTCCTACCGCAGCCTGGTGGAGGATTTGCTGCAGCGCCTGAGGGGCTGCTACCACCGCGCCGGGTGGGATCCCGACGGCACTGCCGGCATCCGGCTTCACGGCGACTGCCACCCCGGCAACCTCCTGTGGACCGATGACGGCCCTCACTTCGTGGACTTCGACGACTGCCGCACCGGCCCGGCGGCGCAGGACCTGTGGATGCTTCTCGGCGGCGGCCGGGAGATTCAGCAGCGGCGTCTGGGGTACGTGCTGGAAGGCTACACCCAGTTTTGCTCTTTCGACCCCCGGGAACTGCACCTGGTGGAGGCCCTGCGCACCCTGCGCATGATCCACCACTCCGGCTGGCTCGCCCGCCGCTGGGAAGACCCCGCGTTCCCCGCCAGCTTCCCCTGGTTCGACCACCCCCGCTACTGGGAGGAGCAGGTCCTGGCCCTGCGCGAGCAGGCCGCCCTACTGGACGAGCCGCCTTTGGTCATGGACTGAGCGCACACCCTGCCCCACCAGCCGAAACACCCCGAACACCGCCAGGCAGATCACCAGCGCCACGAACGCTGCCGGGGCCAATAGCGACCACAGCACGTGGCGGCACAGGGGCCGGAGACAGGACGGGCCCCACCTGCTCGGAGGGGCCCGTCCCAAAACGCGCAGGAAGGTGCCGCGACCTCCTACGGGTGGAAACTCACCTTGGACAGCAGTATCTCGGCCGCGGAGTAGGGATCGATGGAACGGCTCTTGAGCTTCTCCACCAGTTTCGCATAGTCCGCAGTGCCGTCGAGGGCACCAAACACCCGCTCAGCAGCCAGTTCCTTGACCAACTCGCGGAAAAAGTGCATTTCGCGAGCCACCTTGCGCTGGACCAGGACACCGCTGTCGGCCAGGTGCTGGCGGTGACGGAAAAACCCATCCACCAGCTCTTCGATTCCCTGGTTGTTCACCGCTACGGTCTGCAGCACCGGCGGCTCCCATTCGTCGTGGGCGCGGTTGCGCATCTCCAACATCACCCGCAACTGGCGGACGACCTGCTCCGCCCCCGGCTTGTCGGCCTTGTTGACGACGAAGACATCACCGATCTCCAGGATACCGGCCTTCATCGCCTGGATATCGTCACCCATACCCGGCAGGCTGATCACCGCCGTGGTGTGGGCCAAGTCAACGATCTCCACCTCGTCTTGTCCCACCCCGACGGTCTCGATGAGGATCACGTTGTACCCCATGGCATCGAGCACCAGCACCGCCTCGCCGGCAGCCTTGCTCAGGCCACCGAGATGCCCACGGGTGGCCATGGAGCGGACGAACACCCCTGCGTCGGTGGCGTGGCGCTGCATGCGGATGCGGTCGCCGAGGATCGCTCCTCCGGAAAACGGGCTGGAGGGGTCCACCGCCACCACCCCCACGGTGAGGTCGCGACGACGAAACTCGGAGACGACGCGATCCACCAGAGTGGATTTTCCCGCTCCCGGCGGCCCGGTGATGCCCAGAATGAACGCCTTGCCCGTGTGGGGGTAGAGAATCTTGAGACCCTCGACCCCTGCCGGATCGCCATCCTCCAACAGCCGGATCAACCGCGCCCCGGCCAGTTGATTGCCCTGCAACGCCTGCTCCGCGTAGTCTCTGCTCAAGACGGCTTTCCTCCAGTGTTCCTCAGCCCACGGTCCCTTGCAGCCACCGTAACACTTCCCCCGGGCTGTGTCCGGTCGGGAACCAGACCATCCCTTTCAAGGGCCCTTGGCACACACGTTCTCCATACCGGGATGCGCTCCAACGAACCCGTAGATCCTTCCCAGGTCTGACCGCGGGGAGTTAGTGCGTCGGGGCGGTCCGCTCGCCCGACTCGGTGAGCTCGCTCATCTGCTGGTAGTGGCAGCGCCGGCAATTGTCCTTGTTGCGGTCCTTGCGGTGGCAACCGCCGACGAAGCAGCTGGCCATGCGCGGCCGAAACGTCTCGAGCTGCGCCTTGTCGTGGGCGATGTTGCGGTGACAGTCCAGACACCCCAGTTCCACCGCCCGACCGCTGGCCGGGTCGTCGCGAAGCTGGAAGTGGACCTTATGGTTCACCTTGATCACGCTGCGCTTCTCCAGGGCAGACTCCAGTACGAGAAGGGCATCCACGGCCTGCCCCACGACCTCCCGGAGCGGCACCGCAAGCCATCCCTCGGGGGCGGTCGGCACCGCCCGATAGGCCAGGTGCAGGCCGTCGACGATCTTGGCGGCGCGGAGGGAGCGGAGCGCCTGTTCCAGCCCGCCCCGTACCGCCGGTCCATCCGGTGCCGCCCTTTCCTGGGCGCGAAACGACTTCTCCAGCGCCTCGAAGCGCTCGGCGAGCGCCGTCACGTGACTTTCCCTCAGACTAAAGTCCGACCACCCAAGATTGGAGGCGGCCGCCAGGGATACCCCCAGGGAGCGCACTGCCGTCGCCGCCGCTTCGACCACGGTGCGGGGGTCCGCAGGAGGCGCTGCCGGCAACGCGCCCTCTAGCGGGGACCCCACCTGCACCACCGCCCCAAGCAGTTCCGCCCGGCCCACCATGGCGGGTTTTTCGTCGCTGGGCAGATCTGCCAACACGGCGGCGAACGCCTCCTTCATTCCTGTGAGCTTGGCCTGCAGCACTCGGGTGAGTTCGCCCGCCCGTTCCTGGGCGCGAGCATCGACCGCGTCTTGATCAAACCCGTCACCGGCACCTTCCAGGATCTCGTGGGCGTTCACCACGCCCTCCCGGGCCGCAGCCCACTGCCCGCTTTTCAGCGCACGGGGCACTCCCCGCAGCGCCTTCGCCAGTCCGTCAGGATCGAAGATCCCGCCGTCCATCTCTCCCAGCTCCCGAATCAGGGCCGTGCGGGCCCGGTCGGCGGCCTTCAGCCCCCGGGACATATCCTCCAGAACCCCACGAGCCTGGTCGGCCACCCTGGCGTCCGGTTCGGTTCCGTCCGGCAGATCGGTCGGCAACAGCGCAAGCAGGCTCGCCAGCCCGCGGTGCAGCGCTCCCAGACCCCCCTTGTACAACGTCAGTCGAGAGCGCACCCGCGCGACCACACCTTCCCGGACCTTCGCCTCGCTGATCCTTGCCCAGCGCAGGGACTGGCCGGAAAAAGCCAGGGGTTCTCGCACCCCGTCCACGGCCCCGCCACCATCTGCGGCGAACGCCGCCAGCCACTCGTCGTCGCGCAGCTTCCGGACGACGTTCCCCAGCAGTGCGTTGCCGGCGACATCACCGCCCCCTGCCAGCAGCGCGCTAGGTAGCAACACATCGCGTTCGGCCAGGGCGCCATCGGCGAGGCGGTTGGCGACAGCCTTGAGCCGTTCCTTGCCGACGATCAGGTCCAGGCCGGTACCGGCACCCCGCATGCCGTCATGGCACCCTTCGCAGCGCGACTCCACCCGCGCATCCGCGGAAAGGTATTTCTCGGGAACCACCTGGTCCCGCACCACCGCGCCGACGTTGAGACTGGCCGGGGGCTCGGCGTGGCCGGCGTGGCACTCGTGGCAGGTAACCCGGTCACCCGGATGCCCCTGGCTGCGCTCCCACATCGCCGTCAGTTGTGGATGGCAGGTGGCGCACTGGGACGGGGAGGTGTTGACCCAGCGGGCAGCCGCAAAGAACACCACCACGCCAGCCACGGCTAGCACGGCAATCAGCCCCGCGATCCCTCCGCGGGTCACCTTCTGTAGGGGAGTGAACAGTCTTTGCAGCAAGCGCGCCAACTCCTGGGTCCGTCAGATCAGGGGAATGAACTCGCCACCGAGCACCACGTTGCAGCGCATGGTGAAGATCCCGATCA
>JARGFW010000356.1 GCA_029211085.1 Deferrisomatales bacterium | reverse complement strand
TGCCCACCCCCGGAACCCGGTTCGGCCCGGAAGTACGGGAGGTGGCGGTGGCGGTGGCGGCGACCGATACTCGTCCGCCGCCGGCGCCGGAATCTCCCGCCGAACCATCGGCAGCACCGGAACCCGTGCCTCCCGGGGAGCCCGCGGCCGAAGCACCGGCACCGGAGACCACTCCCCCTGCCACCGTCGTCCGACCGACGGCCCCTGCCGCTGCCCCCGCCGCTGCCGCTCCCGCATCCGCTCCGGACGCCACCGCGGCGGCTCCCGTCGCCACCGGGAGTCACGCACTGCAGGTGGGTATGTTCGGCAGCCAGAAGTACCGCCACGCCATGGAGCAGCAGCTCGAGGAAGCAGGGTTGCCACACTTCCGACGCCAGCGCAGCAAGCCGGGCGAGGGGTTTCGTCTGACTCTGCCCCTCTCCGATGCCGAACAGCGGGAGAAAGCCCGGACGACACTGGACGCGGCAGGGGTCCTGTACAACCTCCAGGGGGACTCCCTGGAGGCACTGTTCCACTTTGAGGCGGAGGCCCAACGCGCCCTGCAGAAGCTCAGCGACGCCGGCCTCAACGGCGGCTACGCCAAGACCCAGGGAGAACTGCCCCTGTGGATCGTCTACGCGGGGCCGTTCACCCTGGAAGAGGCCAAACGGGTCCGCCAACAGCTGGCGATCTTGGGCCTGCCGTCGTACCTGAGAAACGCCCCGTGACCCTGTTATCCCAGTTGCCGGCAGCGGTGGCCCGCTGTGTGGCTCCGCACGCCCCCGAACCGCTGCGCCACGCTGCGGCCCGGGGGGCCCTCCCCCTGCCCCCGGTACAGCTCCTCTGCGCCCTGGCGCTGCTGCTCTCCGATCCGGCCGAACGTGTGCGCGCCGCGGCCCGGGAGGCGTGGATCGAGCTCCCCGCGGGGACCCTGGACGCCGCCCTGGGGGACTCCACCCTCCCCGCGGGAGTGCTGCACCTGGTAGCCACCTCCCAGCAGGTCAGCGAACCCCAGATTCTCCGGGTGCTGGAACACCCGGCCGTGGGGCCGCGCACCCTGATCCGCCTGGGCACGTCGGAACATCCCGGGGTTCTCTCCCGCATCGCCGGCAACCAGCGGGTGCTGGACCGCCACCCGGAGGTGGCTCTGGCTCTGCTGAAAAATCCCCTGTTGGATCCAGGAGAGCGCGGGCGCCTGGTGTCCCTGTACGCCCCGGAGGTCTCCCCCCTGGAGACCGACCGGCAACCACCCGCCCCTGCCGCGGGAGACGAAGCTGCCGCGGAGCGCGGCGACCTGCCCCCCGACCTGCCCCCCGACCTGCCCCCGGAACTCCTGGAGGAGTTCGACGGGCCCGACCGGGCCATGTCCAGCAACCTCTACCAGCACGTGCAGTCCCTGAGCGTGGCGGACAAGGTCAAACTGGCGATGGTGGGCAGCAAGGGGGCCCGGCAGCTGCTGATCCGCGACACCAACAAGGTGGTCAGCACGGCGGTGATCCGCAGCCCCAAGATCCGCGAGGACGAGGTGCAGGCCATCGCCCAGGACCGCACCGTGAGCGAAGAGATCCTGCGCATCATCCTCACCCGCAAGGACTGGCTGAAGAACTACCCGATCCGTTTGGCCCTGACCCAGAACCCCAAAACCCCGTTACCCCGTGCCCTGCGTCTGCTCGACACCCTGCAGGAGCGTGACCTGCGCCAGATCAGCAGGAGCCGCAACGTCCCCTCCGCCATCAGCATGGGCGCTACCCGTATTCTGGCCAAACGGGGAAAATTGTAGGACCCTGTAGACCACAGTTGGGGCAGCGGCACGGCGCGTGGCGGGCCTTCCTCCGAAGAGGTTTCAAGCATGGCAACCCTGGTATCGATCAACATCAGCCGCACCAAGGGGGTGCGCAAGACCCCGGTGGAGCAAGCGACAGTGGGCCCCGAGGGGCTCGCCGGAGACGCCCACGCCGGCGATTGGCACCGCATGGTGAGCCTGCTCGCCGAGGAGAGCATCGCCAAGATGCAGGCCGCCGGCCTCGACGTGAAGGCTGGCGACTTCGCCGAGAACCTCACCACCCGGGGGGTGGACCTGCTGGCCTTGCCCCTGGGTACCCGCCTGGGGGTCGGAGACCAGGTGGTGCTGGAGCTCACCCAGCACGGCAAGGAGTGCCACAATCGCTGCGCCATCTACTACCAGGCGGGGGACTGCGTGATGCCCAGAGAGGGAGTGTTCGCCAAGGTGATCTGCCAGGGGGAGATCCACAGCGGGGACCCGGTGGAGGTCCGGGAGGGGGACGGCGGTGAGTGACTCCCCGTGGGCCACGGGAATCCTGACCCTCTCCGACAAGGGGGCGGCCGGCGAGCGGGAGGATCTCTCCGGGGCCACGATCCGCGGGCTGTTGGCCGACGGCCCGTTCCAGGTGACCGAGTACGCGGTGATTCCCGACGACCGCGACACGATCGTCGAGACCCTGGTGGAGTGGGCCGACCGGCGCGGTCTGGCGCTGATCCTCACCACCGGAGGTACCGGGGTGAGCCCCCGGGACGTAACCCCGGAGGCGACCCGGGCGGTGCTGCACCGGGAATTGCCGGGCATGGCCGAGGCGATGCGCTGGGTGAGCTACCAGAAGACCCCCCACGCGGTGATCTCCCGGGCCCTGGCAGGCACCCGTGGCCGCTGCCTGATCGTCAATCTCCCCGGCAGTCCCAAGGCGGTGCGGGAAAACCTGGAGGCGATCCTGGCCGCGATCCCCCACGCCCTGGGCAAGATCCACGGCGATCCCACGGAGTGTGCCTCGTGACCCGCCTCCCGGCGGCGGCCCTGCTCCTCATGGTGCTGGCGACCCTGGGTGGGTGCTTGCCCGAGGCCCTGCGCGGCAGCGCCGCCCCCGTGTTGTCTCCGGTGCTCGCCCCCCAGGCCGCGGTCAGCACCGGTACCGTGTGGCTGCAACCGCGCCACGCCCGGGAGGCCCGCCCCCTGGCGGCCCCGGTGCTCTTGGAGCCCGACGACTGGATCGAGACCGGAGCCGACGGCAAGGTGGAACTGCGCCTGCCCCAGGCCACCCTGCGCCTGTATGCCAACACCCGGGTCCAGGTGCTGTTCGACTACGAGCAGCGCGCGGCTGTGGCGACCACCGTGCGGGTAGAGGCCGGCGAGGTGCTGATCGCTCGCAGCGGCGACACCCCGTACGAGGCCAAGACCCCCAGCCTCGAGGTGCACATACCCCCGGGCGCGGTGGCCCTGGCCGGCACCCGCGGCCAACTGTACAAGGCCGCCTGTTATCGGGGCAGCGCCGAAGGCCGCCACGTGCGGGTGCGGGGGCAGACACTGGTCCGTCTGGGGTTGGGGCAGGTACTCACCGTGGACGACACCCAGAGCCTGGCCTTCCTGGAGGACCAGGACCTCCCCGACGAGTGGCACCGATGGGAGCAGGCCGGAGTGCTCAGCGCC
>JARGFW010000062.1 GCA_029211085.1 Deferrisomatales bacterium | reverse complement strand
CAAGCTACGCCTCTACTTCCTTCACGAGGCGACCCCGGCATTCCCCGGATGAACCCCAAAAAAGCGGCAGATTGCAGTTGGAACTACCGATGCGCACGGCGTCGGGCAGTGCCTGTCACGTCTCCTGGGTATACACGCCACTGCTTTCCATGCAGGAGCCGACCCTTCTCGGTGTGGGCATCGACCTGACCAGCCGCAAGCGGATGGAGACCCGGCTTTCCTGGCTCTCGGACCACGATCCGTTGACGGGTTTGGCGAACCGCGCGCGCTTCTCCCTGGAGCTCACGGTCGCCATCGAGACCGCCAAGCGATATCGGCGCACCGGTGCCTTTCTCCTCCTCGACCTGGACCACTTCCGGGCGTACAACCAGTCGGTGGGCCACGCTGCCGGCGACCTGCTGCTCACGGCGGTGGCCCAGGCGTTACGGCGGGCGGCGCGAAGCGCCGACCTGGTAGCACGCTTCGGGGCCGACGAGTTCGGCATTCTGCTTCGCGAGGTGGGAGCCGAGGAGGTGGCGGGTGTCGCGCGGAAGTTCGGCAAGATCCTGCGGGAAGAGCTGCGCTTGCCCGCGTCGGACGGGGTGACCAACCGCCTTTCCGCCAGCATGGGCCTGGTCATCTTCCCCCGCAACGCCGACACCTGCGATGCCGCTTTCACGGCCGCGAATCATGCGCTCAGCGCGGCCCGGGCCCGGGGGCACGGCACCCTGCACGTCTACTCGGAAAACGACGGTAGCACGAAGCTCGTCCAGGACGATGTCTACTGGCGCAACCGAGTGGAGCAGGCGCTCATCTACGACCGCTTCGTCCTTCACTATCAGCCGATCCTGCACCTGGAAAGCAACGCCGTGACCCACTACGAGGCGCTGGTGCGCATGGTCGAGGTAGACGGCAGCCTCGTGTCCCCGGGCCAGTTCATCCCCCCCTGTGAGCAGACGAGCCTCATCCATTCTCTCGACTACCTGGTCCTGGAAAAGGCCGTTTCCCTGATGGCCGCGCTGCCTGCGGAACGACAAGCCCTACGGTTCTCGGTCAACGTCTCTGCGCGCACCCTGGAGCACGAGGAGTTCCTGGGGACGGTGCGGCAGGTGCTGGAAGACCACGGAGTGGCGCCCGAACGCTTGATCCTGGAACTCACGGAGACGTCTGCCATCGGCAACATCGCGGCGACCCGCCAGGTGATGCAAGGGTTGCGAGCGCTCGGCTGCAGCCTGGCCCTGGATGATTTCGGCGTGGGGTTCAGCTCCCTGGTCTACCTGAAAGAGCTGCCGGTGGACTACGTCAAGGTTGACGGGACGTTCGTCCGCGAACTCAACGAGAACAAAGGGGACCAGATCCTCGTCCGCAGCGTGCGGGACATCGCCCACGCCTACGGAACCAAGCTGGTGGCGGAGTTCGTGGAATCGGTCGAGCTTCTGGAGATCGTGCGGGAATACGGGGTGGACTACGCTCAAGGGTACGAGATCGGTCGGCCGGTTCCAGCGGAAACGCTGTTCCCGGAGCTCCCAACCCGCACGGAAGGCCGGTTTCGGACGGTGTGAACTTCCCTCGGCGGAGGGGGGTGCCATCGTGCTGCACGGAGACCGCCACGGTGAACCGGGCGGGGCGGCGTCAGGCCATCAGCGCCACCGCGCCGAGCTCCCGGGCCTCGACGGGGACCATCCGCGGGGGGAGCACGCTGCCGCGCCGGGTCATGAGATCCCACACCTCACGGCGGACCCCTTTTGCCCGGTCGACGACTTCGGCCAGTTCCGCGAAGTACGCCTGCCGCTTGCCGTGATGTTCGATCACGGGGCCGATCGCGGGGAAGTTCACCGCGAAACGCCGCAGCAGGCGGTTCAGAACCGGCTCCATGATGGCGTAGGTGTACACCGCGTCGTGTTTGGCAGCCAGCTGGATGATCCCCTGCAACAGGCCCAGCATGGGAAAGGGGAACCCGGTGGCACGGAACTGGCGGCGGGCTTCTCGCGTGCCACCCTGGCCCGGCATGTGCTCCTTGGCAACCAGAAACCGGGAGATCTCCGCGGTGCGGTGCCTGGGGAGGGTGCCCGCGTCGAACTCCTCATCGAAGTAGTTCCGGGCTGCTTCCTCCACGGCAAACGGCTCGTTCACGTTGCGCGGGTCGGAGAGGATCAGCCGCACGCAGCCGGCGATGCGCCCACTGGCCCGGTGGTACATGGCGCAGAAGACGGAGCGGCGGTCGTACCCGTCCTTTTCCCGCTGATCCGGATATCGCCACGGTTCGAACCCCACCAACCCCACCTGATCGCACAGGACGTCGTAGCGCAGGCGGTGGATATCGTCCATCACCCGGGGATCGATGCGGTAGATGAGTTCGAATTCCCGGTCAAAATGGGCGAGGAGGTCACTGGACGGCATGGGAGCGCTCCGACGTGAAAAGGTCCGTGGGCGTCCGGCCCAGATTGCGTCGCGCTCCATGCGGGTGCGGCGTGAAGAACCGCGAGGCCATCACACCGCGTGCGGGCTCCCAACCCCAAGCCGCGACGCCATAGTAGTGGAGCGTGGCGTGGCGGTTCAATGGGAATACACCTCGGGCGTTGGCGCAACCGGGCGATGCAGATTGGCCCGGTGCGAAATATGCGGTGGCTTTTCCCCCCAAGGATCGTGAACTCGTTGCACACGGATCGCCTCCCATTTCTACCGGACAATCGGGCCAGGGCGAGTGACCGCGAACCTGTGCAATGTTCATTCCTACGCCCCACCCCCAGGGAGCGGCCCGGGTTCCCGGATCCTTCCGTGCGCTCTGGCGGTGCTCGATTGCGCCCCACCTCCGGATTTTTTGCAGAGGCAACGAAAAAACGGCGCTCACCGCCGCTGGCCGGGTCGACAGTGCGCGCAGTCCACTGTCCCAACCCCGGCCCGCCTACTCCCACCCGGGGGTGCTGCATTTTCGTCACCGCTGGTGCGCACCGTCACCAAATGGTCACCACATGGAGTGCCGATTCCTTGCGCGTTGGCCGTCCGCGACGGCCCGGGATGAGGTCGCGGCAGCGTAGGTTGGTCAGGGGGGGCAGGGCGCAGGCAGGGGCTCCGCCCGCCGGTGCGCCGCGTCTTGCCTCTGCTTCAGGAGGCCGGATCAACCGGAGGGGGGAGGGACTCAGCCGTGGTCGTGCCGCCCAGGTAGGCGTTTTGCACCTTGGGATCGGCGAGCAGGGTGGCGGCCTTGTCCTCCAGCACCATCTTGCCCACCTCCAGCACGTAGCCCCGGTGGGCCAGCTTGAGGGCAGCCCGGGCGTTTTGTTCCACCAGTACCACGGTGACCCCGGACTTGTTGATCTCGCGGATGGTGCGGAAGATGGACTTCACCAGCAGGGGGGCCAGGCCCAGGCTGGGTTCGTCGAGGAGCAGGATCTTCGGGTTGGCCATCAGCCCGCGGCCGATGGCGAGCATCTGCTGCTCGCCGCCGCTCAAGGTGCCGGCCAGTTGTTCCCGGCGTTCGGCGAGCACCGGGAACAGGTGGTGGATCCAATCCAGGGTGGTCTTCTTCTGGGTTTCGTCGAAGTTGGTGAACCCCCCCAGGCGCAGGTTCTCCGCCACCGTGAGGGTGCCGAACACCCGCCGGCCCTCGGGTACCTGGGCGACCCCCAGGGACACGATGCGGTTGGACTTGAGGCGGGTGAGTTCCTCGCCGCCGAACGTGATCGTTCCCGATGTCGGCTTGACTAGGCCGCTGATGGCCATCAGTGTGGTGGACTTGCCGGCGCCGTTGGCGCCCAGCAGGGTGACGATCTCGCCGGGCTCCACCCGCAGGTCGATGCCGTGGAGGACCTCGACGTTGCCGTAACGCACGTGCAGGTCGGAGAGTTCGAGGCGCATCGTCAATCCGCTCCCAGGTAGGCTTCGATGACCCTGGGGTCGCGCTTGACCGTATCGGGCGTGCCCCCTGCGATCTTGCGGCCGTGCTCCAGCACCACCAGTTGCTCGCAGGCCCGCATCACCAGCGACATGTCGTGCTCGATCAGCAGCACGGTGACGCCGCGTTCCTGGAGGCGACCGATCAGGCCCACCAGGGCGTCGGTCTCCTGGGGGTTCATGCCCCCCGCCGGCTCGTCCAGGATCAACAGCCGCGGACCGGTGGCCAGGGCGCGGGCGATCTCCAACCGCCGCTGGGCGCCGTAGCTGAGGTTCTCGGCCAGGTTCTCCGCCTCGTGGGCGAGGCCCACGAACTCCAACTCGCCCAGGGCCTGCTGCAGGGCCTCGCGCTCCTCGCGGCGCTGCCGGGGCGGACGCAGCATGGCGGCGATCACCCCGGACGTCATGCGGCAGTGGCAGCCCGCCAACACGTTCTCCAGCACCGACATCTTCTGGAACAGGCGGATGGTCTGGAAGGTGCGGGCGATGCCGGCGGCGACGATGCGGTGGGTGGGTCTGCCGGTGATGACCGCGCCGTCGAACGCGATGGTGCCCCGGTCGGGGACGTAGTTGCCGGTGATGAGGTTGAACACGGTGGTCTTGCCGGCGCCGTTGGGCCCGATCAGCCCCATCACCGTGCCCGCCTCCACGGCGAAGGAGACGTCGCCCACGGCGGTCAGGCCGCCGAAGGTCTTGGTGACCCCGTGCAGTTCCAGCAGGCTCATGTCTGGGCCTCCGGCCGCGCGCGGTCCGGCTTGAGGCGGTCCAGCGGGAAGCGGCGGGGGCGCGGGGGCAGCAGCCCCTGGGTGCGGAACACCATCATCGCCATCATCGCCAGGCCGAACACCAGCATGCGGGCGCTGGCGAACTCCCGGAACACCTCGGGCAGTCCGATGATGAGGAACGCCCCCAGCAGCACCCCGGCCATGTTTCCGGAGCCCCCCAGGATGACGATCATGAAGATCACCACCGACTCCCAGAAGCTGAACGACTCGGGGCTGATGATGGTCATCTTGGCGGCGAACAGGGACCCGGTCATGCCCGCCCAGGCGGCGCCAATGACGAACGCCAGCAGACGGTAGCGGTCGGTGTGGATGCCGCTGCCCTCGGCGGCCACCGGGTCCTCCCGCAGGTAGTCCAGGGCCCGGCCGAAGCGGCTGTGCTTGAGGCGGTGGAACAGGAACAGGGTGACCGCGGCGAAGCCCCAGATGAGGTAGAAGAACTGGTGGGGTTTCTTGATCGTCAGGCCGAAAAAGCTTGGCCGGTCGATGCCGAAGATGCCGTTGGGGCCGCCGGTGATGCCGAACACGTCGTTGGTCAGGGCGATGCGCAATATCTCCCCCACCCCCACGGTGACGATGAGCATGTAATCGCCCCGCAGGTGGATCACCGGCCGGGCCAGCACCGCGGCAAACACGGCGGCCGCGACGCCGGCGACGGGCAGGGCCCAGAGGATCGGCACGTCGAACCGGGTGTTGAGGATCGCCGCGGTGTAGGCGCCCATGGCGTAGAACGCCGCGTGGCCCATGTTGTACATGCCGGCGTCGCCGAGCACCACGTTGAGGCTCAGGGCCAGCAGGGCGTAAAGGCCCACGTTGTTGAGCAGGTCGGTCCAGTAGCGGGCGTCGTCGGGGCGCAGCACCGGCAGCCACAGGGGCAGGGTGGCGAACAGGGCCACGCCGGCGACGGTGGCGAGGGTCTTGCGGCGCATCACACCTTCTCCGCCACGCGCTCACCGAGGATGCCCTTGGGGCGCACGATGAGGATCCCGATCAGCACCCCGAACGCGATGGCGTCCTTCCAGGCGATGCTGATGTAGGCGGCCCCCATGGCCTCGATCACCCCCAGCAGCAGCCCACCGAGCATCGCCCCGGGGATGTTGCCGATGCCGCCGAGGATGGCGGCGGTGAACGCCTTGAGGCCGTAGATCCAACCCATGGTGAAGTTGACCTGGCCGTAGTAGAGCCCCACCATCAGCCCCGCCAGACCGCCCAGGGCGGGCCCCAGCAGGAACACCAGCAGGATCACCCGATCCACGTCGATACCCATCAGCTTGGCGGCGCCCTGGTCGATGGCGGCGGCGCGGATCGCGGTGCCGATGCGGCTCTTCTGGATGAAGAAGTACAGCGCCAGCATCATCGTCAGGGACACCAACAGGATGAGGATGCGCATCAGCGGGATCGGCATGCCGAAGACGTCGACCACCACCCGGGGCAGCACGTCCATGGGATAGACCCGGGAGCGGGCTCCGTAGACCAGCATGATGGTGTTCTGCAGAAAGATCGAAGCGCCCAGGGCGGAGACCACCGCCGACAGGCGCGGCGACTGGCGCAGGGGGCGGTACGCTACCCGATCGAGCAAGGCGCCCACCACGGCGATCAGGCCCATGACCATCAGTGCCAGCACCACCACCGCCAGCACGGGGCCGAGGTGCTTCTGCAGGGACATGCTGGTGAGCAGGGTCAGGCCCAGGTAGGAGCCCAGGGTGAACAGGTCCCCGTGGGCGAAGTTGATGAGCTTCAACACCCCGTAGACCATGGTGTAGCCCAGGGCGATCAGCGCGTAGATGCTGCCCACGGCCAGGCCGTTGGTGAGCTGCTGGACGAACTCTTCCATGGGTCTCCTGACGGTGGGGAACGAAAAGGGGGCGGCCCCGGCCGCTGCCGTGGGACGCCCCCGCGCGGTCTTGCCTGCGTTCGGCCTACTGCAGCACGAAGGTGCCGGCGGCGTCGACCTTGTAGACCTTGTACAGGTCGCCCACCCGGTCGCCCTTGGCGTTGAAGTTGATGGTGCCGGTGAGGCCGGTGAAGTCCTTCATGCCGCCGCGCAGGTACTCGGCCACCTTGCCGGTGTCCGTGCTCTGGGCGCCTTCGATGCCGGCCGCCGCCACCAGGAACGCGTCCCCGGCGAGCACCGCCCAGATCGAACCGGGCTGGGTGCCGTACTTGGCCTTGTAGGCGGCGATGAAGGAGCGGCTGGTCTCGGAGGTGAGGTCCTGGGGCACCGGCGGGCTCAGGAAGCGGAAGCCCTCCGCCGCGCTGGTGCCGGCGATCTTCACCAGGTCCGGGTTGTTGGTGGCGTCGCCGCCGAGGAACGGTACGCCCCAGCCCATGTCCTTCTTCTGGCGCAGCAGCAGGCCGGCCTCGGGGAAGTAACCGGTGAAGAACACCACGTCGGGGGCGGCGCCCTTGAGCTTGGTGAGGATCGCGGCGTAGTCGCGCTCGCCGGGGGTCAGGGCGTCGAAGAACACGATGGTGGCGCCGCCCTTCTCGAGCAGGCCCTTGGCCTCTTCGGCCAGGCCCTTGGCGTAGCTGGTGTTGTCGTGGAGCACGGCGATCTTCTTGTAGCCGCTGTCCAGCAGGGTCTTGGCGGCCACCCGGCCCTGCTCGTCGTCCCGGGGGCAGGTGCGGAAGAAGTACTTCAAGCCCTTCTCGGTGAGGCGCACGGCGGTGGAGCCGGTGGCGATCTGCACGATCTCGGACTCGTCGTAGATGCTCTGGCCGGCCTCGGTGATGGAGGAGCCGTAGGTGCCCACCACCGCGGTGACGTTCTTGGTGCTCAGCCGCTGGGCCGCCAGGCTGGCGGTGCGCGGGTCGCCGCCGTCGTCTTCGGCCACCACCTCCACCTGCTTGCCGAGTACCCCGCCCTGGGCGTTGCGCTGGCCGGCGAGCAGGTCGACGATCTGCTTCATCTCCTGGCCCTCGCTGGCCCAGGGGCCGGTGAGGGGTGCCATCAGGCCGATGCGCACGGTGTCGGCGGCCAGGGCGGGCGCGGCAGCGAGGCACAGCGCCAGGGTCAGGGTGAGAACCTTCTTCATGGAGACCTCCTTGGGGACAAGGGCGCCGACGCACGGCGTGGGACCGGAAATGGCGAGCAGGGCGCAGAAACCTACCAAACCCAGCCGAGGGCGTCAATCAACCCTTCGGCCGGCGCGGTGGGCAGGCCCCGGCCGATCCGGTATGCTGCCGCTGCGAAGCCACACACCCCTTCGGATGGATGCGACCCCTTGTCCCCAGGCTACCCTGGCCGGTTGGTCTCCCGGGCGGTACTGCTCGCCGGCGTGCTGGCCATCTCCACCGCGGCAGTGCTGATCCGTCTGTGCGACGCCCCCAGCCTGGTGATCGCCGCGTACCGGCTGGGCATCGCCTCCCTGGTGGTGGTACCGGTGGAGTTGGTGCGCACCCGGGGCCTGCCGTCCCGCCGCGACCTGGGCTGGTGCGTGCTCTCCGGGCTGTTTCTCAGTGCCCACTTTGCCGCCTGGATCTCCAGCCTGGCGTACACCAGCGTGGCCAGTTCGGTGGTGCTGGTCACCACCAATCCTCTGTTCGTGGGGCTGTTCTCCTGGTGGGTGCTGCGGGAACCCCCGGGGCGTCGCACGGCGGCCGGCATCGCCCTGGGCATGGTCGGGGCGACGGCGATCGGCTGGGGGGATTTCCGGGGCGGTGCCGCGCCCCTGTTGGGGGACGCCCTGGCGCTGTTGGGGGCGTTGGCCGCGTCGGCCTACCTGCTCACCGGGCGGGTGGCGCGGCGCCGGCTGGCGACCCACACCTACGTCGCCTGGACCTACGGTTGCTGCGCCCTGTTCCTGTGTGCCGCCACCGTCGCGGCCGGGCTGCCCCTGGGCCCGTATCCCCCGGAGACGCTCGGCTACCTGGTGCTGTTGGCCCTGGTGCCCCAGTTGGTGGGGCACACCGCGATCAACTGGTCCCTGGCCCACCTCACCGCCCCCACCGTGTCGGTGGCGATCCTGGGGGAGGTGGTCGGGGCGAGCCTGCTGGCCTGGTGGGTGCTGGGGGAGGTGCCGGGTCTGACGACCGTGGCGGGGGGAGCACTGATCTGCACGGGGATCGTGTTGGCCCTGGGGCGGGGTGAAACGGCTGCGGTTGCCCGGGCCGACATCCCGGGTCCGGCGAAGCCGTGATGGGTTGCGGGGGGTGTCGCGCGATGGGCTGCGGACCCATGCCGCCCTACGGACCCGCCCAGCGTCTGCTCCGTGCCGCGGGCCGCGAACCGGCGGCGAGCAGGGTGATCCCTGCAAACAGCAAACCCACCCCGAGCATCTCTCCCCCCGACAGCCGTTCCCCCAACGCCATGACCCCCAGCAGTACCGCGGCGAGGGGTTCGGCAAGGGACAGGGTGGCGGCGGTCCCCACCGGTACGGTCCGCAGCCCGCGGGCAAACAGCCCGTAGGCGAGGGCTGTCGCCACCACCCCCAGATGCAGGGCCACGGCGAGCCCCCGGGGTTGCTGCAACCAGCCCAGGTCGAAGACAAACAGCCCGGGTAGCAGCAGGATCGCGGCCAGGCAGAACACGGTGGCCATCACCGCGTCCGGGGGGTGGTGCTCCAGCAGTCCCTTGAGGGTGACGGTGTAGCTGGCGTAGGAGGCTCCGGCCCCCAGGGCCAGGGCGATCCCCACGGGGTCGGCGCGGACGTTGCCGCCGGAGATCGCCAACAGGCTGCAGCCGGTCACCGCCAGCGCGGTGGCGGTCAGCCAGGCGCCGCCGAGGCGCTCGCCGCGGACCCGGAAGCCCAGCAGGCCGGCGGCGATGGGGGCGCTGCCGATCGCCACCATAGTCCCCACGGCCACCCCGGTGCGGGCCACGCCGGCGAAAAAGCACAGCTGGTACGCGGCGATACCCATCGCGGACAGGGCGGTCGCGACCGGTGGCCAGGGTTGCCCTCTGCCCAGTTGGCCCCGGGCCGCCGACAGGGCGAGCAGGGCCAGGCCACCCACGGCCAGGCGCATCGCTCCCACCGCCGCCGGGTGGGTGCCCGCCGGGGCCAGCGCCTGGGCGGTGCCGGTGGTTCCCCACAGCAGGGCTGCGGCCAGCACGGAGCCCACACTGTGGGTGCGGGAAGAGGGGGGCATGGAAGACATCTCCGGATGAACGGTGTTATTACTAACGCGAGCGGGGCATACCGAACAACGGGTAACGCCTGGGGGGGCGGCGTGGGCTCCCCCGCTCCGGTTGCCCGATCCCGGATGATACGCATGTCCGTCCCCCCCGCGTTGACGGGTGCGCCAGGCCGCTGCCGGCATCCCAGTGGTGTGGCTCGTGTGGAGCGGGCGTCTCCCGCCACGGGGGAACCCACCCCGGCTCCTCCACGGGTCCGGTAGACAGCGGTTTTCCTGGCAACCGACCTCGGTGGGTTTCGGGGCGGCGAGTAGACGACAATCACCCACGGGGGTCAAGGTCCCCCCGAACGGATCGGTGCGACGGGTATGACAGAGCGGTTTCCAGCGACTCAGGCGGGCTACCCGGGCCCGTTCATCGACTTCCACACCCACCTGTTCCCCGACCCCCTGTGGCGGGCGATCCAAGGGTGGTTCGGGCGAGAGACGACGTGGCGGTTTCCGTTCACGGGGATGTGGCAGGAGGGCGCGGCGTTCCTGGAGGGCCTGCCTCGCCTGGAGCGCTATGTGTGTTGCGGCTACGCCCACCGCCCCGGTATCGCCCGGGAACTGAACCGGTTCTATGCCGAACTGCCCCGGCACTCACCGAAAGCCGTGCCCCTGGGGTGTGCCCACCAGGACGACCCGGACCTCGCCGGGTTGGCGGAGGAGGCGTTCGCCCGGGGGCTGTGGGGTTTCAAGATCCACGGCCAGGTGCAGCGCGTGGCCCCGGACGACCCGCGTTGGGCCCCCCTCTACGAGGTGGTGGCGGACCGGGGCGGGTTCGTGCTGTTCCACGCCGGCAACGGCCCGTTCCCGGAGCCCCACACCGGTTTCGAGCGGTTCCGGGGCGTGCTCCGCCGGCATCCGACCCTGCGCTGTGTCATCGCCCACCTGGGGTGTTTCGAGGCGACGCGGTTCCTGGGGGCTGCCCTGGACCACGACAACCTCTACCTGGACACCGCGTACACCTTCCTCGACAACCCCAGCAACCGCATGGACGCGCCCCTGGAACTGCTGGAGGCGGCCGCCCACAAGGTACTGTTCGCCACCGACTTCCCGGGGATCTGCCACGGATACTCGGACGGGGTCCGAGCCATCGCCGAGCTGCCCCTGAGCGACCCCGCGAAGGAGGCGATCTTCCTGGGCAACGCCCGTCGGTTCCTGGGGCTGGGTGGGGAGGGGTGACCCGTGGCGAGGACTCCCAGGGTTTTTGTAACACTGCTTCATTCCCCAGTGCGGGGTGTGCAGTTCACGGCAGCCGTGGAGCAGGGAGGACCGGCCGCGAACCAGAACCCGCTGATCCGCCGTTCTCGGGTGATCGCCACCACGCTGGCCGAGGAGGTGCCGAAGCTGGTCCCCGCGGCGGGGTGGATGCACAGGGGGGTGGCGTCCTCCGCCGCGGCCTGGTGGTCGGAGAGGAACGGGAACAGGGACTTTGGCCCGGGGGTGGGACCTCCGGCCAGCGGTTCCATGCGCTCCAGGCAGCGCCTGGCCTTGGGATCCTCCGGTTCGCAGAAGCGGGCGTTGGTGATCACGTGGCAGCCGGGCATCAGGCGGTAGGTCTGGGCGCCGCCTTCCCCGTTGTCCACCACGTAGGCCCGCTCCGGGTCGGCCACCAGCAGGGTATAGGCCTTGCACACCGGTGCCGCCCGGGTGGCGAACTCCACCGCCTCCCGGGCGCTGCCGTGGCGCAGGGCCTCCAGGACCACGGTGCCCCGGCTGCACAGGCTGGGGCTGCCGGCGCGCAGGGTGCCGAAGTGGTTGGCCAGGCTTACCAGCACCCCCGTCCGGTTCACCCCCAGCCAGGTGCCACCGGCGGTGAGGTCCCGGGGTCCGTAGATCCAGGGCTCCTGCACCAGAACCTCCGGCGGACGCCAGGGGCGTCCCAGATCCTCGTCGCGGTTGGCGGCGAACAGTACGGGGGCGTCCGGGAAGACCCGGTAGAACAGGTGAAGGGTGCACACGGCCGCGGCTCAGGAGGTGGCGAGGCGCTGGCGGATGGCGCGGGCCGCTGCCAGATAGGCCTCGGCGATCTCCTGGAAGTGGGACTCGGCCAGGGTGACCCGGTCGCCGACGCGAAACAGCTTGACCTTGCCGGTGGGGTAGGGGATCTCCAGGTCGGGTTCCCCCAGGGCGCCGAGGGTGCGCTGATCGAGGGGTCCGCCGTTTAGGGCTGCCGCGTAGAGCGCCAAGGCCAAGGAGAACCAGAACGGCACCTCCACCAGGGCGTCGGGGGTGCCGGCCAGGGCCTCCACCGCCTCCGGCGTGGGGGGCAGCCCGGGTCGCCGCTCCAGCCCCAGGGCCCGGGCCAGGAACGCGCAGAAGTGGTCCCCCAGGGACAGCAGCACGGCGTCGCACAACTGGTCGGGGCCCGTCTCCAGGGCCGCAGCCAGATCTGCCAGATCCCCCTGACTCCCGGGTGCCGGGTCGGGCGCCGCGGCGGCAGACACCGCCAGATCGGCCACCCGCTTGCTGGCCAGGCGCAGCCCGTAGTGGGCGGCCTTCACCAGGGAGAGGCTGCCGGCCGTGGCTTCCTCCAGCTTCCACAGGGCGTGGTCCATGTGCGACATGGGGTCCTCCGGGGGCGGTGGTTTGGTGCGGGCCGTCGAGAATCGCTATGATACCCGCCATGGAACTACAGGAGAAGGTAGGGCACTTTCCCACACGGCCCGGGGTGTACCGGATGTTCGACGCCCAGGGACGGGTGTTGTACGTGGGCAAGGCCAAGAACCTGCGCGCCCGGGTGCGCAGTTATTTCCGCGAAGGAGCCGACGGCCGGGCCCACGTGCGCTTCCTGATGGCCCGGGTGGTGGACATCGAGTTCGTGGCCACCGACACCGAGAAGGAGGCGCTGATCCTCGAGAACACCCTGATCAAGCGCCATCACCCCCGCTACAACCTGGACCTGAGAGACGACAAGTCCTACCTCTCCCTGCGCATCGACGTGCAGAACCCGTTCCCCCGCCTCGTTCCCACCCGCCGCATCCAGCGCGACGGCGCCTTGTACTACGGCCCCTACAGCTCGGCCAAGAGCCTGCGCGAAACCGTGGAGCTGATCCACCGCCTGTTCCCCCTGCGGCAGTGCTCCGACCGGGAGCTGAAGAGCCGCACCCGGCCCTGCCTGTACTGCCAGATCCGCGGCTGCAGGGCGCCGTGTTGCGGTCGCATCGACCCGGCCGCGTACCGCAAACTGGTGGATCAGGTGATCTTGTTCCTCAAGGGGCGCGGGGGGGAGCTGCTGGGGGATCTCCGCCACGCCATGGCGGCCGCGGCCGCGGGCCAGGAGTTCGAGGAGGCGGCCCGTCTGCGCGACCAGATCCGGGGCATGGAGTTGACCCTGGAACGGCAGAAGGCGGTCACCCACCGGCCGGTGGACCAGGATGTGGTGGCCCTGGTGCGGGAGGGGGCCGAGGCCCAGGTAGCGGTGCTGGTGATCCGCTCCGGCAACCTGATCGGTCGGCGCCCCTACTACCTGGCCGACGCCCACGGCGAGGACGCCGAGGTGGTTACCGCGTTCCTGCAGCAATATTACCGGGGCGATCGCATCGTGCCCGCAGAGGTGCTGGTGGGGCTCGACCCCGGGGAGGAGAACCGCAGCCTGCTGGAGGAGTGGCTGGGGGAACGGCGCGGCCGGCGGGTGCGCATCGCGGTGCCCCGACGGGGGGAGAAGGCCGCCCTGGTGCGCATGGCCGCCGACAACGCCGCCGAACTGCTGGCGGAGCGGCGCCGCACCAAGGTGGGCTACGACGCCGCCCTGGAGGAGCTCCAACAGCGGCTGCATTTGCCGGGCCTGCCCCGGCGCATGGAGTGCTACGACATCTCCAACGTGCAGGGACGCCAGGCGGTGGGCAGCCTGGTGACGTTTGTGGACGGGTTCGCCCACAAGGGGGGCTACCGGCGCTTCGAGATCCGCACCGTGGAGGGCAGCGACGACTACGCCATGCTCTACGAGGTGCTGCGGCGCCGCCTCAACCGCAAGGGGGAGGGCTGGGAGCTGCCGGACCTGATGCTCATCGACGGGGGCAGGGGACAGCTCGGCATGGCCGAGCGCGCCCTGGCCGACGCCGGGGTGGAGGGGGTGGCCCTGGCCGGCCTGGCCAAGGCGCGCACCCTGCCCGGGGCGGGGGAGGACGTACACCACTCCCCGGAGCGCGTATTCCTACCCGGGCGCAAGAACCCGGTGGTGCTGGCCCCCAACGCCTCGGGGCTGTTCCTGCTGCAGCGCATCCGCGACGAGGCCCACCGCTTCGCGGTGGAGTACCACCGCAAGCGGCGCAGCCGGGCCACCCTGCACACGGCCCTGGAGGAGATCCCCGGGGTGGGGGCGAAACGCCGCAAGGCCTTGCTGCGTCACTTTGGCAGCCTGAAGCGGGTGGGGGAGGCCAGCGCCGAGGAACTCGCCGCCGTGGCGGGCATCTCCCCGGCCCTGGCCGGGGCGATCGCGGCCGCGCTGGGGGGGGCGGGGGGGCGTACCCAGGGGGCCCCGGAGTAGGCCGGGGGTAGCGCCGGATGGTGTTGGGTCGAGGGCCAAGCGGAGGGGATTGGAGACCGGCGCCGGGGGGCGTAGGGTCCCCGAACGGCTGGTGGGGCCGCTCCTTGCCCATACGGTGAGGCGCTTCTCCACGATCTCCTGCAGGTCGCCATACCAGACTCCCACGGTGCAGGGGAATAGAACCGACAGGGCCACTCTATGCTTCAGGAGAAAGGAGCCAGACATGGCGCCAGTCGCACTGATCACGGGCGCGGGCAGCGGCATCGGGCAAGCCTGCGCCTTGGCGCTCTCGGGGCAGGGCTACGCGGTGGTGCTGGCCGGACGCCGTCCGGAGGCACTGCAGGAGACCATCGACAAGGCGGGCCCGGGCGCAGACCTGTTGGCGGTGCCCACCGACGTCGCGGACCCGGCGCAGGTGAAGGCGCTGTTTGGGGCGATGAAGCAGAAATATGGCCGGCTGGACCTGCTGTTCAACAACGCGGGCCGGGGGGCTCCGCCGGGGCTTTTGGAAGACCTGGCCGTCGAGGACTGGCAGGCGGTGGTCGACGTCAACCTCACGGGGGCGTTCCTGTGCACCCAGGAGGCGTTCCGGATCATGAAGGCGCAGGACCCGCGGGGCGGCCGCATCATCAACAACGGCAGCGTCAGCGCCCACGCCCCGCGGCCCAACTCGGTGGCGTACACGAGTACGAAGCACGCGATCACGGGGCTCACGAAGTCGACGGCCCTGGACGGGCGCAAGTACGACATCGCCTGCGGGCAGATCGACATCGGCAACGCGATGACTCCGCTGGCCGCGTGCATGGCCCGGGGCGTGCCGCAAGCCAACGGCGAAACCATGGTGGAGCCGACGATGGCTGTGGAGGACGTGGCCAAGGCGCTGGTCTACATGGCGAGTCTGTCGCTGGAGTCCAACGTGCAGTTCATGACGGTGATGGCGACGAAGATGCCGTTCGTGGGGCGGGGGTAGGAACAGGACAGTGGGGCGCTTATGACGAAGCGGTGATCCGCTTTGCTCATACGTCCCCTGTACGTACGTTTCCCCGAAATGTCACGTGGTAGAAGGCCCCAGGGTAGTCGAAGCGAAGTGGACCAGCCATCAGCGATCGCCCCGATCGAATCCTCATCCCATCGCGGCCTCGCGACGCTCCCCGAGCCTACCCCGCTCTTGTCGAAGGAGTAGGTTTGACCCCGTTGCCTCCGGTGCCTTTCGTTGCCTTTCTACCGAAGCACCGAGAGGGAGGGGCTGCGGCTTGCTGCAGCACCGTCCCTCTCGGATGAGGATCGTGCGCCGTTCTAGTTCAGAGCCTTGACAGAAGGCACGAACACCGCGCCTGCCGCCTCCATGTCCGCGATCGCCGCAGCGGAAGTCTCAGGCGCCACGCCACGGAGCAGGCCCTCGACGACGGTGACCGAGTAACCCAGGTCAAGAGCGTCCATGACCGAAGCCATCACGCAATAGTCGGTAGCTATGCCGTAGACCACCAGATGGGTCACGCCCTTCGCTTGGAGGATTGTGTGGAGCTCGGTATCCGCTCCGCCGTCATCACGGAAAGCGGAGTAACTGTCAAACATCGGATTCTGGCCCTTCTTGACCAGCTCAAGAAACAGGTTGTTATCGACAAGTTCGCGAGAATCACCGGCCGTCTGCACGCAGTGGTCGGGCCAAAGGACCTGCACCCGGCCATCGGGCAAGGTGATCTCTTCGAAGGGGTCATGCCCCGGGTGATTGCTGGCGAACGAGATGTGATCTTCTGGGTGATAATCACGGCTGCCCAAGACCAGGAACCCTTTCTGGTAGAGCCATTTCGTAGCACGTTGTACATCGGATACATACGCAGCATCGGCCCCGGCGACGGCCAGGGCGCCGCCCGTGACGAAACAGGGCTGAACATCGATCACCAGTGCGGCCCATCCGGTCCGGTCAGGCCCGGCAGCGTCGACACCGGATGCCGTGAGCGTCATCAGCACAACGGACAGAACGATTGGCAGCCTGCTAGCCATGTTGACCTTCCTCCTTTCCCAGGGTGCGCAGCATGATGGTTCTGGGCATCCTGCCCCAAGACCTTCATCCGTCAAGGAATTGAAGGAAAGTCCAGGGTTGGCAGGGCAAGCGCCACCACCAAGTGGCTGGGCAGCACCACTGGGAGGCTCTTGCCGGCGCTGCGGAGGCTCGGGCCCATGCCGCTTTCACCGAGGCACCGAGTGGATAAAACAGCCGCCGGGACCCGCGCCGCCCTGAACTCCGGCCCCGGGTACGGGATATACCGGCACGGCAACCGCCATCGAGTTGTTCGAGGGGTCGGCGTCGGCCATATCCCTGGCCGCGGCCCTCGCGGACACGGTGAGGTGCTCGCCGGCCTCCAGGTCGATGGCGGCGCTCACGTGGACCGACGCCGTGGCGCCGGCAGGAAGGCCCCCCAGGTCGCAGAACACGGACAGGGACTGGTTGAGCACCGCCAGGCACTGGAAGCCGACGCAGGTGTCGAGGGCCGTGGAGCAACCGCCCTGGCTGCTGGACGCGGACACGAAACTGGCCATGCGGAGTTCCTGGATCCCCACCTGCACCTCGACCACTCCCGCGGCAGCCGGACCGGTGTTGGCGACCTGGATCACAAACTCCGGATCCTGCCAGCCGGCGAACGCCGGGGTCGGCAAGCTCCGGGAGGCCACGCCCACGTCTGCCGAGTCGCTCAACGCGACGGAGCTCAACCAGGCGGTGGCGGAGTTGTCGTCTGGGAAGGGGTCGGCCGTTGACGATACGGCCGTCGCGACGAACGAGATCCCCATGACCAGATCGGCTACGGTCTCTACGGCGATGCTCGCCCGGTTGGCGGGGTAGGCCGCGGTGACCTGGCCCAGTCGGCAGAGCAGCGGGGGGCCGGGCTCACAGGCCCCCTGGCTCGGCGATGCCGCCACCAGGCTCACCTCCGCCGGCAGGTCGATCTCGATGGTGACGTCTTCCGCTTCGTGGGGTCCCTGGTTGACCAGGTCGAGGAAGAAGCGGAGCTCCCGTCCCACCACCACCGGCGCGGGCTCCGCCGTTGCGACCAGGGAAAGGTTCGCTTCGGCGGCGAACGCCGGCGGCAGTGCCGCGCTCGAGAACGCGCCGGCCAGGAGTATGCCCCGGAGCCAAACCGCCGTGGAACCCGCGCCCCCCGGTGCCGATTGCATGGCGCTGTCCTCCTCGCGGCCCGGGAATCCAGCCGCCTCCGATCGTGGCTCTGAAATGGTCCACAACTTGTTGTATAGGCCGGAAACCTATTCCCGACAAGCACCATGTCAGTACGGCCAAGCAGGGACTGCCGGTGCCGGTTCAGGCAGGTGACAAAGCCCGGTCTGGCAGGGGCACGCCGTCGAACCGGCGCGCCGAGGCGGGGGAACCGCAGGCCTCAGTCGTGGAGGAGATCGTTTCGGATCCGGGAAGGGGGCGGTCCTGTTGGAGGCCGTCATGGAACTCGGCGGGGACCCCACGCGTGGGGTCTGGCCCCGGATGGCCAGGGATCTGCTGGCCAGTTCAGCACCGAGCCACTCAGCACCTGCCCAGGTAAACCGCCCCGGAATGGAACCGTCGCCGCAGAATCGGGCCGGGAGAGGCGGTGTCCCCCGGGGCGAGCTTCCGCAGGGGTGATCTGGAACCGGAGTTGCGTAAGCCCCCCGTGGGTCGCCCTTCGCAGAGAGAGCTCAAGGATCCTTGTTCTGGTTCAGTCTCTCCAGGGCGGCCTGTTGCCTCCTCACCGCGCGCTCACGATCGTCCTGCAGTTCCTCAAGGGCGGCCCGATAGTCCTCGATCTTCTCCAGGGCCCGCTCGCAGCGCCGGTTTGACGGCGGGGACTCCTCGCAGGTGTCGTAGTAACGCTCCCGTTCCTTGCGCAGTCGTTGGCGGAGGTCGGTGATCTGCACGTCCACCTGCCTGACCGCATCGGAGGCGTTCTCGTACGCCTCCTGCAGACGGAGCAGGCGGGCGTCGGACGCCTGCTGGTGGCGCCGTCGATCGGCCTCCGTGTCGAGGAAGGACGCTAGGTCATCGCTGATTCCTTCGGCGAGGGTTTGCGCCTGTGCACTCCAGAAGATTTGCACCATCTCCCGGTCGCTGAGGTGCCCTGTTCGCACCTTTTGACACAGGCCGATGCGGAGCGCGTCGAGGGTCTGGATTTCGTAGTCGTCTGGATACTGCCGATTCATCTTCTCCCAGCGCGCCATGCGCTCGGGATCATCGCAGTACCCGGCGGCAACCGCGTGGGCCGCGGCCAGGACAGTTCCCAACAGGAGGGCCGTTCTGCAGAAGCAGTTCATGTGCTGTGTACCTCTCGTCGCCCCTGTGCGCCGGCAAGAGGACACCTGCGATGAGTCCTTCGGGCACGGCTGTTTACCTACGCGGGGTTCGAAATGGGGTTGCTCGGGTGCGGCAGGTTCCACCGCGGGGGCGGGGGGCCGTGGTCGCCATGGTGTCCCGAGTTTCTTTCCCAGATATGTCGGGAGGAGTGTAACAGAACCCGACCGGCCGGGAAGCTTCCGGAGGCATCCGGCGGGTGCCGTTGACCTGTCTGGTCTCTGGGGGATGGATGGTGAAGCCGCAACTGTTGCGTGTCGCGTTTTATGCGAGTTTTTCAGGTTCATCCGGGGAATGACCGGGTGGGTCAAATGTTCATCGGAAATGGCATCCACGTATTGCATGGGAAGGGGCGGCCGGCAACGCAACTTGGAAGCATTCGCAAATCAAAAGCGTTGCCATTCACAGACAGAGAGTGCCGTTCGGAAAGCCTTTTCTCCGGAACGCAGATCAGGCCGCACCACCCCGGTTGAACTGCAGATTTAGAGTACCTGCGCCCACAGATAGGCCTCCCTGGCCGCGCGGGCGGCAGGGCCCGGGGTCACCCGGGCTCGGGTGAGGTGGAGGGCCCGGAGGGCGGCCTCCGGTGTCGCCGGTGGGTTTGGGGGAACCCCGATCGCTCGGACAGCGGGGTCTTCTGGCGAGGGCGCGGACTGGCCGGGGTGTCGGGGGAGGGTTTGTCGCGCCGGCGCCCCTCCGTCCAGTAGAGGACGTAGACGCCCAGCAGGGTCAGGAGACTGAGGGAGAACAGGGTGGCGATGTCGTCCATGGGGGCCTCGGGGTCGTCCTGACCCGGTGTGTGGCGGGCGCGGTGCCCATGGAGTTCGTTTCGGTAACCCCTGAGGAATACTTGAGATTACGGGGACGGATCGCCGGGGAAGGGGGAACCCGGCCGGGGAAAGGGATTGACGGGCGGACAAACAACTGTTTCAATCACCCGATTGAAACGGGAGGTGGCCATGTCCAACGAAGAAACCAACCCAGGCGGAACCCGGGAGCGGCTGCTGGCCGCCGCGGAGCGCCTGTTCACCGAGCGGGGCTACGACGGCACCTCGGTGCGCGACGTCACCGAGGCCGGCGGGGCCAACGTGGCGGCGGTGAACTACCACTTCGGGGGTAAGGAGCGCCTGTACCTGGAGGTGTTCGCCGCCCGCACCGCAGCGATGACCCGGCTGCGGGAGCAGGCCCTGGCTTGTGCCACGGGGGACGACGCCCTGGGGGACCTGGCCGCCGTGTTGCGGGCGTTCGTCGGGTCGTGTCTGCACATCCTGCTGGCCGAGGAGGGCGCGGACTGCTTCCCGCGGCTGGTGTTCCAGGAGATGGCAGCCCCGGGCCCGGCGTTCGCCTACCTGGTGGAGAACATCGTGGAACCCAACCACCGGGCCCTGCGGGAGATGATCCTCCGCGCGGCGCCCGGCCTCACCGAGGAACAGGCGCTGCGGTGCGTGGCCAGCGTGTTCGGACAGATGCTGCACTTCGTGCGGGCGCGCCGGATGCTCGAGCGCCTCAGCGGCCGGGCCTACGACGAGGCGCTCGTGGACGAACTGTGCGAGCACGTGGTGCGTTTCTCCCTGGGCGGCATCGGGGAGCTGTCGTGAGGACCCGTCACTGGGCGGTGCTGCTGGTTGTCGGGGCGCTGGCCGCCTGTGCGGGCCCCCGGGAGTTCACCGCGCCGGAACCGCCGGTGGCGGTGCCCGAGGGCTTCGTCAACGACGGCAGCGGCGCCGCCGAGGCGGTGCTGGCCCAGGGTTGGTGGCGGCGCTTCGGCGACCCGGCCCTGGACGCCCTGGTGGAGGAGGCGGTGCGGGGCAACCTGGACCTGCGCCAGGCCGCCACCCGGGTGGCGGAGGTGCGGGCCCTGCTGGTGCAGGCCGGGGCCGCAGACCGCCCGGCGGTGACCGCCGGGGCCTCGGCCCAGCGCGCCCGGAACCCCACCCCGTTGGGCGACCCGATCGCCAGCCGCTACTCCCTGTCCCTGGGGTTCAGCTACGAGGTGGACCTGTGGGGGCGGGTGGCGAACGCCACCGAGGCGGCGGTGCAGGACCTGTACGCCGCCGAGCAGGACCAGGTCCGGGCCTACCACAGCCTGGTGGCCGACGTGGTGCGCAACTACGCTGAGATGCGCGTCGCCGAGGACCAGGCGGCGTTGAGCCAAGGCACCGTGGAGAACGATCGCCAGCGCCTCGGGGTCATCGAGAACCGCTACGGCAAGGGCCTGTCCCCGGCCCTGGACCTGTACCAGGCCCGCCAGACCCTGGCCCAGGCCGAGTCGCGGGTGTTCATCTTCCGTCAGCGGGCCCAGCAGGCGAGCCACCGCCTCAACATCCTCCGGGGGCGCTACCCGGCGGCCACCGGGGAGGAGCGGGTGGCCCCGGCCGCCCTGGGCGTACCGGAAGCGGTGCCGGCGGGGCTGCCGGCCGACCTGCTGGCGCGCCGCCCCGACCTGCGGGCTGCGGAGCGGCGGGTGGCGGCGGCCAACGCCCGGCTCGGGGTGGCTGAGGCGAACCTCTACCCCCGCTTCGCCCTCACCGGCTCGGGAGGCCGTGTCAGCGACGCGGTGCAGGACCTCAGCGTGGGGGGGAACACCTTCTGGTCCCTGCTGGGGAACCTCAGCTACCCCCTGTACAACGCCGGTGCCAACCGGGCCGCGGTGAGCCAGGCCGAGGCCCGGCGCCAGGGCGCGGTGCTGGCCTTCGGCAGCGCCTACCTGGAGGCCCTGGGACAGGTGGAGGACGTACTGGTGTCGGAGCGGGAGCAGCGGAACCGTCTCGAAGCCCTGGAGCGTTCCGTGGAGCTGGCCCAGCGCACCCTGGAGGTGTCCCAGTGGCGCTACCTGCGGGGTCTGGACAACCTGACCCCCACCCTCAACGCCCGTAACGCCCTGTTCCTGGCCCAGGTGGAGCAGCTGGAGACCCGCCGCACCCTGCTGCTGAACCGGGTGTCCCTGTTCCTGGCCCTGGGGGGTGACTGGGGTCACGAGGCGGCGCTGGTGGAGATGACGGACGCAGTGATCGAGAGGGATCGATGAACGCAAAGACGGTGTTCAAAGTGGTGCTGAAGACCCTGCTGCCCCTGTTGGTGCTCGGGGTGGCCGGGCTCGGCTTCGTCAAACTGGTGCAGTCGCGTCAGCCCCCCCCGAAGCGGGAACGGCCCCACCTGGGCCCGCTGGTACGGGTGGCGCCGGCCCGCAGCCAGGACGTGGCGGTCACCGTGACGGCGCACGGCAACGTGCGCCCGCGCAAGCAGTTGGACATCACCCCCCAGGTCAGCGGGGTGGTCCTGGAGGTGTCGCCGAACCTGGTCAGCGGCGGGTTCGTGGCGGAGGGCGAGCTGCTGTTGCGGATCGATCCCCGGGACTACCAACTGGCGGTGGAGAAGGCCCGGGCCGAGGGGGCGCGTGCCGCGTACGAGCTCACCCGGGCAGCGGAGGAGGCCCAGGTGGCACGCCAGGAGTGGGAGATGCTGCGCGACAACCCGCCGCCGGCGTTCCTGGAACAGCCCCCCGCGGAGGACAGCCTGCTGTTCCACGGCCCCCAGCTGAACCTGGCCCAGGCCAACGTGGACGCGGCCCGGGCCCGCTTGGCGGAGGCCGAGCTGGCGTTGACGCGCACGGAGGTGCGCGCCCCCTACGCGGCCCGGGTGCGGGAGGAGTCGGTGGCCCTCGGGCAGTTCGTCTCCGCCGGCCGTTCCCTGGCGACCCTCTACTCCATCGACGTGGCCGAGATCGTGCTGCCCGTGCCGGACACCGACCTTCCCTGGCTCGGGGGGGAAGGGGGCCTAAGCGGCGGCAACGGCCCCGAGGTCACCATCAGCACGGAGCGCGGAGGCGAGCGGCACCAATGGCCCGGCCGGGTGGTGCGCACCGACGGGGTGATCGATCCCAAGACGCGGATGGTGCACCTGATCGTCGAGGTGCACGAGCCGTTCCGCAAGGGCCGCGCGCCGCTGACCGTGGGCATGTTCGTGCGCGGGGAGGTGCAGGGACGGCGGCTGCGGGGGGTGGTGCCGTTGCCGCGCCACGCCCTGCGCGAGGGGGACACCGTGTGGGTGGTGGACGGGGAGTCGCGGCTGCGCATCCGGGGGGCGACCGTGGCCCGGGTGACCGACGCCACGGTGTACCTGTCTCGGGGCGTGGAGGAGGGTGAGCGGGTCGTACTGTCCCGGCTCGACGCGGTCACCGACGGCATGGCGGTGCGCGTGGCGGAGGACGGATAGATGGCCGCCGACCAGCCCAGGGGGCCGATCGCCTGGTTCGTCCACAACCACGTGGCGGCCAACCTGGCCATGGTGTTCGTGGTGGTCGCCGGCGCCGTGAGCCTGCTGACCATTCGCCAGGAGGTGTTCCCCGAGATCGAGCTGGAGATGATCTCGGTGAGCGTGCCCTATCCGGGGGCCAGCCCGGAAGAGGTGGAGGAGGCGATCTGCACGCGGATCGAGGAGCAGATCGCCTCGGTGGACGGCATCAAGTCGATGTCCTCCACCGCGGTGGAGGGTCGCGGCTCGGTGGTCGTGGAGCTGGAGAAGGGGGTGGATGCCGGCAAGGCGCTGGACGACGTGAAGACCGAGGTGGATCGGATCACCACCTTCCCGGAGGAGGCAGAAGAGCCGTTGGTGCTGGAACTGACCAACCGGCGCGAGGTGATCAACCTGGTCCTCTACGGGGACGTGGCGGAACGCACCCTCAAGGTCCTGGTGGACAAGGTGCGCAACGACCTCACCGCCAAGCCGAACATCTCCCAGGTGTCCCTGTCCGGGGTGCGGGACTACGAGATCTCCATCGAGGTGTCCGAGGAGACCCTGCGCCGTTACGCCCTGACCTTCGATCAGGTGGTGTCCGCGGTGCGCCGCAGCAGCCTGGACCTGCCCGGCGGCTCGATCAAGACCGAGGCCGGGGAGATCCTGATCCGCACCAAGGGACAGCGCTACACGGGCCGGGAGTTCGAGGACGTGGTGGTGGTGACCCGCGGGGACGGCACCCGCGTCCATCTGGGTCAGATCGCCACGATCGTCGACGGCTTCGACGAGGACGCCGCGGTGGTGACCCGCTTCGACGGCCAGCCGGCGGCACTGCTGGAGGTGTTCCGCACCGGCAACCAGGACGTGCTGGACATCGTCGCCACGGTGGAGCAGTACATCGCCGACAGCCAGGGAAGCCTGCCCGAGGGCGTGCGCCTCGGGGTGTGGAACGACCGCTCCAAGCTGCTCGAGAGCCGCCGCGATCTGCTGATCCGCAACGGCCGCCTGGGGTTGATCCTGGTGTTCGCCTGCCTGGCCCTGTTCCTGGACCTGCGCCTGGCGTTCTGGGTCATGCTGGGCATCCCCATCTCGTTCCTGGGGGCGTTCTGGCTGATCCCCAGCTTCGGGACCTCCATCAACATGATCTCCCTGTTCGCGTTCATCATCTCCCTGGGCATCGTGGTGGACGACGCCATCGTGGTGGGGGAGAACATCTACACCCACGCCGAACAGGGCAAGCCACCGGCCCGGGCCGCCATCGACGGTGCGCGGGAGATGGCCAAACCCGTCACCTTCGCGGTGTTGACCACCGTCGCCGCGTTCATGCCCCTGCTCTACGTGGAGGGGACCATGGGCAAGTTCATGGGGGTGATCCCGGTGGTGGTCATCGCCGTGCTGATCGTGTCCCTGTTCGAGTCCCTGTTCATCCTGCCCACCCACCTGTCCGGGGGGGAGGTGGGCGCGAAGGTGCGCCGGGTGTTCGGGCCGATCCTGGCCGCGGTGTTCCTGCTGCCGGGGCTGGTGCTGCGGCCCCTGCGCATGCTCTGCAGCGGCGCCCTGGCGGGCTTCGTGCGGGGTCCCTACAGGTGGTTGCTGCGCACCGCGGTGAACTGGCGCTACCTCACCCTGGCGCTGTTCATCTCTGTGCTGCTGCTGTCGGCGGGGTGGATCGCCAGCGGCCGCATCAAGTTCCTGTTCTTTCCCAAGGTGGAGTCGGACACCGTCATGGCCCGGGTGAGCATGCCCCTGGGGACGTCCCTGGGGGAGACCACCGCCGTGGTGCGGCGCATCGAGGACGCCGCCCGGCAGATCCAGGGGGAGTTGAACGG
>JARGFW010000355.1 GCA_029211085.1 Deferrisomatales bacterium | reverse complement strand
AAAACAGACCTGTGAACTTGTGAAATATGTACGCGCAACTGTCAAACTCAAGTCAAAAGGATGAGCGGGGGAGGGCAGAGGGGAGCGCGATCAGGGCGGGGCCGTCTCGGGGTGTTCACCCCGACGATCAGACGGCCGACAAGATGACCAAGAAGTTCATGAGATCCAGTCGCGCCACCCAACGCGACCCCGTGTACACTTAGATGTCCACTTAGCACTGCTAGCGCACGCTATTCCGAGGTTGCCACAGCCACAGGAGGGCAGGCGCTAAGGTGTTAGAATATATCAGGTAGTTGCATCTTGAGGTGTCTCAATCACTTCCTTGAGAGAGGGTTCGATTCCCCCCGCCTCCACCACTTAAGCCCCTGGAATTCCAGGGGTTTTTGTTTTGAGGGGGGCCACTGTACCTCCAACTGTACCTCCAAATTCCCCGCCCCATCCCGGGGAACCGCGCGGCGCTCCTCAGCAAAAGTCCGCACCCAGATAGTCCCCGATCCGCTCCCGGTCCACATCGAGCCCCTCCACGTATTTGCCGTAGACCTCGTAGACCATCTGCTTCGAGCCGTGCCCCATGAGGCGCACCAGGCGCTCCGGGTGGACGCCCACGATCAGCGACCAGGCCGCAAACGTGTGGCGCAGGGAGTAGGGCTTGCGATAGGGGAGCCCGGCCCGCTTCAGGGCCCGGGTCCAGGGGTGCTTGCGGTAGTTGCCCTCCTCGAAGGGGATGCCGCTGGCCATCGTGAAGAGATAGTTCCCCTCCGCCCGGGCTGCGGCCTCGGCCACCACCCGGCGAATCGCCGCCGTGACGGGGATCTCCCGCCGGCGGTAGTCGGTCTTGAGAGCGGTCTTCTCCAGCCCCCGCACGATGGAGTTCTGGATCACCAGCCGGTCGCCCGCGTCGTCGCCCCGCCGAAAGCCGGCGATCTCCGAGGCGATCATCCCGGTGAGCACCATCATCTCCGTGGCCGGCCGGTAGTAGGGCTCCATCGCGGCCAGCAGGGCCTGGTACTCGTCCGGCCGGAAGGTCTCCGGGCTGCTGCCCTTCTTGCGGGGGATGATCTGGTTCTTGCGGTTCTTGCGCTTCACGTACTCCAGGGGGTCGGCCAGGTCCCACCCGTACTCCTCGCAGGCGTCGTCCCAGATCGCCCGGAACACGGTCAGCACGTTGCGCAGGGTGGAGCCGGCCAGGGGCTTCCCGGAACGACTGCGCAGCTGCAGCACGAACTCTTTGACCGTCACCCCGTTGATGCCCGAAAACGGCATGGTGCCGAAGTAGGGGCGCAGGTAGGCGCTCACGTGGCGGCTGTAGTCGCGCCGCTTGTTCGCCGAGGGCTCCGTGGCCTGGAAGCGGGTCAGCCATGTGGCCAGGTACTCCCCGAAGCGCACGTTGTGGGGGTCCAAGCTGTACTCCCAGCCTTCGAGCTGAGCAATGGATGCCTTGAGCTCCTCGCCGGCCCCGGGGAAGACCTCCGCGAAGCGGAACGTCCCGTCCCGAATCCCCTGCCCGACCTCATCCAGAAACGCCCGTGCTGTGGCAAGGTTTTCCTTCGTGTTGTCCAGACCGGTCGAGAACTCCACCACCCGGCCGAAGTAGGTGAACCGGACCGAGATCTTGGTGGAGCCGGGCCGGCAGCGAACCGTCCCGAAGAGGCGGTTCTGTGGTTTCTTCTTCCCCATGAAGCGGGTCAGGTCGATCACCTGCGCGTGTGCCATCGTCTATCCTCCTGGCATGCCGCACCTCCTTCCGCCATGGCTAGGTTCAGGGAAGGAGGGTAGTCGACGAATCCGACGGTCTCAAGCCTTCCAGTCGAGGTTCATCGCCGGGCCGCTCGACGGACGGGAGGGTCGCCGGGTTGGCGTCGGCTCAGGAGCCGGCCGGATCCCCCGCCGCGGGGTCTCCAGCCCATGGGGGGAACGGAAGCGCAACACCCGCGGCCCAAAATAGACGTAGTGGATGCCCTCCCGGAGGTGGCCCTTCCGCATCCAGTCGAAGACCGTGGAGCGGCTGACGCGGATCATTTTCCGGTATTCAGCCAGGGTGAAATACTGCTCTGCCGCCACGACTAGCCTCCTTTTCCTGCTTCCTGCGCTGTCTTTCCCCGCAGCACCTCGTCCGGATCCAGTCCCTGCGGGAGCTCCACCACCCGGGCCGAGAGCCCTGTGGCCAGGCATACCGGCATCGCCCGTTCCACGGCCCGGGCACCGGCGCTGTCCCCGTCCAACACGAACACGACCTCGTGGATCCCACAGCCCGACAGGAGGAGCGCCTGGGCTTTGGTGAACGCCGTGCCGCCCTGGGCGACGGTGTTCGCAAAGCCGAAGAGGTGGGCCGTGATGGCCGAGATCTGCCCCTCGACCATCAGCGCCTGTCGCGTTCTCCGCAGGGACTCCTGGGCCTCGTACAAGCCGAACAGCGTCTCCCCCTTCGCGTACACTCCCGGGATGCCACCGGGGTTCAAGTACTTGGGCTCGGCGGCCTGGCCGGCCTCGTCCGGGACGCTGCGGCCCACGTGGGCGATGACCCGGCCGCGCCGGTCGCGTTGGGGGAACGTGAGCCGGTTGCGCTGGAACGCGTAGGGCGGGCGCCCCTCCTTGCCGGGACGCAGGAGGTAGGCGTCCAGGAGCGCGGCCTCGGCGAACCCGCGGCCTTTCAGCCAGCGGATGAGTCCTCCGGTGCCCGGCGCGTAGCCGATGCCCCAGGGACCCACCGCCGCCTCCAGGTCGCGCTCGGCCAGGTAGGCCCGCGCCCGGGCGGCCGTGGGATGGTCGGCCTGCAGCGCCTTCGAGAAGTACTCCTGTGCCGCTTCCAGGACCTGGAGGACCTCTTCGCGACGGTCCTTCGCCGTGCTGCCCTGGCGGCTATGCTCGCTCGCCGGGGATACGGTCATCCCCGTGAACTCTGCGAGGTCCTGCACCGCCTCCGCGAAGCCAAGCCCGGCCCGTTCCTGGACGAAGGCGATGGCGTCCCAGGTCTTCGCACAGCTGCCGAAGCACTCGAACCGCGGGGCGCCGACCTGGGGTGCCTGGTAGGCCACGAAGGAGGGCGAGTCTTCTTCGTGGAACGGGCAGTGGGCCCGGGGCAGCCCGCTGCCCGGCGCCCAGTGGACGCCGTGGTGGGTTCCCAGGGCCACCAGGTCGATCTGGCGCTTCAGGTCCTCAAACCATCCGTTCGATCTCGACACGCGTCACTCCATTGCCAGTTCCTCTTTGTCTTTCACCCTGATAAATCCCCCGGGATGGAACATGAGAGCGGGAAAAAATGCAGATCGCCCCTCCTGGGCGACGAAGCGGCGCGGTTCGAGGCCGCTCGCCGGACCGCCGTCCGATAAGGTGTGGGCTGAGCACGGTAGGGTCTGAGGGCGCCGCCATTCGGTGTCCGGCGGCCCGGCGAGCGGCTGGGATTGCTCCACCGCGCCTCTTCGGCGGGTCAGCGCCCCGACTGCGTCGGCAAGGTGGGCTT
>JARGFW010000354.1 GCA_029211085.1 Deferrisomatales bacterium | reverse complement strand
CCGGCTGCACCTGGCCCACCTCTCCACCCGGGGCAGCGTGGAGCTGCTGCGCTGGGGCAAGCGGCTGCTGCGCCTGCCGGTCACCGGGGAGACCGCTCCCCACTACTTCACCCTCACCGACGACGCGGTGCGCGGCTTCGACACCCACTTCAAGATGAACCCGCCCCTGCGGGAGATCGCCGACCTGGAGGGGATACAGCGGGCGCTGAGCCGGGGCGTCATCGATGCCATCGCCACGGACCACGCCCCCCACGCGGCCGATGAGAAGGAGCGGGAGTTCGAGGCGGCGGCCAACGGGGTGATCGGGCTGGAGACCAGCCTGGCCCTGTCCCTGCGCCTGGCCCGCCACGGCATCGTGCCCCTGCGCCGGGTGGTGGCGGCGCTGACCTGCGGCCCGGCCCGGGCCCTGAACCTGCCCGGGGGGACCCTGTCGGTGGGTGCGGCCGCAGATCTGGTGCTGGTGGATCTGGACGCCACGTTCACGGTGGACCCCGCCGTGTTCCAGTCCAAGGCGCGCAACTGCCCGTTCGCGGGTATGGAACTGAGCGGGCGGGTGGTGCGCACGGTGGTGGCAGGCAACACGGTGGTTCAGGATGGCCGCATCGCGGCCGACAATCTAGAGACTGCGGAGACCGTTCTATGAGACGAGCGATACTGGCCCTCGCCGACGGCACCGTGTACCGGGGGTGGTCCTTCGGTGCCGAGGGGGAGACGGTGGGGGAGGTGGTGTTCAACACCAGCATGATGGGCTACCAGGAGATCCTCTCCGACCCCTCCTACAAGGGGCAGATGGTGGCCATGACCTACCCCGAGATCGGCAACACCGGTGTCAACGAGGAGGACTTCGAGTCCTCGCGGGTGCATGTGGAGGGGTTCATCGTCAAGGAGGCGTGGGAGACCCCGTCCAACTGGCGCGCCACCAAGAGCCTGCACCAGTTCCTGGTGGAGCAGGGCATCGTCGGCATCCAGGGTATCGATACCCGGGCGTTGACGCGGCGTCTGCGGGACCACGGCTCGATGATGGGGGTGATCTCCACCGGGACCGAGGATACCGAGGCCCTGGTGGCCCGGGCCAAGAGCGCGCCGCCGATCGAGGGGCGCGACCTGGTCAAGGAGGTTACCTGTGAGGCCCCGTACCCCTGGGAGGTGGCCGACTGGACGGTGGGGGCGGGCTACCGCCGGCCGCGCAGCCCCGGCGCCTACAAGGTGGTGGCCTACGACTTCGGGGTGAAGTTCAACATCCTGCGCGGCCTCACCGCCGCGGGCTGCGACGTCACCGTGGTGCCCGCCGCCACCCCGGCGGCCGAGGTGCTGGCCATGCAGCCCCACGGGGTGTTCCTGTCCAACGGCCCCGGCGACCCCCAGGGGGTGCCGTACGCCGTGGAGGCCGTCCGGGAACTGCTCGGCAAGGTGCCGATCTTCGGCATCTGCCTGGGCAACCAGATCATCGGCCTGGCCCTGGGCGGCAACACCGTCAAACTCAAGTTCGGCCACCACGGGGGCAACCAGCCGGTCAAGGACCTGAGCACCGGCAAGGTGGAGATCACCAGCCAGAACCACAACTTCGTGGTGGAGATGGAGAGCCTCGCCGCCACCACCCACGGCGACGCCATCGAGGTCACCCACATCAACCTGAACGACCAGTCGGTGGAGGGCATCCGCCACAAGCAGCTGCCCCTGTTCAGTGTCCAGTACCACCCCGAAGCCAGCCCCGGCCCCCACGACGCCGCCTACCTGTTCCGGCGCTTCGTGGAGATGATGGAGAAGGCTGGATAAGGCAGAAGATGTTTTTCACCATGAAGGGCATGAAGAGCATGAAGGAAGGGCAGGCCGCTTCCTTTGCTCTGGGCCGTGGACCGGTGGGGCGAACGGGTTCGGTTTGGGAGTGGCTCTGTTTTGATACACCCCTTCATGTACTTCATGCCCTTCATGGTAGTAAAGGGCAGTTGTCGCTTCCCTTTGAGTAACGGAAGGCCAACCGGAATGTTGTTTGGTTGACCCTCCCAGGGGGCCATGGACGTAATCGGCCGGACGTTTAGCGAACTTTCGAACCGGATCATCGGCTGCGCGATCGAAGTTCACCGTGTCCTGGGCCCGGGGCTGCTCGAGTCGGCGTACCAGCAGTGCCTTGCCCGGGAGTTCTCGCTCAACGAGATCCCGTTCGAGTTAGAGGTTCCGATCCCGGTGGAATACAAGGGGATCGAGCTAGATTGTGGCTATCGAGCTGATTTGCTGGTGAATGGCGAGATTCTTCTGGAACTGAAGGCCGTCGAACGGATGGCGCCGATTCACTCAGCACAACTGCTCTCCTATATGAAACTCGCGGGAGTGCACCAGGGGTTTCTCATCAACTTCAACTCCAAGCGACTGAAAGACGGCTTGAAGAGTTTTGTCTTGTAACGCTTCGTGTCCTTCGTGTCCTTCGTGTCCTTCGTGTCCTTCATGTCCTTCATGGTAGAAAACGAGCGCTTGAATGCCCAAACGCACTGACATCGAGAAGATCCTCATCATCGGCGCCGGACCCATCATCATCGGCCAGGCGTGCGAGTTCGACTACTCCGGCAGCCAGGCCTGCAAGGCCCTCAAGGAAGAGGGCTACACGGTGGTGCTGCTGAACTCCAACCCGGCGACGATCATGACCGACCCGGAGCTGGCGGACCGCACCTACGTGGAGCCGGTCACCGTGGAGTCCCTGGAGAAGATCATCGAGCGCGAACGGCCCCAGGCCCTGCTGCCCACCCTGGGCGGCCAGACCGCGCTGAACACCGCGGTGGAAGCCGCCAAGCTCGGCATCCTCGACAAGTACGGGGTGGAGCTGATCGGCGCCAAACTGCCGGCCATCCAGAAGGCCGAAGACCGGGCCGAGTTCAAGGAGGCCATGCAGCGCATCGGCCTGGATCTGCCCAGGTCGGGCTACGCCCACAGCCTCGCCGAGGGACAGCGCATCTGCCAGGAGATCGGCTTCCCGGCGATCATCCGCCCGTCCTTCACCCTGGGCGGCATGGGGGGCGGCATCGCCTACAACCGCGAGGAGTTCGACAAGTACGTGCAGTGGGGGCTGGAGCAGAGCCCGGTGACCGAGGTGCTGATCGAGGAGTCGATCATCGGCTGGAAGGAATACGAGCTGGAGGTGATGCGCGACCGCAAGGACAACGTGGTGATCGTCTGCTCCATCGAGAACTTCGATCCCATGGGCATCCATACCGGTGACTCGATCACCGTGGCCCCGGCCCAGACGCTCACCGACAAGGAATACCAGGTGATGCGCGACGCCTCCCTGGCGATCATCCGCGAGATCGGCGTCGAGACGGGCGGCTCCAACATCCAGTTCGGGCTGTGCCCCCGCACCGGGCGCATGGTGGTGATCGAGATGAACCCCCGGGTCAGTCGCTCCTCGGCCCTGGCTTCCAAGGCCACCGGCTTTCCCATCGCCAAGATCGCCGCCAAGCTGGCGGTGGGCT
>JARGFW010000353.1 GCA_029211085.1 Deferrisomatales bacterium | reverse complement strand
CGCTGGCGGCCCGGATGCTCTACAAGCTCGCCCGCCAGCTCCTGGTCTGCGACACAGGGGTCAACGTCTGCAGCTGCGTGCCCACCCCCATCTGGATCAAGAGCCACTACAAGATGCAGATCGCCCGACCGGTGCGCGGCTCGGGGGCGTTTCCCATCGGTCAGTCGGACTTCCTCTGGGGAAGCATGAAGAACCCGCCCATGGGCGCCGGGCCGAACGATCCGGACAATTTTCTGTGGGTGCTCTTCCGCAAACGGATGTGCTGTATCTGGTGATGGGGGAGTGGGAGGAGTGTGGTGAGGAGAGGATCGCGGTGGGCGGGAACGGCGTTGCTGGTCTTCACGGCAGGGCTCAGCCTCTTTGCGACGGCGGCTGCCCAGGGCCCGCAGGGATGCGTCCAGGAGCCCTTGGCCCTGCCCACCTGGCTTGGGCTCGTCCCCGATCCTGGACGTAACGCGGAAGGGTTCCCGGGTGAGGAACGCGCCCGGGACGTCTTGGATCGACTGCATTCGCCCGAGTACCTCTCCCGGCTGGAGGTGGAGAAGACTCGACTGCAGCGGGAGGTATTCGGTGACATCCTGCGGGACACGCGCTGGGCAGAAGAACCCACTGTTCCTGCATCCAACGCGCTGTCCCCTGCCGAACGCATCTACCTGTTCATCTCCGAAAGCATCCCCCTGGAGACCCTTCGGAACTACGCCCGAGACATCGCCGAGATGGGCGATCCCGGGATCGTCATGGTACTGCGGGGGTTCATCGGCGGAATGCGCCAGGTGCTGCCCACTCGTCGTTTCGTCCTCGACGTTCTCCGGAAGGACCTCGCCTGTGATCCAGAGGCACGAACCGACTGTGAGCTGTACCTGGTGAACCTGGTGATCGATCCTCTGCTGTTTCGGCTGTACGGCGTCCGGGAGGTTCCTGCGGTGGTGTACGCATTGGATACCGAGGCGACCGGGTTCGGCAGGAGCGAGGAACCAAGGAAGGGTGCCACCACAGGCCGCTTCTGGCGGATCTCCGGGGATGCTGGGCTCGGCCACTTGCTCCGGCGGATCCAATTGGCAACGGGCAGCGGCGCGCTGACGTCTGTCTTACGCAGCAGCCCGTGAGGATTGGGAGGTGCTGGTCCCGTTTCTCCTCCCAATCCCCCACATGAGTCTCGAAATCCCGCTTGAGGTGTTTCTCCGCCCGGTGCTATCCCCTTTCCCAAGGGGGGCGCATCCTGGCGCCATTGGCTCCTTCCGGCAGAGCCAGTCGAAGGCAATTTTCCGATCCGCGCGTCTCTGTAGCGCAGATCCTGGAAGCCTTGGGGAAGGGGTATCCATGGATGAAATGGTGGGCTGACTACTGGGGCGTCGCCCTGCTCACGATCGTTCTAACATTGATCCTCTTCGCAGGCATCGCCGACCTCTCCTTGACCGTCGAAAAGCTGTATGACGAACTTGCGGAACTGCGCCACGTCGTCGCGAGGCGGGTCGGCACCCACCCGAAGACCTCCCGGGCGAGGATCACCGATTCGAGGGGGTGAAACACGGTGTAGTCGAGCGCGATCCGATCATCCGAGACGCCGGCAGCTAGCAGGGCGTCTCGCATGTCGTTCGGGTCGTCGTAGTAGCGAGTGCCGTTGTCGCCGACCACCGGCAGGTGACCACCGGCAGGTGTTGGCAGGTAGCGGATTGTGCCGGCCTGCAGTAGATTGAACGTAGCCCCGATGCGGCGGGTGAAGTAGAAAGTGCCACCGAAACGCAGATGTGGTCCGCAACTTCGATCGACGGGGGACCGAAGATGAACCGAAGAGCCGAACGGACATTCAGAACCATGCTGCTTATGGTTGCGGCAGGCATCGTCGGTGTAACGTTCTACCTGGCCGGCCCGGCACTGGGTGTGGCTTTGGCCGGCATTGCGGCCGTGCTCCTCTTCCAGCATGTGTACTGCGCGAGGGCGCCGGGCGACGATCTGATGTTTTCGATTACCAACAACCCCGCATTCTCTGATTGGGAAGGCAACATCTTCCACAAGAAGAGTCCTCCGGGAGGCTTCACGGACTGAGTTGCGGCGGCCCTCTGCGATCCCCCAGTGTGGATCGGTGCGCCGCGTAGGCGCCTCTCGCCTCGATGAGTTTTTCCTTCGGCAGCCTCACAGCGAGAGCGTGTTGCAGCAGATAGCTCTCAGGTTCGTCGAGACACAAGAAGATGGACCCGGTCGAGACGAGGTGGTCGAAGGTCTCCTCAGGGATCTCGATAATCAGGTTTTCGCGGATACCAAGGAAATAGCAGTTTCCTGGAGGAAACACGTAGACGTTCACGTCGTCGGCTCCGAGTTTCCGATGCCCCGGCAGGAAGTCGTCGAGACTTGCGGTGAAGAAGGCTTGCAGGCCGCACTCCACAGTCATGAGATGGTGAGCGAACAGAAGCGTTTGTTGTCGGTTGGGAGTTTTGGTACTCATTGCGACTCCTCGAGAATTAGGGGCTTTCTGTAGGGAACGGTAGGCCGCTCCGGATGGAAAGCTCCGTTGCATTGACTACTGGGGTCCCCGGCGCCATTCCTCCCAGCGGAGCGGGGGAGAGCGGGTTTTTTGAAAGTGTTCCGCGGGCCCCGCGCAACGGCATCCGCAGGTTACCGATCTTGCCGAGAAAGTTGGCGACTTCGTCGATACTCTTCCCAGCAACCGAAAACGCCGTAGCCGCATCTCTCCCCCACCACCGATCGATATTCCCCGTCGTCAGCGAGCCCTCGTGGGTCACGCCTGCATGGAAGGTGTGGCGGTTGTCGAAGTCATCGGAGACGGCGCCGCTGCGGCTCTGGCGAAACAGCTCGAACTCGGTGATGGGTGTGCGCTGAACCGTGGTCACCCCGGTCAGCGGATCTCCCGTGGTCTCGGTGAGCACCCGTTCCCGGTGCCCGGCCATCACATCGCCGGTGCGCGTATCCCGGTACTCGACCCGGTGGCCGTCCAGGTCGGTGACCTCCCGGTAGTCCTGCTCGCGGTGGAAGTCGCCCAACTCGGTGCGGTCGCCCTTCTGAAGAACATCCCCCTCCACGTACTCGTCTCCCACCCGGGCCGAGTCTCCGAGCCGGAAGTGATCCCCCTCCGTGTGCTCCCGACCCTTCCGGACCCGGCCCGCGTCCACTTCTGAGGTGGTAACACCGCGGCTGGTCTCCAGGAAGGCGAGGTCGTAGTCCCGGTCGAACACCCAGCTCGCACTGTCCCCGGCGGCCACCCGTTGATTGCGGCCCTGGGTGCCCAGCATCTCATTGAAGGTGTCCGCCATCTCGGGGGTCAGGGCTCCGTGCCCGAGGCGGTAGCCCATGGCCTGGAGCTCTTCCAGGGGAATGCCAAGGCGCTCCGCCATGGTTCGCTTCTCCCCTTCCCGCAGGATGTCGTGCTGGTTACCGAAAAACTGGGCATTTGCAATCCTCTCTGCTCCCCACTTCTCGTGGGTTTGTGCGTCGCCGGCCTGGCGGGCTGCCCCT
>JARGFW010000061.1:14742-24949 GCA_029211085.1 Deferrisomatales bacterium | reverse complement strand
CGTGGCCGAGTCCAACGCCTCGGCCGCCCAGGAGGTGTCGGCCACCGTGGAGCACCAGACCGTGGCCATGGAGGACATGGCCCAGGCCGCGGTGCGGTTGTCCCAGACCGCCGTGGACCTCAACCGGTGGGTAGAGCGCTTCCGGGTTCCCGCCGAGGAGGGGCCTAGGTGAACGCACCTGCCAACTCCTACCTGGTGGTGGAGGTGGGGGGCGAGGAGTTCGGCCTGGCGGTGGAGCAGGTGGCCACGGTGATCGACTACCGGCCCAACACCCCGATACCCGGTCGGCCCGGACCGTTCCTGGGGGCGCTGAACCACCACGGCGAGCTGCTGCCGGTGGCACCCCTGGCCACCCTGCTGGGCCAGCCGCCGCGCCTCGACCCCGAGCGCGCGGTGATCGTGGTGCTGCGGTGGCAGGACGCCCTGCTGGGGCTGGCTGCGGAGCGTGCCCTGGGCCTGCTCACCCCCCTGGACCGCACCCGCCTCACCCACGTGCTGGGGCGCTGGGACGGCCCCCACCTGCTGCACACCCTGGAGACCGAGGGGCGTCGGGTGCACGTGCTGGACCTGGCGGGGCTGTGCGCACAGTTGGCGGAGCGCATCTGAGATGGCCGCGGAGGGAGACCGGCCGCGGGTGGTGGTGGTGGACGATGCGGTGTTCATGCGCAACCAGCTCCGCGACCTGCTCGAGGCCGGGGGTTTCGAGGTGGTGGCCGAGGGGCAGGACGGCGTCGAGGCCCTGGCGCTGTACGCCGAGCACCGTCCGGACCTGCTCACCCTGGACCTGGTGATGCCGCGCATGACCGGGGTGGAGGCGTTGGAGGAGCTGCTCCGGCAGCACCCCGGGGCCCGGGTCCTGGTGTGTTCCTCCCTCAGCGACCAGCCCACCATCTTCGCGGCGATCCGTCTCGGGGCGCGGGACTACGTGCTGAAGCCGGTAGACGCCGACAAACTGCTGGACGCCGCCCGCAAGGCAGTGACCGCCGGCGGGGAAAGGGAGGGCTGAGGTGGCGGAGATGGAGCGCTACCGCACGTTGTTCCTGGAAGAGGGGCGAAAACATCTACAGACGGTGGAGGCCTGCCTGCTGGAACGGGACGAGATCGGCCGCGCCGAGGTGGACGAACTGTTCCGGGAGATTCACAGTCTCAAGGGCATGGCCGCCTCCATGGGCTACGCCGTCATGGCCACCCTGGCCCATCGCCTGGAGGACCGCCTGGACCAGTGGCGCCGCCAGGACTCCGGGTTCACCCAGGAGCAGCGCTCCCTGTGTCTGCAGGTGTGCGACCGGCTCGAGGAGATGCGCTCGGCGGTGGCGGCGGGGGGAGACGGCACTTTGGACTGGGACGACCTGGAGCCCCTGCTCGGCGGGCCGATGGCGGAACCGCCGCGCGCAGACGGGGAAGGGGCCGTGGCGAGTCTGTCGCCGGGCCCCGGCGGGCTCACGGTGCGCATCGGTATCGACCCCGAGTGCGGCTCTCCGGCGGCGCGCTGTTACCTGATCCTGCTGCGCTTCAAGGAACTCTGTCCCGGCGTCGTCAGCGTGCCGCCCGAGGCCGAGATTCTACAAGGGGCAGGCAGCGACAGCCTCGCCCTGTCCCTGCCCGGCATGTCCCGAGAGGACGTGGAGTCGGTGTATGCCAGCCTCACCGAGGTGAGTCGCCTGGAGTTCCCCGAGGACGCCGAGGGAGCGGGCGCCCCCCGGCAGGAACCCACCCCCCGGGATGCGCTCGATGGCGCTGCGGTCTCCCCCGGCGAGGAGTCGCGGGTGAAGCTGCCCGAGGCGGTGCAGGCCCCGATCTCCCTGCTGGACGAGTTCGTGGATCTGCTGGGTGAGATGACCATCGCCCGCAGCCACCTGGAGGAGTTGGCCCAGAACCTGGGCTCCGAGATCCTCAAGGAGGAGGTGGACGGCCTCGGCAAACTGGTGCGGGCGTTCCACACCCGGGTGATGGGGTTGCGGATGCTGCCGTTCTCCCTGATCACCGGCAGCCTCAAACGTCTGGTTCGGGAGCACGCCGCCAAGCTGGACAAGGCGGTGGATCTGCGCCTGTTCGGCGAGGAGATCGGGATGGACAAGTCGATCCTGCTGCAAGTCTCCGACCCCCTGCTGCACCTGTTGCGCAACGCCCTCGACCATGGCTTGGAGCCGGCGGAGGACCGCCGCCGCAGGGGCAAGCCCGAGCGGGGCGCGATCACGATCACGGCGGCCCGGTCCCGCAACCGGGTGGAGATCACCGTCAGCGACGACGGCCGGGGCATCGACACCGAGGCGGTGCGGCGCAAGGCGGTGGAACGGGGCATCCATCGGGACGAGGAGAGCCGCGCCCTGAGCCCCTCGGAGGTGCTGGGGTGTCTGTTCCGGCCCGGGTTCAGCACCCTCGATGCCGTGAGCGAGTTGTCCGGGCGCGGGGTGGGGTTGGACGTGGTGAAGACCAAACTGGACAGCCTGGGGGGCGCCATCGAGGTCACCTCCACCTACGGGGAGGGCAGCGAGTTCCGTCTCAGCCTGCCCCTTTCGGTGGCGATCATTCCGGTGCTGCTGGTGGAAGTGGGGGAGAGCGTGCTGGCCCTGCCCACTTCCATCGTGGCCCAGACCGTGGAGGCCCACCCCCGCGACGTGCGCAAGCACCAGGAGGGGGACCACATGCTGCTGACCGAGAAGGGCCAGGTGCCGATCATCTCTCTGGCCCGGGTGCTCAAGCTCGGCGGGCGGCAGAAGTTCGAGCGCCTGCCCCTGGTGCTGATCCACCACCGCGGGGGCAGGGCGGCGCTGGCGGTGGACCGCTTCGTCACCGAAGAGGACCTGTTCATCAAGCCCCTCAAGGGCCCCCTGCGCGCGTTCCGCGGCATCTCCGGCTACTCGGTGCTGGGCGACGGCCGCCTGGTGTTCCTGATCGACCCCCCCACCCTGTTCGAAGTGTAGCCCCGGCAGCCCGGGTCCCGCGCCCTCGGTCCCCGTCTCTGGGCTGTCGCCGAACCAGCCTCCCTCCGGGGGATGCCTCGGGCGTCTGCCAGGCGTCCCCTTGGGCCTCCCGCCGCTCCGGGGATGAACCCGGCGGCTCCGCCGAACCTCCCCCAGCGAAAAAGACCACGGGCCCGCGAACCCGCCGCCGGTTCCCGCACCCGTAAACCGGTCGGGCAGCATGGACTCCGGGGGCGACGGGGCCCGTGGGTTTCAGTAAAACACTGGTTGTATTAATGTTTTGTTTTTCACACGGAATCCTCCTTGAGGAAAATATGTCCTTCTCGTGGTTGTTTTTCGCGATGAAAGACAAAACGGCGGTTTGCATGCTTGACAGATGAAAAATGTATACAGTATACAGTACGCGCTTGTGGGTGGCGGCCGCTGCCCACGGACAGACGGGGTTACGGATGGGATGAAGAAGATCACTTCCCGGTCCCTGGGGCAGGCGGCGGCGGATCAGATCCGGGAGTTGATCCGTCGGGGAACCCTGCGCACCGGGGAGCGGATCGTGGAGACCCGGTTGTGCGCCCAGCTGGGGATCAGCCGCACGCCCCTGCGGGAGGCGCTGCGCAGCCTGAGTTCCGAGGGGCTGGTGCGGTTGGTGCCGAACCGCGGGGCGTTCGTCACCCAGCCCTCGGTCGCGGAGATCCGCGAGCTGTTCGAGGTGATGGGGATCCTGGAGGGTGCGTGCGCGTGCATGGCCGCGGAGAAGCTGACCGACGCGGGGCTCGGCGAGTTGGAACGACTGCACGAGGATCTGGAACGGCACTACGCGGCCCGCGACCACGAGGGCTACATCACCGCCAACAACCTGTACCACACCTTCGTGCAGGAGCTGGCCCGGAACGGAACCCTGAGCGCGGTGATCAACGGCCTGCGGGCCAAGATCTTCCTGCACCGGTTTCGCCAGCTCTACGTACAGGACCGCTTCGACCGCTCCATCGGCGAGCACCGCGAGTTGTTGGCGGCCTTCCGAGACCGCGACGCGGTGCGGGCCGAGGCCGTGATGAAGAGCCACTTGTCCAGGCAGTGTGACGCCCTTGTCGACAACCTCGCCCCTGGCGAGAATCCTGAAGGTTGACCACCGCTCTTGTTGTTCTCACCCGCACGGAAAGGAGCCCCCCATGAGCCCGTCCCGCCCCCGCCTGTTGGTATCCTGCACGGTCGTCCTGGCCCTACTGTTTGGGGCCCTGATGACCTCCGCCGCCGCCCGGGAGCTGCGCATCTCCCACCAGTTCGCCGAAGGCGACGCCCGCCACGCCCTGGCGGCGGAGTTCGCCAAGGCCGTGGAGGAGAAGACCAAGGGCGACCTCACCTTCAAGATCTTCCCGTCCCAGGCCCTGTTCAAGTCGGCTGCCCAGTACGACGCCCTGTCCAAGGGCGCACTGGACCTCTCGGTGTTCCCCCTGGCCTACGCCAGCGGCAAGATTCCCGAACTCGACGTGACCCTCATGCCCTGCATCATCACCAGCGTCGAAGAGGGCATGGCCTGGCGCAACAAGGAGATCGGCAAGCGGGTCGAGAAGATCTGTGAAGACCGGGGGATGAAGATCCTCACCTGGCTGTGGTACGCCGGCGGCATCGGCAGCCGCGGCAAGGCCGTTATCCTGCCCGAAGACGCCACGCAGTTGAAGTTCCGGGCCGCGGGCAAGATGTTCGAGTTCATGCTCAACAAGTCCGGCGCGTCGATCACCAGCATGCCCTCCTCCGAGATCTACATGGCGCTGCAGACCAAGGTGCTCGACGCCTGCCTCACCTCGGCGGAGTCCTTCGTCTCCTACCGGCTCTACGAGCAGCTCGAGTACCTGAACACCCCCGACCAGTACTCCATCTGGTACATGGCCGAACCCATCGTGATCGGCATGAAGACCTGGGAGGCCCTCACCCCCGCGCAGCAGGCGACGGTGGCGGAGGTCGGCCTCTCCTTGGAGAAGAAGGCTGCCCAGATCTCGGTGGAGGCCAACGCGGTGGTGAGCAAGGTCTTCCAGGACAACGGCGTGAAGACCCACGCCATGACCCTGGAGGAGTGGAAGATCTGGGAGAAGCTGGCCAAGGAAACCGCGTGGAAGGAGTTCGCGGCCAAGGTGCCCGCCGGCCAGGAGCTCCTGGACCTGGCCAAGCAGTAGCCGCCCGGTGTCGGCTTCGACCCCGACCCCCGTACCAGTGAAGAGGTAGAGGCAGACCTCACTCGACGTCCTCCGACCCTCCGGCGACACGGCCGGAGGGTCGGAGGACGGTCCCTGGGGCCACAGCCCCGCCGCCCCCACGGAGGTGACGTGTCATGGCTGAACTCGCCGCAGGCAGGCGCAACCCCTTTTTCCGGGCCGTCGATCTTCTGAGCAATCTGGCCGGATACGCGAGTGCACTGGCCATCCTGCTCGCCACCCTGGTGATCGTGGAACAGGTGGTGGTGCGTTACGTGCTGCGGCAGCCCACCATCTGGCAGGTGGAGTTCGCGGTGTACCTGCTGATCGGCGCCACCTTCCTCGGCGCAGCCTACGGGCTCAAGGAGAACTCCCACATCAACATCGAGCTCATCACCACCCATCTGGCGCCCGGCGCGAAGCGCTGGCTCGACCTCTTCACCTCGGTCGTCGCCCTGTGGTTCTGCGCCTACCTGGCGTGGAAGGGGGCCGTCATGTGGTGGGAGGCCTACGAGGGGGGCTGGCGGACCTCGTCCCTGTGGTCCATCCCACTGACCTACCCCTACGCGATCCTGCCCATCGGCATGGGGCTCACCTCGCTCCAGTACGTGGCGAAGATCGCCGACCGGATCACAGAGCTTCGGGGGTCCCGCCCCGGGGCTCCGAGGAGGGAATAGACCATGGACCCGTTGTGGATCGGCCTCATCACCGCCGGCATCGCCCTGGTCATCCTCTTGAGCGGCATGCCCATCGCCTTTGCCCTGGGGGTCACCTCCCTGGTGATCATGGTGATGTTCATGGACCCCTTCCAACTCGCCATGGTGGGAGAGAACATCTTCGAGGGGGTCAACGACTTCGGGCTCCTGTCGATCCCGCTGTTCATCTTCATGGGGATGATCGTCGCGGTCACCCGGGCGGGCTCGGACCTCTACGAGTGCTTCCACAAGTGGCTGCACCGCATCCCCGGGGGCCTGGGGGTGTCGAACATCGCTTCCTGTGCGGTGTTCGCCGCGCTCACCGGCTCGAGCCCGGCCTGCGCCGCGGCCATCGGCACCATGGGCATCCCCGAGATGCGCAAGCGCGGCTACAACGACGGGCTCGCCACCGGGATCATCGCCGCGGGCGGCACCCTGGGAATCCTGATCCCGCCCAGCGTGACCATGATCGTCTACGGCATCGCCACCGAGACCTCCATCGGCAAGCTCTTCATCGCCGGGATCATCCCCGGCCTGCTGGTGACCTTCCTCTTCAGCGCTTGGGTGTTCTTCGTGCAGCGCCGGGAACGCCGCCGCAAGGGGAGCCTGGCCGCGGCGGCGGTAGCCGCCGCCGAGTCCTACACCCTGGGTGAGAAGTTGCGCTCCTCCCTGAAGACCCTGCCCTTTCTGGTGGTCGTGGTGCTGGTGCTGAGCTCCCTCTACTCCGGGTGGGCAACGCCCAGCGAGGCCGCGGCCGTGGGGGCGTTCCTGATCCTCGTCACCGTCGCCGCGATCTACCAGACCTACCGGCCGCGCCAGATCCTCGACATCCTCCTGCGCACGACCAAGGAGAGCACGATGATCATGATGATCATCGCGACTTCTTTCCTGTTCGGGGCGGTGCTCACCAACCTCTACATCGCCCAGTCCCTGGCCCACGGCATCGTCGCCCTGGAGGTCAATCGCTGGGTGGTGATGGGGCTAATCAACGTGATGCTGCTGGTGCTCGGGTGCTTCCTGCCCCCGGTGGCGATCATCCTGATTCTCTCTCCGATCCTGCATCCGATCATCACCGGACTGGGGTTCGACCCCATCTGGTTCGGGGTGGTGATGACCCTGAACCTGGAGGCCGGCCTGGTGACACCGCCGGTGGGCCTGAACCTCTACATCGTCCAGGGGGTGGCCCCGGACATCCCCATCGCCGCCGTGCTGAAGGGGGTGGTGCCGTTCATCTTGCTCCTGCTCCTGGGGATCGTCATCCTGTGCGTCGTTCCCGGCCTGGCCACCTGGTTGCCGGCCCAGATGATCAACTGAACCCGCGAGCAACCGGAGGTGTCCCGAGCCATGAACCCAGCGCTTCCCCTCGCCGGACTCCACGTCCTGGACCTGACCCGGGTCCTCGCCGGCCCCTACTGCACCATGGTGCTGGCCGACCTGGGGGCAGAGGTGATCAAATTGGAGGTGCCCGGGCGCGGCGACGACTCCCGGCACTTCGGCCCTTTCGTGGGCTCCGAGAGCGCCTACTTCATGAGCCTGAACCGCAACAAGAGGAGCATCACCCTCGACCTGAAGACCGCCCGGGGCAAGGAACTGTTCCTGGAACTGCTGCCGCGGTTCGACGTGCTGGTGGAGAACTATCGCGGCGGCGCCATGGAGAAGCTGGGGCTCGGCTACGGACGGCTGAAGGAGGTGCATCCGCGGCTGATCTACGCGGCGGTGTCCGGTTTCGGGCACACGGGGCCGTACCGGGAGAAGCCGGCCTACGACGTGGTGGTGCAGGGCATGGGGGGGCTGATGAGCATCACCGGCCAGCCGGACGGACCCCCCACCCGGGTGGGGGCTTCCATGGGGGACATCACCGCCGGATTGTTCACCGTCATCGGCATCCTCGCCGCCCTGCGCAAGCGGGAGCTCACCGGGGTGGGAGACAAGGTCGACGTGTCCATGCTCGACTCCCAGGTGGCCATCCTGGAAAACGCCATCGCCCGCTACCAGGTGACCGGGGAACCTCCCCGGCGCATCGGCAACCGGCACCCTTCCATCACCCCGTTCACCTCCCTGCCCACCACCGACGGCTACGTGATCGTGGCGATCGGCAACGACAAGCTGTGGGAGGTGTTCTGCCGTCTGGTGGACCGGGAGGAGTTGATCGGCGACGGGCGGTTCCGTACCAACCAGGACCGCACCGAGAACTGGGAAGCGCTGGAGCCGATCCTGGTCGAGATCTTCGCCGCCAAGGGCACGCAGCAGTGGCTGGCGGTGCTGGAGCCCGCGGGGATCCCCTGCGGTCCCATCAACACGGTGGACCAGGTGCTGGCCGATCCCCAGGTGCGGGCCCGAGGGATGGTGGTGGAGATGCAGCACCCGGTGGCCGGCCGCCTGGAGATGGCCGGGTCACCCGTGAAGCTGGCGAACTCCGAGTCGCAGGCGCCGCACCCCTCGCCTCTCCTGGGGCAGCACACCGAAGAGGTGTTGCGCGAGGTCCTGGGCCTGGACGACGGGCAGATCGCCGCGCTGCGGGCTGGTGGGGTGGTTTGAGCGGAACGGCAAAGGCGTTCTTGGACAGGATCTCACGGATGGAAGGGCAAGAGCAGGAACCAATCGGTGCGGCTGGAGTTCCGGTTCCGCATCCAATTCCTGCAGATTCTGTCCACGAACGCCTCTGCCGTTGATTTTCGATCCGTGCGATCCTGTCAAAAATGACGTTCAAAGGTTTGGAAAGAGCTACAGACCCAGGGCCTCCGCCACTAGCAGCACGGTTAGGTTGGTAAGCCGCGGTTTCTTTTCCATGACGTGCACGATGCGGCAGATGCGCTGGGGGCTGCCGCAGTCGACGCAGAAGCCGGTCTCGGCGCAGGGCGTCTGCACGCCGAGGCGATGGGCGTTGGGCGGCGCCACCCAAGAACGCACCCGGGCGATGGCTGTCTGCTCGTCAGCCGCCAGCTTGTTCACCCCGGCGACCACCATCACCTGCTTGGGCCCGAACGCCATGGCGCCCACCCGATTGCCGGTGGCGTCGATGTTGACCAGTTTGCCGTCCAGGGTCACCGCGTTGGTGCCAGTGAGGAACAGGTCACAGGTGAGCTGGCGGCGCATGATCTCCAGGCGCTGGTCCAAGGTGAGGTCCGGTGCCCCGTGGATCAGGCACTCCTTGCCCGCCTCCGCCAGGCGCTGGGGCAGGCCCAACTCCACCAGGCTGACCGAACCGCCGAAACCGACCGTGTTGGCCGACTCTGCCGCCGCCAGGAGGTGCGCCACGGCCTGTGCCCGGTCCGCGCACACCACCACGGCGAACTCGTTGCGCTGCAACGCCGCTGCGGCTTTTCCCAGCTGTTTTTCGGTTTCCCACGTGGCCCAAGGGTTCATGCTGCGTTCCTCCCGGCAAAGGTTTCCAGGGCGACGGGAACGGATTCTACGGGTGGACTCCCTTGGAGTCCAGGTCATCCCGCCGGCCGTGGACCGTGCTGAGGTGTAGGCATCCCTGATGCGCAACTACGGATTCACCTTCGGCCTGCTGGCCGTGGTCGCGACGGTGGTCGGAGATCCGACCGGGATGGCGGCGGCGGCGGGGCAGTGGCTCGGCCGGTGGCACGGCGCCCAGCTTTGCGTGATGGGGATGTTCCTGCTCTCGGGCCTCGGGCTGGATGCCGACCGGGCGCGGCGGGGGGTGACCGATCTGCGCACCCTGGCGGCATCCCTCGCCGTCATCTTCCTTGCGGCTCCGTTGCTGGCGTTGCTGCACGGGTGGTTGCCCCTGGAACGCGGCTTGTGGATCGGGCTGGCTCTGATCTCTGTCATGCCCACCACCCTGAGCAGCGGGGTGGTCATGGTGGACCTGGCCGGGGGCAACCCTGCCAGCGCCTTGATGGTGACCCTGACCGCCAGCGGGTTGGCCATCTTCACCATCCCCCCTTCCCTGGAGTTGTTGCTCGGGGTCGGTGAACAAGTGGGCCCGGGGACCCTCGACAAGGTGGCATTGGCGGTCCGGCTCGGGGCGCTGGTGGTCGCACCGCTCCTTTCCGGCATGGCGTTGCGCAGGGTGTTCACCACCGGCGGCCTCCAACTCTCCCCCCGTATCGGCCGGGCAGGCCAGTGGCTGGTGCTCACCGTGGTGTGGATCGCGGTGTCCCGGTCCCATGAGACCCTGCAACAAGCCCCCCGGGTCGCGGCTCTGTCGGCGGCCTTGGCGGTGTCCTTCCACGGCCTCCTGTTGCTGGTGGCCGCAGCGGCCGCCAGGCTGGGAGGTCTGGGAAAAGGGCGAAGGGAAGTGGTGTGGTTCATGGGGGCCCAGAAGACCCTGCCCATCGCGGTGCTGCTGCAGACGGCCCTGTTCCCCGAGCACGGGAGTGCCCTGGTGTTCTGCGTGGTGCACCACGTGGTGCACCTGGCGGTGGACAGTTGC
>JARGFW010000061.1:0-14642 GCA_029211085.1 Deferrisomatales bacterium | reverse complement strand
TGCCCTGGTGTTCTGCGTGGTGCACCACGTGGTGCACCTGGCGGTGGACAGTTGCCTGGTCTGCAGGGTCGGCAGGCGCGCCGCGGGGTAGGTCGTTGGTCGCTTCTGGGGTGGAGCCCTACGGCTCCTCCGCCTCGCTCCCGATGCCTCGAAACACCTGGAGTTCCTTCACGGCGGGCAGCTTGCGCAGGGCCCGGATCAGGCGGTTGACGGTGCGGTGGCTGCCGGGCTGGAACAGCAGATGAAGGCGCTGGTTGTCCTGCAACAGGCGCAGTCCTCGGATGTCGACCGCCAGATCCTTGAACGGAGCGAGCACCGCGTGGAGCACACCCGAGCCGTTCTCCAGGGTCAGCTCCAGCTCCACGGGGCCGGGATCTTGGAGCTCCAGGGTGCCGCCCTTCTCCCAGGCCAGGGGCACGTGGCGATCTTCGTCGGGCAGGGGGCAACCGAGGCGATGGATCAGCAGCCGCCCCTCCTCCGGCACTCCCTCGATCTCGTCTCCTTCCACCGGCACGCAGGCGCTGCAAAAACGGATGTGGGGGTCGTCGAAGCGGTAGCGGCGAACCCTGCGCCGGTTGCCGTCGCGGCCGGTAAGGCGGCCAAACAGCGCGCTACCCGGCAGCCGGCGGGGGGCATCGCGCTGCGTGCCGAGCAGTTCACCGATGTCGGCACCTCCCAGGCACACCTGGCGGCACAGCTCTTCCACCGTGACCTGGGAGGCCAGGGCCTTGGCACGGATCAGGTCTTCCGCCGCTTCTTCGCTCAACCCTTGGGCGTCGGCGGCGTCCAGGACCCATTTGTGGCCGGTGACAGCGGCGCGTTCGGCCTCCACCCGGCGCAGGTGGCGGCGCAGACAGGTCAGTGCGCGGCGGGTGTGGGCCCAAGCCAGGTAGCGGTCGTCGGCCACGGGGTGGTCCGCGGTGCGGATCTTCACCCGGTCGCCGGCGCGCAGCACCGTCTCCGGGGCGGCCTCTTCGTCGTTCACCCACGCCCCCACCGCCCGTAGCCCGATCTGCTCGTGAACGGCGAACGCGAAGTCCAGGGCGGTGGCGCCGTCCTCCAGGCTGAACACGTCGCCGTCCGGGCTGGTCACTTGAATGGCTTCGGGCTTGTGAAAGCGCAGAAAGTCCTGGATGTCCATGTCCTCGTTCTGCAAGAACTCTCGCAGGTCGTCCATGTACTCCTGGTTGAACTCGGGGCTGGTGAGATCCATGGCCAGCAGTCCCAGGCGATTGAAGCGGTCCGCTGCGCTGCTGGCGAAGTTGAAACTGACGATGCGGTTCTTGTAGGCCACGTGGGTCTTGAGGGCCCGGTACCCGTTCTTGCGAGGGATGCTCACGGTGTCGCTGAACGTGCCCGGCAGGGCCCGGAACGCCATGTGCACCCGACCCAGGGCGCGGTAGGCGTTCTCGTTGCTGTCGGTGACCACCCGTACCGTGAGCAGATTCTCCGGGGTGGGAGGCAGGTCGGGGCGGAAACGGTTCCAGCGCAGCTCGATGCGGGCGGCCAGGTCGCCGGAGAACACCTCGGTCAGCCGGGCCCGCAGCTCGCGCAGGGGCTTCGCCCAGTCCCGCTGCATTTGCGCGCGCCCGGCCTCCCAGGCCTGCACCTGATCCGGCGTGAGGACCGGGCCGATCTTCTCCGTGAGGCGCTCCGCCAGGTCCAGCATACACAGCCGGCGGCAGATGTTGGCGTACATCTCAGCGGTCTCGTGGGCAATGCGCAGCTGTTTGTCGCGCCGGAAGATCGCCAGGGACTCGAGGTTGTCCAGTCGGTCGGCCACCTTGACCAGCAACACCCGGATGTCCTGCAGGACGTAGCTGAACAGCTTCTGGTAGGTATGAACCCGGCTGTCCTTGATCTTGGTGAGAGCCAATACAAGATTGGCGGCTTCGGGGAACTGCTGGGCCAGTTCCTTGAACTCGAGGGTCGTGTCCTCCAGGGTGTCGTGGAGCAGGGCCGCCTCGATCGCCGCCCAGTCCACGATGCGCCCGAAGCGGCTCACCTCCATGGTGGTGCGCAGGGGGTGCCAGATATAGTCCTCGCCGGTCCTGCGCTTCTGCCCGGCGTGCAGCTCCAGGGCCCGTTCCAGGGCGGTATCCAGGCGCTCGGTCAGTTCGCCCACCTCGGCGTCGCTGACGTCGTGGTGGATGATGAACTGGGTGAGAATCTGTTCCTTTTCCCGGGAGAAGGTCTCGGACACGGTGGTCAGGTTCCCGCTGGCAGGGGGTGTGAGCTGAGCCCGCATCCTGTGTACCACAAGGCCTGGGAACGGAAAAGTGGGGCGCTCATCGCGGGGCGTGACGGCCGGCCAGGTCGCGGGCGGCCTGCAGGGCCGAACGGCCGGAGCGGATGCCCCGGGCCATCGCCCAGCGCAGGGCTTCGGTCTGCCACTGCGCGGGGCAGGGTACACAGCCCAGGGCCGCCAGGTGGCGCTCCACCGCTTCCAGGTACTGGGTCTGGTTGAACGGATAGAACCCCAGGGAGAGGCCGAAGCGGTCTGCGAGGCTGATCTCCTCGGCCACCGTTTCCTCGGGGTGGATCTCCCCGGTGGTGGCGAACGACTCGGGCACCAGGTGGCGCCGGTTGGAAGTGGCCACCAGCAGGGTGTTGGCGGGGCGCGCCTCCAGCCCCCCCTCCAGCAGCACCTTGAACTCCTTGTAGCGCTCGCCGGTGTTGCCGAAGGACAGGTCGTCGCAAAACAGCAGCCAGCGCCGCGGGTCGGCCTCGAGCAGATCGAGGATGCGTGGCAGGTCGGAGAGGTGGGCCTCCGCGACCGCCAGCAGGGCCAGGGACGGCTCGTCCACGGCGACCAGCAGACTGCGCACCAGGGTGGACTTGCCGGTGCCGCGATCCCCCCAGAGCAGCACGTCGTGGGCCGGAGCCCCGGCGACGAAGCGGCGCACGTTGTCGAACAGCAGGGTCTTCTGCCGCTCCAGGCCCACCAGCAGGGTGGGGTCGACGGCGTCCAGTCGCCGTGCCGCCCGGAAGCCCGCCGCTCCCTGCCACAGCAGGGCCCGGCCCGGGGGCGGCGCCGTGGTTTCCGGGCCCGGGGCCCCCTGGCGTTCCAGGGCCGCGGCGATGCGCTCCAGTTGCCGCTGCAGGGGGGAAGCCTCGCTCATTGGCCCCCCGCAGTCGTCTCGAAACGGCGTAACTGCTCCAGATAGTACGCCCGGTTCTCCGGCGCGCGGGTCAGGGCGGCCCGGATCGCCGCCACCGCTCCGGCTCGGTCGTGTACTCGGTAGCGGGCCTCGGCCAGGGTGTCGAGGATGTGGGCGGCCGGCTTGATGGCTACCGCCAGTTCCGCCAGGGCCAGGGCCCGCTCCGGTCGAAAGCGCTGGGGGTCCGCGCTGGTTACGTAGAGCCAGGCCAGGTTGTTGAGGGCTTCGGGGTGGCGCGGATCGAGGCGCAGCACCTCCTGGTAGGCCCGTTCGGCATCGGCTTCCCGGTGCCACTCCTGGTAGAGATTGGCGAGCACGAAGCGACCGTTCAGGTCGGCGGGTTCCCGGTTCAGTCGCGCCAGCAGGCCGTGTTCCGCGACGAAGCGGTTGAGGTGCTGGCCCAGGGAGCCGGTGTGCAGTGCCACCGCCAGGCTGCCGGTCAGCGCCACCCCGGCGGCGAAGCCGAGGGTGAGCAGGCGCACCCGCCGGCGGAGGGAGGTGAGCAGCCGCGGGTCGGCTGCGGCGTGGTGCAGGAACGCCACCCGCTCGCCGATGGAGCCGTGGTGCCAGGAGGGCAGGTCGCGGATGTCGCCGGAGAACGCGCTGATCCGCTCCAGGGCCCGGGTCAGGGGCCCGGCCCGGCCGATCGCCTCCAGGGCGTGGGCGTCCGCCTGGCGCTCGAACGCCCTGCTGACCGCCCCGAACAACAGTCGGAAGTAGGCGAACAGCACCGCCAGCAGCCCCACCGTGAGGGCCGCGGAGGTGGCCAGGTTCACCCGCGGCCGGCGCAGGGCTTCCGGGTCGGCGATGCCCCACCAGGCGATGCCCGCCTCCGCAAGGCGGAAAAACACCGCCAGCAAACACACGTAGCCGAGGAAGAAGAACAGGAAGAACCACAGGTGTCCGTGGCGCACGTGACCCGCCTCGTGGGCCACCACCCCGTCCAACTCGTCCGCGGGCAGGGTCTCCACCAGGGCCGGGGTGATCAGCAGGTAGCGAAACCGCGGCAGCAGTCCGACGATGCCTGCGGTGAGCACCCGCCCCTCCAGGATCGGCCAGTACAGGATCTCGCCGACGTGGAGTCCGAGGCGGGTGCAGAGGGCATCCAACCGCTGGCGCAGGGGGCCCGGGGGAATCGGTTTGCACCCCCACATGGCTTTGACCAGCACCGGCAAGAAGATTCCCACCAGGACCAGGAATAGCGGGGCGTACAGCAGTTGCAGCAGGGGTTCCTCGTGCAGGCGCGCCATCCCTGCGGGCCACAGCAATCCCACCAGGTCGGACAGCGACATCAACACCACCCACGGCACCAGCACGGGCAGTTCCATGCGGGCATGGGCGACCACGAATCGGGCCCGGGTACCGTCCTGGCCCAACAGCACTCCGTGGAGGGGGTACGCCTCCCACCACACGGCACACAGCAGCAGCAAATAGGGAAGGATGCCCAGGGCGCTGCCGAGCACCTCGGACACGGTCGCGGCGGGCCCCACCACCAGGGACGCGTAGTCGGTGGCGTAGAGCAGCAGGGCGAACGGCACCAGCATCAGGGTCTGTTGGCGCTGCACCACCCCGGAGAAACGGGCCCGCAGCTCCCGGGACTGGGCTGCGTCGTGGAGGGCCCGGGCCATCAGGCGGCGGAACCACCAGCGGCAGCCGGCCAGTGCCCCTGCCAAGATGCCCGCCATCAGCGCCAGTTCCAGGGCGCCCCAGCGTGCACCCAGGGCGCGGGGAGCCAGGGCCTGGATGACGATCGCGATGAGGAAGTTGAGGATGCCGCCGTACATGGGGTTTCCCGGGTTTCAGGGTGGGGTGCGGTGCCGCGCCATTCTACCCCATTCCCGGCTGCGGGGCGCGTGGGTCAGTGGGCAGTCCTTCGGTAGTCGTCTACGGCTCGCCAGGGGGCGATGGTGTCCGGGGTGAGATCCCAGAAGGCTTGGAGGCGGCCGTGGTAGAACTCGCGGTCTTGGAGTTGGGCACGCACCCGCGAGGCCGCCTGGCCGTCGAGGATGCCGCGCTGGGCAAGAAACCGGTAGAACAGGTCCAGGGCGTGGACGATCCGGTCCATCTCGCCGGCGGTCGGCTCGAGGGTGTGGATGATGTACCAGTTGCCCAGGTAGCTCCGCACCAGGGAGGGATCGGCGTCGGTCGGCCCGGTTTCCATGATATCCACCACGAACTCGCGCAGGTAGCGGTCGGCGGCATGGGCAAGGGCCCCGGCTTCGGCGGGATGCAGGGACACCGGCTCCTGTTGCAGCCAGTCCACGAACTCGCGCAATAACTCGTGACACGCGCCGTCCAAACGCACGAAGTCGTCGGCGCCGTGAAGGGCGTACGGGTCGGCGGTGGTCACGGGAGGGGTCATCCGGCGCTGATGAACAGCACCATCACCAGCGCGCTGAACACCACGATAATGCTGAGCAAGGTGGGGACCAGGGGGAAGCGCTGGCGCCCCAGGGCGGCGCTGATGGTGACCAGGTACTCCTGTTTGTGGGGGCTGCGAATCATGTAGTAGTGGAACAGGTGCAGACCCACCCCCAGTGCCAGGCTGGCGGCGCCGAAGAACAGCGCGACGATCGCGAACGGCTCTGAGCGCAGCACCTGTACCACCCCCAACACCAGCAGGGTGATCCCGCCCACGTAGAAGTGATAGGTGATCAGCCGTCCGTCCACCAGGGCACGGTCGCGGTGGCGCAGGCGGCGGTACTTCTCGAAGGGCATCACCATGGGCTGCTCCGGGGTGTGCGGGGGACGGGCCGCGTGGCAATGTAGCGAATCCCCGTGAGGGCGCCAAGGGAAATGCGGTGTGCGGCCCGGTTCACTTTGGATCAGGGCCCGGCTGGGGCCGGTTCTTGGTCCAACTCGGGTGGGTGATGCCGTGCTGCTCGATCTTGTAGTGGATGGCGCGCTTGGTGATGCCCAGCAGTCGCGCGGCTTCCTTCTGTACCCACTGGGCCTGGTGCAGGGCCGCCAGCAGCAGCTCCCCCTCCGCTACCTTGAGGGGCACCCCGGTGGCGGGAAACTCGAAGCGGAAGTTCCCGTCGTGCAGCTCTCCCGACAGGGGAGAGAGCCGCGCCCGGTGCCCAAGGCCCAGGTCGACGGCGCCGATCGCGTCCCCTTCGCAGAGCAGCACCGCCCGTTCCACAGCGTTGCGCAGTTCGCGCACATTGCCGGGCCAGGTGTGGGCGCGCAGAGCCTCCAGCGCCCCCTCGCTGAAGCCGATGGAGGCGCGCTTGAAGTCGGCGCAGAACGCGGCGGCGAAGTGGCGGGCCAGCAGCACCACGTCGTCCCCGCGCTCGGCCAGGGGCGGCAGGTGGATGTTGACCACGTTGAGCCGGTAGTAGAGGTCCTCTCGGAAGGTGCCCTTGCGCACCTCCTCGACCAGGTCACGGTGGGTGGCGGCCACGCAGCGCACGTCCACTTCCACCGTTTCATCGCCGCCCAGGCGCTCGAGCCGGCCGTCCTGCAGGATGCGCAGGATCTTGGCCTGGGTGGTGAGACTCATGTCGCCGATCTCATCGAGGAACAGGGTGCCGCGGTGGGCTCGCTCGAAGCGGCCCACCCGGCGTCGCACCGCACCGGTGAACGCGCCGCGCTCGTGACCGAACAACTCGCTCTCCAGCAGGGTGTCGGGAATCGCGGCGCAGTTGACCGCCACGAACTCCCCCTTGTTGCGCGATGAGAAGGCGTGGATGGCGCCGGCGATCAGCTCCTTGCCGGTGCCGGTGGCCCCGGTGATCAGTACCGCGGTGGGGGCGGGGGCTACCTTGCGGGCGACCTCCAGGGCCGTCCGCAGGGGCGCCGACTCGCCGATGATGTTGGCCGGTTGGTAGGGTGCCATCGCCGTCTCGCGCAGCCCGGCGACTGCCTCGTTGCGGCGACCCTGCTCCAGGGCGCGATCGATGCGTGCCTCCATCTCGTCGATGTCAAAGGGTTTCTCGATGAAGTCGTGGGCCCCCAGGCGCAGGGCGGCCACCACGGCTTCTTTGTTCCCGTGGGCGGTCATGAGAATCGCGGGGGAGCGGGGCTGGGTGTGGCGCGCCGCCTCCAACACCTCCAGGCCGTCTTTGCCCGGGAGCTTGAGGTCGGTGACGACGATGTCGAAGGACTGGGTCTCCAGGGCCTGGACCCCGGCGTCTCCGGTCTTGGCCGTCACCACCTTGTAGCCCTTGGCGCCCAGGGCGATGCCCAGGGCGTCGCGCAGGGCCCCGTGGTCTTCAACCACCAGGATGCTAGGCACTCACAACCTCCTCTGCCACGGGTAGGCGGACCGTGAAATGGGTGCCCGCACCGGGGACCGAGCGCAGGTCCAGGGAACCGGTGTGGGCGTCGAATACCTTCTGGGCCGAGGAGATCCCCAGCCCGGAGCCGTGGTCCTTGGTGGTGTAGAAGGGCTGGAAGACGCGCCGCAGCACCTCCGGTGGCATCCCCGGGCCGCTGTCAAAGACGTCCACTCGCAGGCGCGGGCTGAGGCTTTCACCGTACCCGCGCAGACCGGGGATGTCCACTTTGCCCGGAGCATCGACCAGCACACTGCTTTCCTCCATACAGGCGGCCACGTGCAGAGTGCCCCGGTCGCCCATCGCTTCCACCGCGTTGGCGAAGAGGTTGGCGAAGGCGTCCCGGAGCCGTTCGGGGTCCACCGGGATCAACGGGAGCTCCGGCGCCAGCGCCCAGGTCACGGCCACCTCGGCATCCGGGAAGCGCGCCAGGGTCGACTCCAGCGCCTCTCGCAACAGCCCCCCCACGGCGGTGGGAACCCGATCCAGGTTGAGGGGGCGCACGTAGTCGAGGATCTCCCCCATCTTGCCGTTGGCTGCCAGCACTTCCCCTTCGGCTCGGTCGAGGTAGGCGCAGCCCTCGTCGTCCCCCTCCAGGCGCCGCCGCGCCAGACCCAGGAACAGGCGGATGCCACCCAAACGGTTGCGCACCTCGTGGGCCAGTTGGGCGGCCACCTCGCCCAGGCTGGCCAGTCGGTTGCGCAGCGCCTCCCGCTCCCGCTCCTGCTCCACCAGGGTGAGATCCTTGAAAAAGATCGCGCTGCCCACCACCGCGCCCTTCGCGTCGGTGATCTGGGAGAGGCTGAAGCCGATGAGAACCTGGCGTTCTCCGTCGAGCACAAGTTCCAACTCGGCCCGGTCCGGGAGGGTCTTCCGGTCCAGGGCATCGAGCAGCAGGTGGGCCACGGCGGGGCAGTGGGCAAACAGCTCGCGGCAGGCGGTCCCTTCGGGCACGGGGAACCGCACCCGCAGATAGCGGGAGGCCTGCTCGTTGAGTGTGGTGACCGCGCCGTGGCGATCCACGGTGACCACCCCACAGCGCATCGAACTGAGGACCCGCTCCGCCAGGTACGCCTTCATGCGCCGCTTCCCCGTGGCAGGGCCACCCGCAGGAAGTGGTAGAGGATCGCTGCGGTGAGCCCCCACACCACCCGCCCTTGCCAGTGGAAGCGATGCCGCAGGTCCCCTGGGGCGGACTCTTCCACCCGGTGATGGGCGGACTCCAACAGGTGGTGGACCGGGATCACCAGGAGTTCGTCCACCTCCCGGGGTTCGGGGGCGTAGGGGTAGTCCAGGCGGTCGAGCAGGGCGGCGAAGGGACGGACCCGGTAGCCGGTGATGGAGACGAAGTCGTCCAAGGCCCCCAACACTTGCAGGTGCTCGGGGTGCACCCCCACCTCCTCCCAGGTTTCCCGCAGGGCGGCGGCCAGATGGTCTGTGTCCCCCGGGTCCACGCGCCCGCCCGGGAAACAGATTTCCCCCTTGTGGTGCTCTACGTCGTCGGTGCGGCGGGTGAGCAGCACGGACAGACCGGCGGTGTCGGGCACCAGGGGGACGACCACCGCCGCAGGACGCAGCCCTGGGTCGGCGATCTCGCGCCGCCGGTGGGCGGCCAGCCGGCGGCGTATGTCGCGTGCCAGGGCATCGTTGTACACCATCGAAGCGGGGGCGGGTTGATGCATCTGGTGTGGGGACTCCAGGGGATCTGCCCCCCGGGCCGGTCCCGTGGGGGGGTGGGTGACGGTCGGTGCGGAGCTGTTCCCCCCAGCCGCCGGGAACGCCACGCCACCAGGGTACTTCTCCCCCTGGGGGCGGGTCCAGGGTGCGACGATGCTTCCCCGATATCCGTCGTCGCAGCGCGGGACACCGTGGTCCTGCCGCGACCAGGCTACGGAGGCGCCAGCAGGTTGGCTCCCCCGTAGCCGCCGTGGGGGTCGTGGCAGGTGCGGCATTCCTCTTGGGTGGTCGGATGGGACGTTGCGCCGAGGCGGTCGCCGTGACAAGCGCTGCACAGTTTCTTCTCGGTGAAGCGCAGGAGCGCCGGTCGCATGGACAGGTGGGGATCGTGGCAGGCGGTGCACTTGCCATCCAGCAGGGGTTGATGGAGCTGGGCGCCCCCGGCGCGCAAGGTCTTCTCGAAGTCGTGGCACATGCGGCAGCGCTGGGCGGGTGCGGCGATCACCGTGCTGCGGTCCTCGCCCCCCCCGTGGCACGAAGAGCAGTTGCCCTGGGTCAGCGGCTGATGCAGGGTGCCCCGCAGCAGGCGGGGCACCTCGGAACTGTGGGGGGGGTGGCAGAGGCCACAAGCAGCGGCGGTGAGGTTCAGGTTGCCGTGCAGGCTCGCCAGTTCCCGGTTTCCACCCAGGTCGTGGCAGCCGGCGCAGGACTCACGGGCGCGGCGCCGGTTGTCGTCGTCGTGGGGCCGGTGGCAGGCCTGGCAGCCTTCTCCCAGGGCGGCGTGGCGGGTTGTGCCCCGGTCCACCCCCTCGTGGCACGCCAGGCAGCGCAGCGGTGCGCCGGTTCGCAGCATGCCCGCCTCCCGGGTGCCGTGGGGATCGTGACAGGAGCCACAATCCGCCAACACGTTGCCGTGCCCGTGCCGGGTGATCTGCGGGTGACACCGGGCACACAGGGCCCCGGCCTGGTCGACCAGCAGAGATTCTCCCCGGCCATGGGGGTCGTGGCAGGTGCCACAGGAGGCCCCGCCGATGAGCGCCGGGTGGGGTTCCCCGGCCGCCAGCCCCTGGTCGTGGCACTTCTGGCAAAGCCCGGGCAGGCGTTGGTGCAGACTGGCCGGGTAGCCGGAGAAGTGGGGGTCGTGGCAGGCCGTGCACCCGCCCTCTTGCAGCGCGAGGTGGGTGGAGGGTGGGTCCCGTCGTTTCGGGTGGCACTCGGTGCACAGGTGGGTGACGGGGGCGCGCAGTAGTTTGGGGTCGGCGGAGAGGTGGGGCTCGTGGCAGCGGCTACAGTCGGCCACCGCGGCCCGAAAGTGGGGGTCGTCCTGGGCCTCGCTGGCGTTGGCAGGGTTGGCCGAGATCACCAGGTGGCAGCCGAAACAGACCCACGGGTAGCCGCCGTCCAGCAGGCGCACATGGCGCGGGTCGTGGCAGTCCTCGCACAGGGCCAGATCTCCAGCGTGCACGAACTGGGGTCGGAACTCCGGCGGGGGCTCGCCGCCTCCAGGGTCGTAGAACACCTCGAGGGAGGAGTCCTCCACCCGGATGCGGTTCACCCCCGGGTCAAGGAGCACGAAGATCTCAAACAGGTTGCCCCAGTCGGCGGTGACCGTGTCGCTCTCGGTGATCCCTTCTCGGCGCACCGACCAGTGGAGGCGTTGGCCCCGCTGGGCCTGGCCGATCACCACTAGAGTGTCGTCGGTGGTGAGCATGCCGTTGCGGGGGCTGATGAACTCCACCTCGGTGGCGGAGGCGCAGGTGAGGGCCAGCGCCACTGCCACCGAGGCGAGGAGGAACCTTGTCATGCGACACATCTCGACGCGGAGGGTGTGGGCCAGCGGAACCTCTATGCAAGTGAGAAACCTACCATCCGCATGGCCGCGGGTGCAACGCCGGGGCGGCAGGGGCCGCCGTGGCCTCCTCCTCTGGGAGTGTCTCCAACCTGCGCACCACCGGCCTGCGCGCTGCGTGAAATGACGCGGAGAAGCCGCGTCCTGTCGATGCAGGGGCGGGCTTTCCGCCTTTTTGTCAGGCACGGATTGTGCTAAGAGAAAGGTCCGTCGGTTCACCCCGGGCCGGAGCGACTCGAACCAGGAGATGCATCCCTCATGATCCCGCGCAACCCCTGCCTTCCCGTGCTCGCCGCGATACTCGGCGCCGGCCTGCTTGCCGGACGCGGGGAGGCGGCCATCAAGGTGCGGCAACCGGTGCTCCTCGACGACCGGCCCGCGGTGTCCGCGCCGGCCCCGTCTGTGAGCACGCTGACCGGCACCCGGGAGGAAGGGCGCTCCTTCTACGTCGGCAGCGTCATCTTTTCCCGGGGCAACCAGCTCGTCGCAGAGATACCCGGCGGCGCCAGGGAGCGGGAGCGCCTGATCCTGTTCGATGCCGGGTTCCGCCGCCGGGGCACTGTAGTCGTGCTCAAGCCCCTGGAGGATCGGGTGTATCTGCTGCAGACCCTGGGGTCGCTGTCGGCGGCTCCCGGGGACCGCCTGGCCCCGGAGAGCGAGTTGGAGGCCGCGGTGCGCGTGCTGGGCGAGAATCGCAGGGAGAGCTACCAGGAGTTCATCGCGCTGTTCCCCCACAGCGAACACCGCCCCCGCATGGCCCGGGAGCTGTTCCGGCTGGCCATGAAGCGGAGCTACCCCACCTTCCCCGGCTCGGCGATCGAGGGGCGCGTGCGCCTGGCCGAGACCGTGGGCCGCGAACTCTCGATGGGACAGGTGCTGGTGGTGCTCGACCGCTACCTCATCGCCCGCACCGACGCCGACGGGTTCTTCCGCATCGAGGGCCTGCCCAAGCTCGACGAGACGGTGGAGCTCAAGCTGCGGGTCAAGGACGAGAAGTTCCGGGTGGCGGAAGAGACCGTGGTGGCACTGGTCGGTGGCGAACTCGTCGAGACCCAGGCGGAGCTGCCCCTGCACATCACCCCCACCGAGTTGGTGGGCCAGGTGGTAGACAGCAACGGCGCGCCCCTGGCAGGGGTGGAGGTGTGGACCGCGCCGTACAGCGTGGAGGCCCTCACCGACGAGACCGGCAGCTTTCGCATCTCGCGGTTGAAGCGTCTGGATGCGGGTGGTGCTGCGGCTGAAGTCGACGAACCCCTGTTCGGGGACGACTTCGAAGTGTTCGCGCACCGCAAAGGTTACAGTGTCAATCGCTCCCTGGTGGCGGCGGAGAGCTTCCAAGAGAACCGGGTGCCGGCGATCCAACTGGTGCGCCAGGATCCACGGCGCCAACCGGTTCCCGAGTTGGGCCTGGAGTTGCGGGCCTATCTCGAGATCGATGCCTCCTTCGCGAGTCAGGAAGGCCCGGCTCCCAAACTCAACCGCTGACCCAACGATCTCCGTCGAGGACTTCATGAGGAATTTCCGTTCGTCCAGACCCCGCCGGCCGGTGCTGCGCCTTCTTGTGGCCGCCACAGGGTTCGCCCTGTGGCTTCCCTGGGGGGTGTCGGCCCAGGATGGGGCTCCTCCCCTCCCCGCAGAGCGGCTCGAGGCCCAGGAGGAGGTGTTGAGTTCGCCCACCACCTACCGGGCCGAGGATCAGGGCCTGGCGGTGCTCTCCGTGCAGTCGCGCCCCGAGGGTGCCCAGGTGTTCGTGGACGGTGAGGCCCGGGGAACCACCCCGGTGACCATCCGGGACCTGGACGAAGGCAGTCACGAAGTCATCCTCTACCTGGTCGATCACGGCGCGTTCCGGCAGACCGTGGAGGGCAGGGGCGGCCGGATCTTCGTGGATCTGGAGTCTGAAAAGAGCCTGGGAGTGGGCTTCGTGTCGGTGCGCACCGATCCCCCGGACGCCCGCATCGAGGTGGACGGTCAACGGGTGGGACTGAGCCCCCTGGAGGTACCCCTGGAGGCCGGGTCGCACGCCGTGCGCGTGTCCAAACCGGGATTCAAGGACGCGGAGACCCGTGTCGAGGTGGGGCCCGAAGAGAGCCACGCCGTGCAGCTGCGCTTGGAGCCCCGGGAAGGCGCCCTGCTGGTGATCTCCAGCCCGGTGGGGGCCGAGGTCCTGGTGGACGGCGGCGGGGTGGGCGGCGCATGGGAACCCCTGCGGGTGGACGACGTCGCCCCGGGCACCCACAGCGTACGGGTGCAGAAGGAGGGTTTTCGCCCCTGGGTGAAGGACGACGTGCAGGTGCGCAGCGCGGAGACGACTACGGTCTTGGCGGCGCTGCAGCCCGAGCGCGACTACACCTGGGTGCGGCTGTACACGGCCCCGCCCGGGGCCCGGGTGTGGCTCGACGGCCGGGACCTGGGGGTGGCCGGGGACGAGGGGCTGGGGTTCAAGGCCTCCAAGGGGGCGCACAAGCTCTATCTGGAGGTGGATCCGGCTGTGCACCCCGGGTTCGAACCCCTGGAGATCACCGTGAGCCTCACCGAGGACGAGGTGGACTACTCGGCCGAGCCCCTGCGGCTTCCGGCGGTGGACGAGAACTACATCCACGCGGTGCAGTTGGTGGAGCGAAAACAGTTGGAGGCGGCTTTGGGATTCCTGGATCGGGTGGATCCGGAACACCCCAGTTACGGCGAGGCCCGGCTGTTGGTGGTGGAGGTGTTGCAGGGCCTGGGGCGCAGCGGGGAGATTCCCCTGGAGTTGGAGGCCCTGTTGGCGAAACCCCAGTACCACAACAACCCCACGCTCAATACCGCCCTGGGGTACTGGGCCCTGGTGGCTGCCCGCAGCGTTCCCGACGGTGAGGCAGCGGGCATGCTGGGCAGGGCGGTGGAGGCCCTGGACCGCGCCGTGCAGTCGGTGGATCTGTTTCCCCCGGCCCATCGCGATCAGTTGATCCTTCAGGCCCATTACTACACCGGCATGGCCAGTGAGATCCTGTTCAACCTCACCGGGGAGAAGCGCTACGTGAAGAAGGGCGCCCAGGCCTGGGAGGTGTTCTTCGCTCGGCTGGAACTGACCCCGTCGGTGCTGGACAAGGGCTGGGTGGAGAAAGCCCGCAACCACCGCCGTAGCATGGAGTTCCTCGCCAAGAAGCTGGGGGGATAGGGACCGCGCGTGGTACGCCTGCTCCGTATCGGGCTGCTTCTCGCGGTGGCGTTTACCCAGGGGGTGGCGTCCCCGCCGGCGCTGGCGGCGGTCCCCGGGGCAAGCTCCGAGGCGGCGGCGGTGGCCCAGGGATGGATGGGTCGGTTCAGTCGTCGGGAGCCGGACCTGGCCTCCCTGCTCCAGTCCAATCCCGGGTGGGGATACCTGCGCGACATGGACCTGTTCGCGGCAGTGCAGTCCTTCGAGGGCGGAGGGCGGCCCGCCGACCGGATCGGCGCGGCGCGGGCCTATCTGGCCCTGGCCGACCTGTGCGGCGCCCTGGACCGGCTGTTGATCGAGGTGGAGGGCTCTTACTTCGCTTCCCGCGCCGGCCCGTTGTCCCCGGCCCAACGCGCACGCCGCATGATGGTCTTGCTGCGCGCTGGGGAGACCGCGGCCGTGCGGGCGGAGTTGGATCTCGGCGCGCCGGAGGGTTTCGGGTTCACCTGGCAGCTCGCAGCGGCCCACCTGGCTCCACC
>JARGFW010000352.1 GCA_029211085.1 Deferrisomatales bacterium | reverse complement strand
ACTGTCAAACTTCGATGGTCCCCCGGCATAGCCGGGGGGTTTCTCAACGGACTAAGGGAACGATACGGTCAAACACGAAGCAGTCGAAGCCTTCTTCGGGTGGCGGTGCGAAGCGGTTGGCTTTGGTTGGAGGTCAGCATGATCAACCCAGGGTAGGACTCGATCTGCTGCAGCAGGTGGGTGGTCTCGGCGTTGGCGTAGCGGTCCCTCGCGCGCTTCACGTTTGTTCGCTTGCCGAAGAGGGCATCCGCGTCGTCGATCAACAGAACGGCGCCCGCAATCTCGGCGCGTTCCATGACACCAGCCAGATTCTTCTCCGTCTCCCCCGCGTACTTGTTCACCACCGCGGCCAGATCCACTCGGTACAGCGGCCGGCCGTAACCTGCGGCGAGTACGTCCGTCATGTGCTTGCGCTCCGTTGCCGTCCCACCCGTGATCATCGTCATGGCGGGGAACCACAGGGGCGCCGGCCGCCGAACTCTGCGAACTCTTGGCATCTGGGCTGTTCCAGGCTGCAGTGGTGCCGGTGTAGAGCGCAAGGTACTGTACCGCCCCAGGCAGACGCGGCAAGCGACTCCTCGGGGGCTCTGCCCGGCCCCGCCGGTCCGTCCAAATGACCGGTTCTGGACACCTGTCTGTGAATCGGCATGCAAAACTGACCCACCTGGAGGGCTGATCGGTGTCCAAGTGTGACCCACCCCAAGATGGTGCAAAGCCCTTCCGGCCAGGGATTCTCAGTCTAGAAGGTGGGTCCGGCTGCTCGCCGATTCTGGGTCAAGTTTGGACGCTGATTCACAGTACGGGGCGAGTGCTGTACTCCCGGCGGGAGTTGGAGGAGTGGGTGCGGGCGGGGCGGGTGGAGCCGTAAACCGTGTGAACGGTAGACGTGGGTCCAAGACCCAGACGTCCACTCTGGTGAGTTGACAGCCGCCTGAACAAATCGCTTTAAGGGGCCCTTCTGCACCACCCTTTCGGAGGTGTTGCAAAAGTCGACTGAACCTTTTCGCGATGACCGAACCGGTCAGCTTCTGGATTTCACGAGTTCACAGGTCCCGGACATTATCGGCTGTTCTAAAGGGTGCCCTTCTGGCGCGTAGGCACTCCATCACCTCGCACACCGGCCTCTCGGTGTCTATGACAACGGGGGCGATTCAGATATATTTATGCCAACGGCTATCCGCGGCTCCCCTGTCTCCTACGAGCCACTGCTCCCAACCCTAACAAGCCTGACCCCAACAACACCATGGTGGCCGGCTCAGGAACCGCGTGAGGATTAACTTCTGTTGAGTGACTAATCTTGTCCATTCCGAAGCTTGGTACAGAGAACACTGCGATTGAAAAAGACGTCAGGGGATTGTTGTAGGCGTAAATAGCTTCGCCGAGGACTGACAAGTCCAGCACGGCATATTCAGGAGAGTCCACATTGTCCATGAGAAAATAGTATCTCTCCCCCTGATACCCACCCTCGGCATTGCCTGTCTTCAGGAGGTAGTATTCAGGCGCAAAAAGGAGTTTCTGGGCGTACACATCCGGCATCAGATCACTCGGATTCCCATCAGTCTCCACATAAACCGGTTCCCAGCTGAAATCGACAACCTCGCCGTACGTCTTGATGAGGGTCACGTCGGTTCCCAGACGAGATTCAATCCAGGACTCCTCGGCGTGCGCTCCAGAACCAACGGTTGCCATGTCGTCCATGGCAATCAACTTGTCAATTTCACCTACTGTGTCGAAACCGATTGCCCATGCTGAAGTCGAATAGACCGCCAAGGCACATGCGCCTGCAACGGCCCTCCAGAATCCGTCCATCGTTTTCCTTCCGTGGTTTGACAAGGCTGGGGACCAGCAGGCCCCGTTTTTTTCTGCTCACTCCCCTTTCTTGCAACTAATAGGCCAGTATTTCACAGAAGCTGCTGGTCGCAGCAAACATGGGGAAAAGCGCACCATCAAGGCAATCTGCAACAGGACAAGATGTGTAGGAAATTACCACTTCACGAGACCCGGGGAATGTATCTTTCTACACAGTGGAGAAGGATTCCACTCTAGAGGGCCATTGAGGAAGCAGGGGTTGGAATGACTTGCGGGGGCCGCAGGTATGAGGTTGACTTGATCTGGTAGGAGGTGGCCTCTTCGGCCACCCCCTGTGGATCGGCGTCCGAATTTGATAATCATTTAACCCCAATGATTCACGAAGGTGCCGTGCCGGTTGAGACTTGAGTGGTTTGGAGCGTCTCGATCCTCAATTGCACGGATGAAGCGGAGGCGATTGGTGTCGACGGAGGCTGCCGTTGCGTAGTTCGCCGGCGCCGGGGATGGAACAGGCGCTTGGGAGGGTCAGGGTTGGACGCCGATTAGGCCTCCAGGTGGGTCAGTTTTGCATGCCGATTCACAGCTTGTCATCCGAAACGAAGGTGCCTTGGCCCCCGAGTGAGACCCGCGGGCCTTTTCTTTAGCGTCCGATTGCCGTATTTCCCCCTCCCTCACCGCGCACTTCTCCCTGTAGCCCCGGTCCCGGCGGCGCTGTCCTTGATCACGTCGCGGCAGAGTGGGCAGGCGACGGTCAGGGGGTGGGGCCGGGGCAGTGTTGTCCACCCCAAAGCTCAGCGAATTTCCTCGCGCTGTCTACATGGTGTCTACATGAAAAAAACAAAGGGCCTACGCAAATCGCGTAAGCCCTTGATATTAATGGCGCGCCAGAGAGGATTCGAACCCCTGGCCTTCGGATCCGTAGTCCGACGCTCTATCCAGCTGAGCTACTGGCGCGCAAACCGCTATTCACTTTTCACAAAGTCCTTCAGCACGATCCCGACGGTCTCATGCTGAAAGGGGTGGGCTTCCGGGTAGAGGCTGAACAGCCAGCCCGAAAACACCTCGGCTCCCCCTTCCTTCACGGTCAATTTCACCGCCGGGTTCACCGTGTCGTTCGACGCGGAGGTTATGCTACCACCTCCCATGGAGAAATGGGGCACGAAATTCGCTACCGTGATCTCCAGTCCCTCGACGACGGCGCTCTTGCCGATGTCGAGGGACACGTCCTGGGAGGTACCCGTGGTGCGGTTGGTGACCCCGAGCACCACGCCCTTCCACCCGGACAGCACCTCCGCCGGCACCTCCACCTGGCGCGGCCCCGCAGGGGGGGCGGCCATCTGCCCCGCCTGCCCGTCCAGGGGTGGGTGCGACGCGGGCATCTGCGGCTCGCCACTGGCCGGAGCCGCCACCGGTGCTGGGGCGACCGGTTCCTCCTGCTTGGAGCACCCGACTGCGACGCCGACGACCACCAGGGCCAAGACCATCCAATTCCAGCGCGACATGCCCGATCCTCCCTATACTGTGGCGGAGAAGGGGGGATTCGAACCCCCGGTACCTTTCGGTACACACGATTTCCAGTCGTGCACCTTCGGCCTCTCGGTCACCTCTCCGTTCCATTTCTCCAAATTGGCGGAGAGGGAGGGATTCGAACCCTCGGTACCATTCGGTACACACGATTAG
>JARGFW010000060.1 GCA_029211085.1 Deferrisomatales bacterium | reverse complement strand
CATGGCAGAAAAGCCCAAACGTTCCCGGCGACCCAAGGTCTGCCGTTTCTGCACCAATCCCGAGCTACAGCTCGACTACAAGCAGCCCCTGGTCCTCAACGGTTTTCTCTCCGACCGCGGCAAGATCGTGCCCCAGCGCATCAGCGGTAGCTGCGCCCGGCACCAGCGCCAGCTAGCCAGGGAGATCAAGCGCGCCCGCAACGTGGCGTTGCTGCCGTTCACCACCAATCTGAAGGTGTGACCCGAGCGCTCGCCGGCGCGGCACGCCTTCCCGCGCTGGCTCCCCTGGCGGCGGGGGCCACTTCTGGCTCTTTGTTCGCCGCTAGCCTGTGGTTTCCCCCGCTGGGGTTCCTGCTCAGTCTGGCCAGCCCGCTGCCGGTGGCGATCGAGGCCTGGCGTCGGGGTCCCGGCGCGGCGGGCGTCGCCACTTTCGTCGGAGCCGCAGCGGTCTGGCTCCTGGGGGGGCCGGTGGGAGCGGCCGTGTACGTGTCGCAGTTTGCGGCCGCCGGCTGTGCCCTGGGCATCGCCGCCCGCTCCGTTCGCTCGCCTACCTGGGTGGTGGGTAGCTATACGGCGGTGGCGATGGCCGCGTTCGGCGCCTCGCTGCTGTGGCTGGCGACCCGCTCGGGCCTCGGTCTGCAGGGGTTTCTGGACCAGACCTTGACCGACACCCTGGATCGGGCCGTGCAGCAGTTGCTGCAAGGGGATATGGACGCCCAGACCACCCTGGCCGTGCAGACCTGGGCGGAGCAGACCCGCAACGTGATGCTGCTCACTTTTCCCGGGTTGTACGGTGTTCTGGCGCTGCTCACCGGCTGGGGCAACGCCCTGGCTTTGCGCCGCATCGTAGGGTCCGACGACCCTTGGCACACCTGGAGGGCGCCGGAAAGCTGGATCTGGATCCTGGTCGGCTCGGGGTTGCTCGGGCTGATCGCCCCGTCGCCGTGGGGTACCGCGGCGCTGAATCTGTTCCTGGTGGTGGGGGCGGTGTACTTCCTCCAGGGACTGGCGATCATCCAGAACCTGTTTGAGACCCGAAGTTTCCCGCGGATGTTCCGCGTGGGGGCGTATGTCCTGCTGTTCGTGCAGTTGCCGGTGATGCTGGTGGTGGCAGGGATCGGCGCATTCGACCTGTGGTTCGACTTCCGCTCCCGCTGGGCCCCGCCGCCCGCAGACGATGCCGGACCGACCAAACCATAGACGATACTCTTCCCACAGGAGGCAGAGAGATGAAGATCATACTGAAGGAATCCCTGGAAAACCTGGGCACCGTGGGTGACACGGTTACCGTCAAGGACGGCTACGCCCGCAACTACCTGCTCCCCCGCGGGTTGGCGATGCTGGCCGATTCGAAGAACCTCAAGGTGGTGGAACACCACAAGCGTGCCCTGGAGAAGACGCGTCGGCGCGAGATCGGCAAGGCCGAGGAACTGGCTGCGGCCCTGTCGGGCACCCGGCTGGTGTTCCAGCGACGGGTTTCGGACCAAAACCAGCTGTTCGGTTCGGTGACCAACGCCGATGTCGAGTCCAGTCTGCGGGACAAGGGATATCAGCTCACCCGCAAGCAGTTGGTCTTGGATCAGGCCATCAAGTCTCTGGGCGAGTTCGAGGTCACCGTCAAGCTGGGCGGCGGTGTGCGCACCTCCATTCAAGTGGTGGTGGAGCCCGAAGCCGAGGCCTGAGCCGCCCGGACAAAGGCGGCACTCGCCCCTTGCAAGGGCGAACCCGCGCCGGTGCCCCCGGCGTACCCTGTTTCCCGAAGCCGCGGCGGACCGACTGTGTCCCAGCCGGTTCGCCGCCGCGACCCCACCCGCCGAGGTAGGCATGCCCCCCGTCGAGGCCTCCAGCCACGTCAGCCGGGTTCCCCCCCACAGCCTCGAGGCCGAAACATCGGTGCTCGGCGCGATCCTGCTCAACAACGAAGTGCTTCCCAATGTGGCCGAGGTTCTCGACTGCGACGACCTGTACCGGTCGGGCCATCGCGTGGCGTACAACGCCATGCTGGAACTGTTCGAGAAGGGCGAGCCGGTGGACCTGGTCACGGTGACCGAGTTGCTGCGGCACAGGGGTCTGTTGGAGAAGGCGGGGGGGGCGGCGTACCTGAGCACCCTCACCAACCAGGTGCCGTCGGTTGACAACGCCGAGCACTACGCCCGCATCGTGCGCGAGCGGGCGATCCTCCGCAAACTGATCTGGGTAGCCACCGAGATCGCCAGCGAGGGGTACGGGGCCGAGGCCGACACCGAGGAGTACCTGGACAAGGCCGAGAAGGCGATCTTCGAGGTCACCGCCCGCCAGGTGAAACCCTCCTTCGTCCCGCTCAAGGAGATCCTGCGCGACGCGTTCGCCCGGATCGAGGAACTCTACGAGCGCCAGGACGCGGTCACCGGCGTCCCCTCGGGCTACCACGAGTTGGACCAGCTCACCGCCGGCCTGCAACCCTCCGACCTGATCATCATTGCCGGCCGCCCGGGGATGGGCAAGACCTCGTTCGTACTCAACATGGCCCAGCACGCGGCCATCCAGGGCGGCACCCCGGTGGCCTTCTTCAGCCTGGAGATGAGCAAGGAGCAGTTGGTGATGCGCATGCTCTGCTCCGAGGCCAAGATCGACTCCCACCGTCTGCGCCGGGGCAAACTGCGCGACTCGGACTGGCCCAAACTGACCCGCGCCGCCGGCGCCCTGGCCGAGGCGCCGATCTACATCGACGACACCCCCGGGGTTTCCACCCTGGAACTGCGCGCCAAGTGCCGGCGCCTGAAGAGCGAGGCAGGTCTCGGCTTGGTGATCGTCGATTATCTGCAGCTCATGCGCGGCAAGGGCAAGTACGACGTGCGCGAGCAGGAGATCAGCGAGATTTCCCGCACCCTCAAAGCTTTGGCCAAGGAACTGCATGTGCCGGTGGTGGCCCTGTCCCAGCTCAACCGGGGGGTGGAGTCCCGTGCCGACAAGCGCCCGATGATCTCGGACCTGCGCGAGTCGGGCGCCATCGAGCAGGACGCCGACGTCATCATGTTCATCTACCGGGACGAGATCTACAACAAGGAGAGCCCGGACCAGGGCATCGCCGAGATCATCGTCGGCAAGCAGCGCAACGGCCCCACCGGCGACGTTCGTCTGGCGTTCATCAGCGAGTACACCACCTTCGAGAACCTGGCCCGGGGCTACGAGAACTAGCGCCCCGCCGGCCCAGAGAATCGCGTTGGTGGGGGGCTGGCCCTGTGCTATGTTGACGCAAGTTGTTCGACACCTCCCCCTGTTCTGGCGGGGGCGCAGCGTTCTCGGAGGAAGACCATGTTTGGCATGCCCGGCGGTTCCGAGTGGTTCCTGATCCTGGCCATCGTGCTGGTGATCTTCGGCGGCAAGAAGATTCCCGAACTGATGGGCGGACTGGGCAAGGGGATCAAGAGTTTCAAGAAGGCGATCAACGAGCCCGACGCGATCGACGTCACCCCCGAGAATTCCAGCAAGATCGAGGGCAACGGCGGCGACAAGAAGGAGAGCTGAGGAGCGGGTTCAGGCGGCGCCGCGGCGCCACGCCAGGATCTGAACGGCTCCATCCCGCAGCGCGGGGTGGAGCCGTTCCCGTTGGGCCACCTCCCCCAGCTCCGGTCCGGCGAGCAACACCGCCAGGGCCACGGCCAGTTGCGGAGGCGCGTGGGGGTTGAGCACCACGGCACGGCGCACCGCGGGTCGCCTCACCCAGGTTTCGCTGGCCGCCAGCAGGCGAAACACCGCCTCGGGGCAGGGGCGGCGGCTGGCGATGGCCACCACCTCCCGCTCCCGCAGCCGCGGGTTGCGCAACACCTCGCGTACCACCCGGGGGTCGGGATCGGCGGCGAGCCGGTCCAACAACGGGCTGCGCTGCCCCCGGGCGGCGGCCCTGCGCTGCCCCAGGGTCAGGGTGTCCAGCTCCGGGTCCGGCGGCGGCCCCAGGCCCCCGGGAGCCGCCGCCGGACCCGGATGCTCCAACAACAACTGGCAGCCGGGCAGATCCAGCTCACGAGCCGCCAACAGCACTCCCCCCAGCACACCGGGTCCAGCCACCGCCGCGACCCCCGGCAGATCCGCCAGGGGCAGGTAGGCAACCACGGCGTCGCGATCCAGTGCCGCGGCGCTCACCACTACCTCGTCCACCAGGGCCGCCGCTTCGGTGGCAGCCCGCTGGCGCAGGGTTTCGCCCCACAGAGCCCGCCGCAAACCGATACCGGGCACCGCCGTCAGGCGGCGCAGCCAGCCCCCGAACCCGGGGCTAGCCTCCCGCGCCGTCACCCGCCTGCCACCCCTGGCGCAACCAGCGCTCCCGCTCCTCCAGTTCCGTGGCCGCGGCCTCCCACGCCACGCTGAGTTCCCCCACCCGCGCCTCGAGGGCCGCCCGCTCCCGGGCCAACGCGGTGGCACGCCGGGGATCCTGGTAGGTGTCCGGGGCCGCCAGCTGCGCCTCCACCGCTGTAAACTGCTCCTCCGCCACGGCAACCTCCGCCTCCAGGGACTCCACCCGACGGCGCAGGGGCGCGGTCTCCCGCTGCAGCAGTTGGCGGCGCTCCGCTTCCCTGCGACGCTGCTCCCTGCGACCGCCCCCGTCGGTGTCACCCCCGCTTGCGGGGTGCGCGGCCTGGGCCGACGCCTGCTCGGCGGCGCGGCGGGCGACGTAATCATCGTAGTTGCCCAAGTACTCCGTGACCCCCTGCCCGTCCAGATACAGCACCCGGGTGGCCACCCGGTTGATCAAGTCGCGGTCGTGGGTGATCAGGCACACGGTCCCCTGGTAGCGGGCCAGCGCCTGTTTGAGCACCTCGCAGGCCTGCAGATCCAGGTGGTTGGTGGGCTCGTCGAGGAGCAGCAGGTTGCCGGGTGCAGCGAGCAGCCGGGCCAGCACCAGACGGCTCTTCTCGCCTCCGCTGAGGACCGCCACCGGCTTGTCTACCGCGTCGCCCGAGAACAGGAACGAACCCAGGATCGAACGCATCTGTAGTTCGCTGCTCAGACCAGGAACCCTGGCCATCTCCTCCAGCACCGAACGGCGCGGATCGAGCTGCTCCAGTTGATGTTGGGCGAAGTAGCTCAGCGTCACGTTGTGCCCCATCTCCACGCGCCCGGCGGTGGGCGCCAGCAACCCGGCCAGGGCCTTGAGCAGGGTGGACTTTCCGGCGCCGTTGGGGCCGATGAACACCGCCTTGTCGCCCCGCTCCAGACGCAACTGCAGATTGCGGTGCACCGGTTGGCCGCCGTAGCCAAGTTCCACGCCCTCCAGGGTCAGCACGGTGCGGCCGCTGCGGGCCGGTTGCGGCAGGTTGAGCCCCAGTACGGGGCCCTGGGACGGGGGCGGCGGCGGCGCTTGTTCCTTCTCCATGCGGCGCACCCGGGACTGGACCTGCCGGGCCTTGGTGGCCTTGGAGCGGAAGCGGTCCACGAACTGCTGCTCGACGTTGCGTTTGCGCTGGAAGTTGTCGTAGGCGGCCTGGGCCTGGGCGTGGCGCAGTGCGCGCTGCTCACAGTAGCGGGTGTAGTTGCCTTTCGCCCGCACGACCTCACCGCCCTCCAGGGCCAGAACCCCGTCCACCACCCGGTCCAGGAAAGCCGCGTCGTGGGAGACCATCAGGTAACAGCCGCGGGCCTCGCGCAGGTAGTCCTCCAGCCATTCCAAGCTGTCGATGTCCAGGTGGTTGGTGGGTTCGTCCAACAAGACGAGATCCGGTTCCCGCAGGAGGATGCGGCCCAGGGCGGCGCGCATGCGCCAGCCCCCGGAGAACTCCGCCAAAGGGCGGTCGAAATCCCCCGCGCGAAAACCCAAACCGGCCAGGATGCGCTCGGCCCGCGCGCCCAGGGTGTAGCCGTCCAGGTGCTCGAAGCGGGTGCGCAGGTGGCCGTAGCGATCCAAGAGGTCGGGGTGCGTATCGCCGGCGGCCAGGCGCACCTCGGCATCGCGCATCTCCTCCTCCACCCGGCGCACGTCTGCCGCCACGTCCTCCACGAACGCGCGCAGGGGCAGGGGGGAGGAGACGTCGATCTCCTGGGGCAGATAGCCAACTTGGAGACCCCGCGGCAGCGCCAGAGTGCCGCTGTCCGGGGACTCCTGGCCCGCGAGCAGACGCAGCAAGGTGGTCTTGCCGGCACCGTTGGGGCCCACCAGGGCCAGGCGCTCGTTGGGGTTGCAGCGGAATGAGGCATCGGCGAGCACTTGCTGGGCGCCGTAGGACTTGTAGAGGTTGATGGCGTCGATCAACGGGTCACCGGCGGAAGTAGGGGGCTGTTTTCACCACTGGGAAATGGTGTTGGGGGCGGCACGTGGGGTTGCAGCGAGCGGTTCTCCGGTGCAGCGGTTCAGGGTCAGCGGATCTGGATTTCGCCGTTCCGGATCTTGCGGCGCAGCCACTCCAGGAACAGCCGTTTCCAGAACTCCCGGCTGGGCGGAAACACCAGGGACAGGCCGAACACATCGGTGATCAACCCGGGGGTGATCAACATCGCTCCACCCAACAGCAGCATCGCTCCGTCCACCAGCTCGTTGGCCGGCGGGCGGCCGGCGTACATGCTCTCCTGCAGCCGGCTCACCACGGCAAAGCCCTGCAGGCGGGCGTAGTGGGCGCCCACCACCCCGGTGGCGACGATGAGCAGCAGGGTGTTGATCCCGCCGATCACCGCGCCCACCTGGATCAGCAGGTAGATCTCCAGGGCAGGGATCACCGTGAACAACAGCACCAGACGTGCGAACATCATCTCTCCTTGCGCCACCGCACCAACAGGGCAGATGCCCCATGATACCCCAACCGGGACGGCAAGTCGCCACGGTTGCAGGCGCCAGCAGGGCAATCGTGCCTGAGGAGGGGCAAACGCGCCCGGTGCTGCGGGGAGCGGGGTCTGTCCTCCGGCGGACAGGAAGCTTGCGCCTTTGATGGTTGAAGGTGCGGTCAACGGGTAAGAAGAGGCTCGTGGTGTGCCCGTCGCCCCCACGCAAGGAGCGCCTGCCCGACTCCAGAAAAGCCCCACTCCCCGGAGGGTCCGCAAGCGCTCGCCACCGCCCCCACCCCTTGACGAGGTCTTCGCCGGGACTATCCTGGGAGACAAGCCTACAACCCCGGGGCGGAGAGGAGGTGCACCATGACCCATCTGGAACTGAGCGAAGCGGAAGTGGAGGCACTGGGCGAGGTGTTCGAGACCTATCTCTCGGACCTACGGATGGAGATCGTCGCCACGGATCGGGCCGAGTTCAGGGAAGGGCTGAAGACCCGCAAAGAACTGATCCTGTCGATGCTGGAACGCATGCAGGCGGGACATGCCTGAGGGACGGTGCGGGCTGCGGCGGCAGGGTCACAGTGAGGCCTTGCCGCCATTTCTGTGTCCGCTGCCCGGCGTCCGCCACTCCCCCTTCCCCCCGGGGCGCCGACACCCCGGTCCGCACACCTAGTCCAGTCCTTCCTCTTCCTCCCCGCGCTGCGGTCGGCACTGGTTCCAGTGTCGATACCCCTCCAAACCCAGCACCGACAACCCGCCGACGAACACGGCCCAGATGTTATCCTCCAGCCCACCGGACACGGCGTAGAAGACGTAGAACGCCGCCAGATAGCCCAGGTGTCGAAAGCCGGTGAACGGGTGCCATCCCGCCGACATCCGGGTGAGGCTCAGGATCAGCGCCGAGAACAGGTAGAGGACCAGGAAGGGGTGAATCCAGTTCAGGGGCGGGGGACGGCCCAGCCAGGTTCTCCACTCCGGGGGGGGGGAAGGTACATAGCGAAACCCGGAGCGTGCCCACAGGCTCAGGGCCATGAACACCACCAGGGCCCAGATCCCTGCGGAGGCCCCCCTCCTGCGAAGGGCACGGTCTTCTCCTGCCGTACCTGCGGCCGGGCCACGGGTCGGCGTGCGATCACTGGGATCGCCGGGTGCACCCCATCCCATAGGTCTCTCGCCCCGTGCGCCGATGGCTGCTGCCTTGGAACTCCGCCGCCAAGGGTGTTGCGAACTGGCTACGCCGTCTTGCTCCCGGCGCCTACCCCCTGCTCCAAGCTCTCCACCGCGCACTCCAGTAATTCCAGCTCGTCCTGGGGCACAGTCTCCACCGGAGCCCCTGGTCGGTGCAAGACCCGAGCGACACGCAGCGCCAGGCTTTGCACCGGAACGATCACCGTACGCCGCAACAGGGTGGCCACCGCGCCCACGCTGAGAAGCAGAACCATCAGCACGAACCCACCCAGTTCCCTGCGCATGGTTCCCAAGGTACGCTGCAGGGGCAACTCCGAGAGTCCCACATCCAGGGTTCCCAGCACCACCTGCGCGGCGGTGTGGTAGTGGCAGTCGGCGTTGCTGCACTCCGGTCCGTTGTAGATAGGCTCGGTGATGGCGAGCACGGAGACCCCGTTCTCTTTGGTGAAGCGCCGCGCCTGCTCCATGTCGCGCAGAGTCTCCGCGGGCCGCCCGCCGGCGTGGCAGATGGAGCAGCCCTCGGCGGTTTCGTCCAGCAACTGCCCCACCTCTGCGGGCTCGCCGGAGAACACGATGCGCCCCTGTTTGTTGAAGATACGCACGTGATCCACCTGCCGCTCCAGGCTGACGTTGGCAACGATGTTGCTCAGCATCTCCCGGTCGTCCTTGAGCATGGCGTAACGGGTCGAGCGCACCAGCACGCCGGAGATGTCGTTAGCATGGAGGATGCTCTCCTCGATACAGTCCTGTTTCATGCTGGTGTAGAGCAGGATGCAGCACACCCCTACAAACCCGGCTACGGCGCAGGTGACGGGAACAATTGCCTTGGTCGCCAGTGTACGGAACATGGCCATCCTCGACCGGTTCGGGTTTCGCCGCCTCGAAAAGGCCCCTGGGGGCGCGTGCCGCGCGCCCCCAGGGTGTAAGGGCCAGGCAGTGGGCCGTGCACCCTTCCCACGCCTGGCGGGAATCATCCAGAACTCTTCATCGCCTCTAGACCAGAGTCCAGCACTCTCAGCGTCTCCGTCGCCTCGACCTCCTGGGGCAGTGCCTTCCAGGCATACAGGATGGGCAGCCGGTAGAGGATGAAGCGGTAGACGGTGGCGTACAGCGCCACCACCGTGATGACGATGATCACCTCGCGGTAGTGCGGCCACTCCTGGTACAACTGCCAGTTGAAGGTAATCAGCGCCGTATTGAGGCGGTTGAGAATGATGCCGCCCACGGTGAGAAACGCCGAGAAGCGGATCAGGCCCAGCCTACGGTGATGGATGCCGTAGGCGAACAGGGTGATGGGAAGGAGCACCCCGACCAACATCTCGAACCCGAACCACTGCCCCCAACCAGTGGCCAGGTAGCCCCACTCGTTGTCGTGGGCCAAGCCAATCATCTTGATGGTGAAGTAGGTCGCCAGGCCCAAGACCGCACCCTTGGCCAGGGCCAGGGTGCAGTAGTCCAGTTTGTCCAAGAAGCGCTGGTCACAGCGCCAAGCCATGGTCTTCTTGACCACCGTGCTGACCGCGATGACCATGCACAGACCGGCAGGAATGGATGAACAGAAGAAGAAGATCCACTGGAACGCCGATGAGTACCAGAGTGGATGAACCTTGCCCGGAGCATAGGTGAACAGTGCGCCCAGAGCACCCTGGTGCAGGGTGGACAGGATGATCCCGGAGATGGTCAGGCCCAGGGTGATGCGGCGGATGAAACGTTTGCCCGCCAGCCAGCCGATCCACTCAAAAAACGACGCCGACACCTCGGCGATCTGCACGGAGAGGTAGGTTGCGACGTGCCAGCCCACCAGGAAAAGCACCGCCGCCGGTCCCCAGGCCATGACCATGGGATAGGGCAGGCGCAAGGGCTGGCCCAGGTCGTTGAGCAGGAAGACGACTGCGAAGAAGTACCCCAGCAGGCCGTTGAGAAGCGCCAGACGCTCGATTGGCTCCAGGTCGTGACGACCGAAGATCTCCACCGAGGTGCCGAGCATGAAGCCCGAGGCCGACAAGGGAACCATGCAGAACAGGCCAAAGCCCAAGAACAGCCCCCAGGGATAGTCGTTGGAGGAGTGGGTCACCCAGCCCAACCCGTAGTAGAAACGCCCCGCGATCACCGTGAAGCCAACGGCGAAGATCACAGCCAGGATCCAGTTGACCGGGTTGCGCACGGCTTGGGACAAATATTCGCCGGGCGTCAGTCCGAGCAGGAGCTTGTCCATCAAGGTCCAGCGCCGCGCCCCCTTGGCTGCGCCGTCCACGGGCTTGTGGCCCTCTGCAATCATGGTTTTCATGGCTATCTCTCCTCCCCATCTTCGGGCCCGGCGTGGCCGGCGCCCCCGTGCTCTTTGCCCTTGGTAGCCAACAGATGCATACCGGCAAACAGCGCCGGCCAAACCCCCAGCACCACCGGAACCATGCCGAGGAAGTCCTTCACGTTGTTGATGATGGGCTCCGTCTGCAGGGTCGTGTCGAAGGCCACCTGCTCGAAGGGCACGTTCGACAGATACATCCACGCCGTGCCGCCCACCTCTTTCTCCCCGTAGATGTGGTTCACGTAACGATCCGGGTTCTGGCGGATGCGGTCGTGGCCGATGCGGATCAGTTCCTTGCGATGACCGAAAGTCAGCGCCTCCTGCGGGCACGCCTCCACACAGGCCGGCGGGCGGCCGTGCACCAAGCGCTTGTCGTGGCAGAAGTTGCACTTGACGATTAGGGGGTTATACGCGCTCGAGTAGCTGTACCCCGGCACGTAGAAGGGGCATGCGGTCATGCACATGCGGCAACCCACGCAGACGTCGCCGTTGTAGACCACAGCACCTTCCTTGGTCTTCGTGTAGGCGTTCACAAAGCACGATGTAAGACAGGCCGGTTCGTTGCAGTGGTTGCACTGGATCTTGCGGTACACCGGCCCCCCTGCCGCCGTGTCGTAGCGATTGACCACGGTGAATGCGTTCTCGTCCGGCCGGCGCGGCTGGCCGTTGTGGGAGCGCTGGTCGAACACGCTTAGATCGTCGAAGGGCTGAGCCGGTGCGGGCAGCCCGTGCTCCTTGTTACAGGCGGCCTCACAGCTGCGGCAACCCACGCACTTGGTGAAGTCCACCAACACCCCCATGCCCTCTGGGTACCCCTCGAGGCGCGCCGCAGCGCTTGCCTTCCCGGGGCTGCACAGGCCGGCGGCGGCGACACCTGCAGCGCCTGCAGCCAGGAATCCTCTGCGACTCAATCCGCTCATCACACTCCTCCTATCAGGCTAAACCGCCCCTCAGTTGCAGCCCCACGGTTCAGGGCCGCCATGTCCTGACCCAATCTAGGGATGCCTTTCCGGCCCTGGGGCAGCCCCGCGCCCCGCCTGGGCGCTGAACAGGGCATCGCCGTCGGCGTTGCGCGGATGGCAATCCTGGCACCCGGTAGGCGCTCCGACCCGCTCGTGGCACCCCAGGCAATTGCGGTGATAGGCCCCCTTGAGTCCTGGCTTGTCCACATGGAACCACTGGGGCCCGCTTTCCTGCGCAGCCAAGTACTCGGCCGTGAACGGATCTACGGCGTGGCAGTCCGCGCACTGCACGGTCGCGGTGGGTTCCCCCGCGCGGTGACAGGTCGCGCACGACTCCTTCTCTGGAGCGCTGCCTGTGGTGTGGTGGTGACACGAGGCGCAGCCGTCGGCCAGGTCCAGGTGTCCAGCGTGGTCAAACTGCACGCTGTCGTAAAACTTCACGATGCGGCCCAGTTCCACCACCTCGGGAAGCGGCTCCGCAGCCCTGGCCGCTCCGGGGCCGAGGGCAATGGCAAAGGTCGCGGCGCCTACCGCGACATACGTGAACAATCTGTGCATGGCCCTTCTCTCCTCCCTCAAGTGGACGTCCACGGCAATCCTCCCCTAGCCAGCGGCGTGCTTGTCGCTGCTGTTGATGTAACGCCAGAAGATCGGAAACCCGACGAAGAACCCGACGCAGATCAGGTACTCCAACCCCTTGATGTACCCGTAGTAGTCCACTACGGTGTGCACCTCCTGGACCTGCCCTACCGTCTGGAAGAACGACAGCACCCAATCGATCACGGCAACACCTCCTTCTTGTAGTTCAAGGGCAGCTTCCGACTGGGGGGTATTCAACCATCCCGCTCCGTCTGCGGAACCTTACGCCCCTTGGTGAACAACTCGGCCACTCCCTTGACCAGACCCACCACGAGCATCACCATCGGGGTGAACTGGGCCAATACCACCAGGGCGCACAGACCGAGAAAACACAGAATCAGGGGACCGCTGCTGTAGACCACGGCACTGTCGGCACCCCACCCCTGGGTCGCCCCTGCGAACACCAGCGCCAACCCTGTCAGACCGCTGCGCATCGTTTTCATGGCCTTCTCCCTTCCAGTTGAGGTTCTTGGATCAACATCCTACGTTCTCCCCCGGCGATGCCCTGCTCCACACCGAGTTTGCGGAATGCGCACTCCACCACCTGCTGCAACTCTTCCCGGTCCTCCCCCCCAGGCGATTTGAGCAAGTGGTAGAAGATCCCGTCTCGACGCAGACAGCGCATCACCGGCAGGGATACATCCTCTGAGACCAAAATCACCTTCAAGTCCGATTTGCACTTATTGAGCACCGGGAGGAGATCGGCGGCGGACAGGCCATCGACCTGTCTGCCAAGGATCAGCACCCGCGCTACGTTCTTGTTCTTGAGGATCACCTCCAGTACCTGCGCTGCAGAGTCCGTGGTCAAGACATCGTAGCCAGCCTCCAACAAGAGGTTCCCCAGCATTGCCCGCGCAGAGGCGTCGTCGTCGGCGATCAGCAGACTCAACATGTCGTCACCTTCCACTCTCTCGGGCCACGGGCCAGAGATCCTCTTTAGACGGCCTGATCGACCTTCTTCTCACGGGCCGCCTTCGCCCGCTTGGGCGAGAACAGCTCCACCAGCATGGACCCGAAGATCACCATGGCGGGGATGACCTGCGCGAGGATCACGACCGCGCCCAAAGCCAGAAACGCGATGGTCAGTACCCCCATGCCTTCGCCGATGGCAGCGCCTTCCGCTGCAGCACTCCACTGCGCCGCCGTCGCCGCCGCTACTACGATTGCCGCTGTGGTCATGTGTCGGACGTTCATGGCAGCCTCCTTTCCTCTTTGCTACTCGTTGTTCCAACCAGCCGCTTTCCCTTGCTTGTGGTCTTTTGCACTAGGCGTGCCAATTGGGTCCGCTCCTGTGAAGTTCCTCAGCACGTTAGCTAAACATATATTTTTACAGTGTTTTTTCGCGCGACACGGGCAGACTGTAGGATGCCAGCCGGTGGCACTCTGTATACTTCCCACACGCAGGTACCGTTGTGGCCCAACGGGCACAGAGCGTATGGATGTTCGCTTTCGCATGCAAAACCAGACACTTAGCCGATGTTCTATGGTGCACATCGCCAATATTCCAACTGGATTGCTTTGAAATACACAACACAGAACGAACGTCACCTATTCCACTGTTTTTGTAGATGAAGTGCTTGACCTTTGTGAAATTAGTGACAGAATCTCAACCGGCGGCCGACGGCTGGAACCCATCGATGTTGGGCGCCGAACGGCCTGCAGGGGTTCCCGCACTACGCGGGAGAAAGGGGTAGCGCCGGCCACCTTTGTCCGGTCCTCCACCGGAGGGTTCGGCACCTGGCGACCCTTTGTTTTTGTTTCAGCTGCAGCAATTGGGCGAGGGGAGTGGGAAATGAAGCGAAGGCTTTTGGTGGTGGACGACGAGGCGGTCGTCCGCAGAAGTGTGTGTCGGATTTTCGAGGGCACCGAGTTCGAGGTGGAAACCGTTCCCTCGGGCAGGGCTGCCCTAGAGGCGATACAGCAGCGCCCATTCCACCTGGTTATCACCGACCTCAAGATGCCCGGGATGAACGGGATCGAGGTACTCAAGGCGATTCGCGTCCTGCAACCCGGCACCCCCGTGATCCTCATCACCGGCTACGCCACCGTGGACACAGCGGTCGAGTGCATGAAGAGCGGCGCCGTCGAGTACATTCCCAAACCCTTCACCCCCGACCTCCTACTGGAAAAGGTACACAACACCCTGGCGCGCGCGGCGTCACTCCACGCCACGGCCCCGGACACCCCCGTCGAGCGAATCGGCGAGATCGTGGGCCGCAGCTCCAGCATGCAAGAGGTCTATCAGCGCATCTTGCGGGTAGCGCCCACCGACAGCACGGTGCTCATTACCGGGGAGAGTGGCACAGGGAAGGAGTTGGTGGCCCGCGCCATCCACGACCACAGTGCTCGCAAGAACAAGTCGTTCGTTGCGGTGGACTGCACCGCCCTGGCCGAAAACCTGTTGGAAAGTGAGCTTTTCGGCCACGTGAAGGGTTCCTTCACCGGGGCCATCCGCACCAAGACCGGACTGTTCAAGGTGGCAGACGGGGGTACCCTGTTTCTCGACGAGATCTCCAACCTCAGCGCCACCACCCAGGCCAAGTTGTTGCGGGTTCTCCAGGAACGGGAGATCACCCCCATCGGCGGGACCACCCCGTCACCCATCGACATCCGGCTGGTGGTCGCGACCAACCAGGATCTAAAGGAACGGGTGGATGCGGGTGCGTTCCGAGAGGATCTCTATTTCCGACTGAACATCATCCCCATATCCCTCCCCCCGTTGCGGGACCGCCAGGGGGACGTAGAGGCCCTGACGACCTTCTTCCTCGGCAAGTACGCCGCGGAAACCGGGAAGTGCATCCGCGGCATCAGCGGCGACGCCATGCTGCGCCTGGAGACCTATTCGTTTCCCGGAAACGTGCGCGAGTTGGAGAACATCATCGAGAGGGCCGTCGTGCTCTGCCAGGGGGAGTTGGTCGAGGAGGCCGATCTGGAACTGCCCACCCGTGGGTTTCGGGCCCATTGTCACCAGACGGGAACACCCCGGACCGCGGAAGAACTGAAGCTGGCCAAACGGGTGGTGAAGGACGATGCGGTGCTGCCGGTGGAGCGCGCGTTCGCCTTAGACGCCCTGCGGCGCAACGACTGGAATGTCACACGGGCAGCCCAGGACACGGGCATGCTGCGCCCGAACTTCCAGGCACTGCTGCGCAAACTTGAGATATCCCCGATGCAACGGCGCAACCAAGAGGAAACCTCGGCCGCGGGGGAGCACCCGGTGTCTGGGTAGCCCACAGCCCCCACCGTAGACCGACGACTCTGTGCCTGCCCGGGAAGGACGTGATGAGCCTGATCGCGAAGGTTACCCTGGCCGTCAGCACCCTACTGCTCCTGGCGATGGCGCCGTTCTGCTACCTGAACGTGCGGGCCATGAAGCAACTGCTCCACGAACAGACGGTGACCGCGGCCGACAACATCAGCGAGACCATCCTCAAAACCACCCACTACGCCATGCTCCAAAACGACCGCACCCAGGTCTATCAGATGGTCCAGGAGGCGGGGAACCAGGAGGGCATCGAGCACATCCGCATGATCACCAAGGACGGCAAGATCATCTTCTCCACCAACCAGGACGAGATCGCCTCCTACCTCGACAAGACGGCGTCGGCCTGCGACATGTGCCACGCCGGAGAGCACCCCCTCCGGGAGGTGTCATCCATGAACCGCAGTCGCGTCTTCCGCGACGCCGCCGGCAAGGAAGTGCTCGGGCTCACCAAGGCCGTCTACAACCAGGAGAGTTGCTACAACGCCCCGTGCCACTTCCATCCCAAGGACCAGAACATCGTGGGGGTCCTCGACACGATATTGTCTCTGGAGCGGGTGCGAACCCAGACCTGGGAGTACAGCCAGCGGCTGGTATCCCTCACCTTCGCCATGGTGCTGGCCATCGGAGCCTCCATCACCCTGCTGGTTCAATACCTCATCAATCGCCCGGTCAAGGAACTGCTCCAGCACAGCAAGCGAGTGGGAGACCTCCACCTGAGCTCCCGGGCGCGGGTCCTCTCCGGGGACGAGATCGGGGAGCTGGCCGTCTCCTTCAACGACATGACTCGCCGGTTACAGGCGGCCAGAGGCGAACTCCGGGAGTGGGGTCACACCCTCGAAGCCAAAGTCGAAGAACGCACCCGTCAGCTGCGGGACATCCAGGCCCAGTTGCTGCGCTCCGAGAAGCTGGCCTCCCTGGGGGAGCTGGTGGCGGGCATCGCCCACGAACTGAACAACCCCCTGACCGGCATCTTGGTGATCACCACCCTGCTACAGAAAAAAAAGGGGCTGGAGCCGGCGCTGCAGGAGGATCTGAACACCATACTCCACGAGAGCAACCGCTGCGCCCGCATCGTCAAAGGCCTGTTGGACTTCTCGCGGGTGACCACGCCGCAGAAAAGCCTGGTCGATGTCAACGAGGTCATGGAGCGGGCGCTGAGCCTGATCGGCACCCAGTCGATCTTTCACGACGTGGACTTCGACAAACAGTACGATCCGCAGGTTCCGGCGGTGATGGCCGACCCCAATCAGTTGGAGCAGGTCTTCATCAACATCCTGCTCAACGCGGGTCAAGCCATGCCGGGGGGCGGGACACTCACCTTCCGCACCTGCGGGGAAGGTTCCCAGGTGAGGATCGAAATCGAGGACACCGGCCACGGCATTCCGGAGGAGTTACGGGGGAAGATTTTCGATCCCTTCTTCACCACCAAGGAGGAAAGCGGAACGGGGTTGGGACTGTCCGTGTCCTACGGGATCATCGAGGTGCACGGGGGCAGCATCGAGGTGTGGAGCGAGGTCGGTACAGGCACCCGCTTCACCATCCGGCTGCCCGTGAGCGTAGCGGCTCAAGCCGAGCACGACGGGGATCAAGCTGCGGCATGAAGCCCGAACCCCGGCGGGCTGAAGAGGTGCCCCCGGCGGTCTCTTTTCAAGATCAGCCCGCCCCTGCCGCCCGGCGCTGCCGGGCCGCCTCGTAGAGGATCACCGCGCAGGCGCTGGCAACGTTGAGGGACTCCAACCCTCCCGCCATGGGGATGGTGATCCGAGCGTCGGCTACAGCAGCCAGTTCTGTGGACACCCCTCCCCCTTCCTGCCCCAGCAACAACACGAACGGTCGCCCCAGTGGGGCGCTGTCGTAGGGGGTACCCCCGGCGCCGCTGGTGGTGAGCACGGGCAACCCCACCGACTCCAGAAACTGCGGCGGGGACGCCACCCGCACCACCGGCAGACGCAACAGCGCCCCGGCGGACGCCCTCAGGGCCTTGGGGTTACCCGGGTCCGCCGTACCCGGTGTCAGGGCCAGGCCAGCGGCACCGGCCCCCTCGGCCACCCGGGCGATGGTACCCAGGTTTCCCGGGTCTTGCAGCCGGTCCAGCAACACCACCGGGCCCCTCGCCGACCGTAGATCGTCCAGCTGCCAGCGCGGTGCTGCGAACGCCGCCAGCACCCCCTGGGGAGTCTCAGTGGTGGCCAGTTCCCGCAACACCCCGCGCTGCACCCGCACTACCGGGTCGCCCCGCCCGGTCACGGCGGCCAACAGGGCGGCGGCCCGCTCGTCGCCAGCCTCCCAGCTCTCCTCCACCGCCCACAGGAACACCTCACCTCCCGCGGCGCACACCTCTTCGGCGAGCCGCAGCCCCTCGGCCACCCATACCCCCTCGCGACGCCGCTGGCGGCGGTCGCCGAGCAGGCGCCGCAGCCAGCGCAGGCGCTCATTGCGGGGAGAGGAGATCGGTCGGGTCACGGGGTACCGTTGCGGAACGAGGTGGCGGCAGACAGGTCACGGCAATCGTACCCCCGGCGCCGGACCGGGGGCCAGGGGCGGAGGCAATCCGGCGGACAAGCGCTCGTAACTCCGGCGAGAGGGAGGTCCGATCAAGAAGGGAGGCGGTCCCCCCGGCAGCAGTGTTCGGTATCGCATCCAGCAGTGAGCGGACCTCCGCGCCCGAACGCCTCGGCAAGGTGCGTTTGCCCTGGGGGGTCAGGAAAGCTCAAGACCATCAGCAGCGACGGGTGGGTCGATCTTCGCCGGCAGTCGGTAACCCGAAGTCTCGAGTTGCAACTTGCCGGCCAGGGCGGAGAGCCCCTTGCCCTCTACCTCGATCTCGGCGATGCGCCTCAGCTCCTTGCGGGCCTCGGCCCCCAGAGCCTCTAGATCCTGGCGCAACCCGGCGAGCAGTTCGCCTACCTGGACGATGGAGTCATCCACGTTCTCGCTGATCTCGCTGACCTCCACCATGGTGTGGGTGATCAACTCCGTGCCCCGGGTCTGCTCGTCGGCAGCGCGGGCGATCTGGCGGGCTACCTGTTCGATCTCGACCAGGTCCTGGTGGACATCGCGGGCCCGTGCCTCCTGGGCCTGCACCTCGCCGACGATCTCGCTCATCCCCTCGCTCACCTGTCGGATCTCCTCGGCCACCCGGGCTGCCTCCTGGGACTGCCCCGTCGCCGCCTCCTCGATCACCACCAGTCGGCGGGCGGCACGGTCGGCACTCTCGAAGATCTCCCCCAACAGGACACCGGTGTGGCGCACCCGTTGCTCGCCCTCGGTCACCCGCTCTGCTCCGGCGGAGATGGCCTGGGACGCCTCGCGCCCGCCTTCCACCAGACCGCCCACCAGGGAGCGGATCTCCCGGGTGCTGCGAGCCGTCTTCTCCGCGAGGCCGCGGATCTCGGTGGCCACCACACCGAACGCCTTGCCCTGCTCACCCGCCTGGGCGGCGATGATCGCCGCGTTGAGTGACAGTAGATTGGTGCGCCCGGCGATGTCGTCGATCACCTGGGTCACCCGGCCCACTCGGCCCAGTTCGCGCTCCAGATGGTCGAAGCTGTCCACCGCGGCGTCTACCGCTTCGCGGATGCGCTCCATGCCCCGCAGGGCCGCCGCCATCGCCTCGCGACCGGCGTCGGCCTTGTGCACCACGTCTTCGGTGAGCCCGCGCCCCTCGCTGGCCCCGGAGCTGAGGGTCTCCGTGGCCTGGTCGATCACCGCGGCCGAGGCAGCCACCGACTGGGAGGCGACCCCCACCTGACCCGCCAGGGCTGCCATGCGGGTCGACGCCTGACTCAGGTCCTCCACGGCGCGAGTCGAGGTACCCACCCGTTCGGTGATACCCTCCATCTCAGCGCGAACCTCTTCGGTCATCGCCAAGATCTGTTCCACGCTGGACGCCGCCTGTTCCGCTCCGCTGCGCAACCCTTTGGACAGATCGGCGACCGAAACCAGTTCTGCCTCGATATCCCGGGCCCGGGCCTCCCCCGCCGCAACCCGTCGCGCCTGGCTCTCGGCTCCCTGGCTCGCCTGCAGCGCACCGATCTCCAGGTTGGTGCCCCGGTTGCGTGCCTCGCCAGCGACCCGTCGCAAGGAGTCGATGGTCCGCACCAGGGTTCCGCTCAGCGCGCTGGCGGCAGTAGCCAGCTCACCCAGTTCGTCGGCGTCGGAACCGGTAAGCTGGCCGGTGAGGTCCTTCTCGCTGCCGCGACGCATGAAGTCCAGGATGTTCTCGAAGGGGGCCTGCAGGCGGCGCAGGGAAAACACCATCGTCGCCGCCATCAGCAGCCACCCGACCACCAGCCCCATGGCCACGTACCCGGACAGGGTACGACCCCGCTCAGCAGCGTTCTGCGTGAGGAAACCATCCGCGACCCTCTGGGTCGTAAGCAACTCGTTCACCAGCCGGTGGATCTCGCTCACCTCAGAGGAGACCCTGGTAAACGTCTGGTCCAGTTCCTTGGCGCCGTCGAGCTTCTCCAGGGCGTCCAGTTCCCCTTCCAGGGCCTGCAGCCGCAGCACCAGGGTACCGACTCCCTTGTTGCCACCGGGGGCGTCGAGACGGCCGAGTCCCTCGACCACCCCCTGCAGCGCATCCCGGGCAGCTCCCAGATCCTTGGCGTAGTAGCCCATGAAGCGCAGCAGAGAGATCTCGATCTCGCTGGCCTGTTCGGCGATGTCGAACAACAAGTTGGTTCGCGGAAGGGAGCCGTTCACGACCCGGGAGAGTTCCCTCTGCTGCGCCCATAGCCCCCACAACCCGGAGACGCTGGCGAAGGTGAACAGCAGCAGGCTCGCCACCAGGGCACGGCGCAGGGCACGCAGCAGAACGGAACGGCCACCGGCCATCGGGATTACTCCATCACCAGGGAGAACAAGGGCGAGGTGGCGTGGTGCATGTCACCGCAGTCATCGAACACCGCCACCGAAACCTGCACCACCTCACCGGGGGCGAGAGCCCGGTCGGCGCGAGGATCCCCGGTGTCCAGGGCGCGCGACAGCTCCAGCGTCCATCGACCATCCTGCCACTTCGCACCGGAGCGGATATCCGCACGGCTGCCGTCCGGTTGCTGCGGCCGGTAGCGAGACACCTGCTCCCCGGCGAACCGGGTCGGGGGTTCCTTTTGTTCTTCGAACGCGGCGCTGCCGTCGTCATCGTAGCGTTTGCCGTACACGGTCTTGCCTCCGGGGCCGTACCAGGTCTCCGCCCCGCGGAAGTTCTTGATGCCCATGCGCAGGGTTTGGTCGTCGGCGTAGCCGGCCGGCTCGGTGCGGGCGGCCTTCCAGTGCCACAGGTCCCCCACGAAACTGACCCCGCTCACCATGCACTCGGTGGCGCTGGCACCGATCGGCAGAAGCATGGCAAAGCGGTCCTCGTCCCCGGGTCCCTTGACGTAGGCACCCGCCGCCGCATCCCACACCCAGGGTTTCTTCGCCACGCTGCGGGTGGGGTCGGTCCAGCTCGCCAGTAGGAACAGCCGTTCATCGTTTGTCACTGCCCGGAGCCGCACCTCACGGCCGGCAGTGCGCCGAGCCGGGTCGTAGACCTCATACCGTTGACCGACGTCTGCCGTGACGGGGGAGACCGCAACCAGCAACTCGGGCGCCTGCTTCCACACCGGGTCCACTACACCGTCCAGCACGGGCGGCGTCGGAACCGCCACGACCTGCAGGGTTTCCCCTGCAGCCACCAGGCCGGGCACTCCCAATAACGCAGCGAGAAACAGCGTCAAGGTTCGAGACATGGGGAGCCACTCTCCTACCGGTCGCCATCGTTCGGGAAGTCTCTGCCCCCCGTGTCCGCTGTTCCTATCGACAGCGGCAGCCGCATTCTTGAAGGCCCGCGCCGCCGTGGGCTCATGGCACGGAACCCAGCCTGGGCGGGGACAGAAAGACGGGGAAAGAAGAAGGGAGAGAGGGTGGGGTCGGACTTGACGGTAGTGTCCGACCCGGAGGGTTCAGGTTGGGGGTTCCGACCGTGTCTTGCGGGATTGCCGGGGAGCGTAGCGCTCCCACTCGCTGTAGATACAGCCGCAGTAAGGCTGCCGGTACAGACCCATGGCTCGGGACGCCTCGACACCGTCGGTCCAGCCGCCGCGCCAGTCTCGATACAGGAACGGCACCCCCACCTCGGCAGCGACCGCTGCGGCGATCTCGGCGATCAGGTCATGCTTCTGGAACTTGCTGTAGAGCAGGGTCGTGGTGAACGCGTCGAAACGTCCTCTGCGGGCCAGCAGCGCTGCCCCCCGCAAGCGACCGTGATAGCACGGCCGGCAGCGTTCGCCCTCGCGAAACACCACGCCGCGCAGCCACTCCACGGGCGCGTACGGCTGCTCGGGCAGCAGGCGCAGTTCCTGCGCGGCGGCCAGTTCCTCCAGGGCGTCCAGGCGACGCTGCCACTCGGTGTAGGGCTGGATGTTGGGGTTCAGGTAGGCGCCGAAAACCTCGGCACCCTCCCCACGCAACTCCCGCAGGGGGACGATGGTGCACGGGCCGCAGCAGGTATGGAGGAGGATCTTCATGCGGTTGTCACTCGGAGCAGGTGGAGTATCATGGGGCCTCGTCCGACAGCCGCAGTATAGCAGTTCATCCTCGCACCACGGAGACCCTCAGATGCCTCCCCCTTCCTCGGCCACCGCTCCCCAGCGGGGCCGCGATCTGTGCCACCTGGCGTTCCGGCAGACCCTGGATCTGCTGCGCGTGACCGACGGAGCCCTGGAGGAGCTGTGCACCGAGTGCCCCCAGCCGCGGGGGCTGGACACCCTGGTGATCCGTGCGCTCAATGAGATGGCCTTGGGCGAACGGGCAGAGGGCACCCGCGCACCGTCCCACGTGTTCCTCATCCACGGGCCGGCGCCCACCTACACCGGCATCCTGTACCACCTGGAGAAGTCCGGCTACCAGGCGGTCACCGGGGCACTGCCGGTCCCGGTGGAGGCGTTCGTTTTCACCGGCGCCGGAAACGACGGAGTGACCCTGTCGAACCCCGAGGATGAGGGGGTCTCCGGTAACGAATACCAGCGGCGTTTCCCCCCCCAACTCCTCCGGGCACTGGGCAGCGAAGTGCATAACTACATCGCCTACCGCATCGCGGGAGACTGGGCCGGCGCACTGGTGGCCCTCAACTATCCCGGGCGGGCGACCCGCTACGAGGCCCAGGTGCTCAGCGCCCTGGCGATCACCCTGGGGTCGCTGTGGACCCTGACCGCCCGTATCAGCCAGGTGGAGGAGTCGTTCCTGTATCTGGTAGGGGCGCTGGCGAGGGCCAGTGAGGTAAACGACGAGGTCACCGGAGATCACATCGTGAGAGTGAGCCGCTGCGCCGAGCTGTTGGCGCGCAAGGTGGGCTGCAGCCCGGAGCAGGCGCGCGTCATCGGTTACTCGGCCGAACTCCACGACGTGGGCAAGCTGCACACTCCGGGCCACATCCTGCGCAAACCCGGCCCCCTCACCGCCCCCGAGGAGGAGGTGATGCGGCAGCACACCGTGCAGGGAGAGAGGATCATCGGCACCTCCCCGCGGCTCCAGGTGGCGCGGCGCATCGCCGGAAAACACCACGAAAACTGGGACGGCTCCGGATACCCGCGCGGCCTGGCCGGAACCGAGATCCCCCTGGAGGCCCGGGTGGTCAAGGTGGTGGACGTCTACGACGCGCTACGCTCCCAGCGCCCCTACAAGCCCCCCCTGTCCCACGAGGAGGCGTGCCAGGTGATGCAACGGGGCGACGGGCGCACCGACCCCGCCAAACACTTCGACCCCGACATCCTGGCGGCGTTCCGGGAGATCCACGAGGAGTTCAGACGCATCCACGTGGAGATTCTGCCCTGGCCATAGTGGTCCACCTCCCCCCTGCCTGGCGGAGCCGGCGATGCCCCAACCGGCCGACGATCTCGGCGGTGATTCCATCGACCCGCCCCTCTTCCACCAGGCGGCGCTGCTCGCAGACCTGGTACGGGTGCTGGCCGCGGCTGAAACGCACCAGATGCACGTATTCGTGGGTGAGCACCCAGGTGAGCAGGGTTTCCAGGTCCAGGGCGCCGTCCTCCCGGGCTCGCCGGAGCAGGTTGTGGTCCTGCAGGCAGATGCGGAAGTGGGGGCACAGGCGCCGGCAGCGCAGCACCGGCTCATGTTCTGCCAGCCGCAGCACCCGCCGGATCTGGGCCAAGTGGCCCTGCCCCAGCATCTCCCCCCGCCGCAGATCGCGAGCAGAGCACACGCAGTGGCTGGTGTTCTCGAACCAGTCGCTGGGCAGCGCGTAGTACTGGCCCGCCAGATCGCGGGACACCCGGGTGGCCTGGTCGAGCATGGCCAGTTCGGCAGGTGTGAAAACGGTGTACTGGGCCACGAGTTCTCCATCGGACACGGCCGTCCCGCGCCGGGGGGACCTGGGGAACTCTGTTCTGGATAGCACAGAGCCCCCCCAACCGCAACAGCCACCGCCTGGGTTCCGGGGCGCGGCCGCAGACGGCCAGGCGGCTTCCGGCTCCGGCGCTGTGTCTGCTATGCTCTGCCCCATGGACCCTTCCTATGAGTTTCTGCGCGAGGCGTTGCGGCCGGAGCGCTGGCAGCGCCTGCAACAGGTGCTCGACTCCCGTTTGGGGTCCGTGCGGGTGGTGGTGGAGAACGTCCACGACCCCCACAACCTCAGCGCGGTGCTGCGCAGCGCCGAGGCCCTGGGGGTGCAGCACGTCCACGTCGTGGAGGCGGCCTCCGGGTTCGGCATCAGCCGGCGCATCACCCGCGGGGCCCACAAGTGGCTCACGGTGCACCGCCACCAGGAGTTCGGGGCGTGCGCAGGCGTGCTGCGCGATGCGGGGTTTCGCCTCTACGCGGCGATGCTGCAACCCGGGGCCGTGCCTCTCGAGGCTGTACCGGTGGCCGACCCGGTGGCTCTGGTGCTCGGCAACGAGCATGCAGGGGTCAGCGCGGAGGCGGTGGCGGGGTGTGACGGCTGCTACACCATCCCCATGACGGGGTTCGTGCAGAGCTTCAACATCTCGGTGGCGGCGGCGGTCAGCCTGTACAGCGTGACCACCCGGGCACGGGCACTGCGGGCGGACGGCGGACGTCTAAGTGAACCCGATCGTCAGGCAGTACTGGAGAGCTGGCTGCCCAAGAGCCTGCGCTGCGGTCGCCGGGTGGTGCGCACCGGCCGCGGGCGTTTAGAGCCCTAGCCTACGCTGAAGCGGCTCTTCTTCTTACGAGAGGTGCTGCCCAGCACCCAGCCGACGAGCACCAGCCCCCTCCCCACCGCCAGACCGGTGACCAGGCTGGAACGGGTCACCGACGCCAGTTCGCCGTCGAGTTGCCGCACCTGAGCCTCCAGCTGTGCACTCTTATCCCGCAGGGCGTCCCGCTCGGCGGTGATCTCCAACACCTGCGTCGATTGGCTCAGCAGCGCTTCGTACTTCTCGCTCACCTGCTGGTACTGGCGGGCGCTGTCCTGGGCCTCCTTGCGGGCCGTGGACAGCTCCTGAGCGGCGCTCTTCGCCGCAGCGCCGCGGCTCTCTTCGATCTGCCGCAGCTCGGCCTGCAGGCGGGCGCGCTCGTCCTCGGCCTCCGCCGCCTGCTTCTTCACCTGAGCCAGTTCCTGCCTCAGGGAGGCCACCACGTGGGCCTTGGGGGTCTCCGCCGTGGTGTACTGCTGCGTCACCCACCCCTCTTCGCCCGCCGGGGTGCGCACCCGCAGATAGGTGCCCTGGGTATCGAGCACCTCGAAGCTCTCACCCGTGCGCAAGAGGGCGATGGTCGCCGCACCCGAGGCAGGGGCGTCGCGCAAATTGATCACCAGCACGTCGCTGACGTACCGAGTCTCGGCGTGCGCCGGGGGCACCGCCCACCAGAGTATGGCGAAGACCAACACCCAGCATCGTGTAGGTACAGACATGGCTCTCTCCCCGGGCCAGCGGCAGCCCGTTACAGGTGCTCTCTTTCTTGTAGCAGGGGTTCCGATCGGCAGTCAATCGGGGTGCGGCAAAGCTGTAGAGAGCACATGATGTGTCCGGTGGGTATGACAAGTGATCTGTCCGCCTT
>JARGFW010000351.1 GCA_029211085.1 Deferrisomatales bacterium | reverse complement strand
GTTCCACAAGGCGAAGCAGAAGGGCCTGGTGGACTACGACGACTTCACCATGCGCGTCCTCCAGAGCCTCGCCTCCAAGAAAGGGGACTACTCGGAGATCTTCGCCGACACGCCCTTCGGGGTCGGGGTGCTGCGCCTCGTGGTGGACCCCTTCTTCTACGGGGTCTGCACCTCGAACGGGAAGGAGAACGCCGCGATCGAGCGGGCGGTGGCCCGGGGGATGACCTACGCCGAGGCGATCCGCCGCATGCTGGAGGAGCGGGATGCGTGAGACCGTCCGCAGAGCCTCCACCCTGGCGCTGCTTCTGGCACTCGGCGCAGGCCTCGCGGGGAGCGGCCTGGCCGGCGAAGCCGAGGACGCGGCGAGCGCCGCCTACGGCCAGGTCCACTCCGCCTTCGGGCGGAAGGACGCCTTCCGCCAAAGCGCGACGCTCCCCCTGACCTCCGACGCCACCCCCATGCAGACCCTGGACGGCGAGACCGCCTTTCCAGCTCAGCTGACCGCCCCCTCTAGCGATGCCTACCTCACCGTGCTGGCCCAGCCGGCCGGGACCGGGGACCTCCAGGTCGTCCAAGTGAGCCAGGACACGGACCTCGACGGCACGCCGGATGCCCTCTACACCGTTCCCTTCTGGGTCTCCGGGGTCTGCGCAAACGGGGTCATCGGCTGCCAGCCGGGCACCTGGTCGAGCTGCCGCTTCCACGAGTGGGTGGCCGACGGCTCCGGGCGAGTGGGCCTCCGGGAGGTCCCGGCCTCGTCCCTGGGGGGCTGCTACTGCCTCAACAACGACTGCGGCTCGAACCTGGTGTGGACGAACCTGGCGCTCGTCCTGCAGGACCTGGGGGGCGGCGCCGTGGGCGCGGCCCAGGCGGCCCGGCCGGACTTCTCGGTCTCCGAGGTCCGGGTGGACCCGCCGACCATCACCTACTACGGGCAGCGGGTGGGCGACGCCGCGCCCGGCCCGGCCACCGCGGTCACCCAGCAGCGCTACTACCGGGACGCCCCGGCGCTCGATGCCGACGCGCAGACCGAGCTCCTGACCCAGAGCGCCGACCCGGAAAGCCTCTACTCCCTCACCACCGGCGCCATGACCCGGGCCGGTACCGGCGCGAGCCGCTCCGCCTGCACCGTGGAGCGGAGCGTCACCCTGGAGGAGGTGACCTGGGCCGACATCCTGGAGGACCGGGGCGGCACCGAGGGGTCCTTCACGGTCGCGATCGACCCGGTCACCGGCCAAACCTACGTCCAGTGGGTCCTGGGGCGGTACACGGCGTCGAGCTGGATGCCCGACAACAGCATCGTGGACCAGACCCGGGACCTCTACATCGCCCGGCCCGAACGCATCACCCGTGCGGTCCTCACCGAGGTCCGCGCCGACGACACGACCCTGGTGGTGCTCGGCGGCACCGTAGTCTTCGGGCAACCGCGGCTCTGCGAGTTCGACGGCACGGGGTGCAGCCGCACGGCGGGGAACACCACGTCCTTCCCCAACCTGGACGTCACGGCGCACTTCCGGAACCCCGGGCTCCTCCAGGGGAACGCCCGGGTCTTCGTGGGGAACAACGGCGAGGGGTACGCGGTGATCCGGATCGAGGTCGACGAGAGCTGCGACCCCGTGGAGGCCGCGGCCAACCTCTGCGCCGGCTTCGAGGCCGACCCGGACTGCACGCTCCAAGACGAATCCGTCGACGGGGTGGCCACGGTGCGAAACGCCAACCCCACCGGGCTCGTCCCCCTGGGGGAGACCCGGACGATCACCGGCGGGAGCTGTGTCCTCGACGTCACCCGGGCCTGGTGGCGGAAGGAGCGGACCTACCTCTGCGCCGATGCAGACGCCTTCGACTTCGCCGACGCCGAGGAGCGGCTGGGCGCGATCGAAGGCAGCGTGGCCTTCGGGGCCGGGACGCTCACCTACACCGACCGAAGGCGGGACGAGACCGGCGCCTGGGTGACCGAGGATGGCTCGATCGCGGTCGGCCTCGCCCCGGCCCCCGGCGAGTGCGAGCGCGCCTGCAAGACCCGCCGGTCCCGGGAGAACACCCAGGCCGGGAGCACGGGCCACGTCACCGACCAGCGCCTCAGCACCGAGGGCTACGACTTCTTCTACAAGAGCTGCGGGCCGGACGACACCTGCCCCCGGGAGGCCGGCGAGGAGCTCCTGATCCCCTGCCAGTGCATCGACGGGTTCGCCGAGGCGGCCACGGTGCTCCTGTCGCTCCGGGCGGCCCAGGAGGACCTGATCTGCTCCGACGGGACGAGGAAGTGAGCCATGGGACCAAGAGCGAACCTGCGCCTCACCTTGGGCCTTGCCCTGTCTCTCCTTGTCGCCGGGACGAGCCAAGGCCTCGCCCAGCTCACGGGCGTCGTCTGCGGCCAGGACCTGGACGGCGACGGGCTCATCGAGGAGGCCGCCGGGGAGCTCGCGGCCTGCGTCGGTACCCTCTGCCCAGTTGGGACGGTGGACTGCACGCCCACCTACGAGGCCCCCGTCTGCCCCGAGAGCGGGGCCCTGGACCCGATCCGAGACGTCTGCCAGGTGGAGCCCCTGGCCCGGGTGCCGGTGGTCGTCTGCTCGCCGGGCTACGGGTACGTGTCCCCGCCTCTCGACCGGTGCGAGGCGCCGGTCCCGTGTGCCACGGGCACCTACGATGCGGCCGAGGACGGCTGCTACGTGGGAGACCTCACGTGTCCGCTGGGGGGCTACGCCTGCGGGGACTCGGGAGCGGGCCGGAACCAATGCTCCCCGAACCCCTGCGTGGACCTTGCGGCCCAGCCGCCCGTGGACGACGACGCGGATCGGACGGCCTACGTGGACGACGGGACCGTCGATCCGGCCACCGGGACCTGCTCGGGGTTCTTCCTCATCTTCAACGGCAAGCCCTCCGAGTGTTTGCCCCCCGGGTACCAGACCACCTGGTTCGACTGCTGCGACACCGACCGGGACCGGTTCCTCTTCCTGCGGGAGCAGTGCGGGGAGGAGGCCCTGGAGACGGCGATGGCGAAGGCCGACGAGCGGGCCGTCTCCGTGGGGAGCTACTGCAAGAAGCGCATCCGGTTCATCGGCTGCGTCCAGCGGGCCCGGGTCTACTGTGTCTTCTCCTCGAAGCTCGCCCGCATCATCCAGGAACAGGGGCGGACCCAGCTCCAGGCCTTCGGGGCGACCGGCGGATGGGGAACGGCCAAGGCCCCCCACTGCGAGGGCTTTAGCCCCGAGGAGTTCCAGGCCCTGGACTTCAGCCAGATCGATTTCTCGGAATTCTTCGGCGACCTCGCGACGCCGCCCCCGGCGGCTGTGCAAGAGGAGATGCAGGAGCGGATCGATGCCTTCTACGACCGGCTGTAGGGCTGCTTCGGTCTGGACGCTGCTCGGGGTCGCTGTGCTGGTCGCCTCGGCCAGCGCTCCCGCCTCGGCGAAGGACCTGGGCCAAGTGGGCCGGATCTACCCCATCGCCGAGCCCGACGCCCTCCAGGAGATCGAGGAGCGCGCCGCGGCGATCCGCTGGGAGGAGGTCCTGCCGG
>JARGFW010000059.1:4761-25161 GCA_029211085.1 Deferrisomatales bacterium | reverse complement strand
TCCGGGTTCCGGGTTCCGGGTTCCGGGTTCCGGGTTCCGGGTTCCGGGTTCCGGGTTCCAGGGCGAGGGGCGAGGGGCGAGGGGCGAGGGGCGAGGGGCGAGGGGCGAGGGGCGAGGGGCAAGGGGCCCATCACAACCCCTAAAACACCCCCGACAGACTCACAGAAAGCTGCGGTTGGCCAAGGTCACTTGCGACGACATCGCTTCGTAGTGGCGATCGGCGTGCCACAGCTCGCACCCCCCGGCGAGAGCGGACTGGGCGATCAGAAGATCAGGCAGGGGCACGGTGAGGCCCTTGCGACGCAGCTCGAAGCCGAGGCGTGCGACAGCATCCCAGAGGGATTCTCCCATGGGAATGTGCACGAGATTTGAGAACAGGGCGTTGAGTCGCTCGAAGCCCCCCACTGTGCGAGTGCCGACGAGGAGTTCCGCTTGCACCACCCAACAGGTGACGACACGCCCCTCTAGAAGGGCATCTTGAACAATCGTTTGCACCGCACTCCCGCCGGACTTTCGGAAGAAGGACACCCAAACGGAGGTATCAACAAGTACCCGTTTCACGTGACTCCCCCCTCGCCCTCACCTGCGCGCCAACGCTCCAGCTCCTCGAGGCTCAGGTCAACCAGGCCCGACCCGGCCAGGCCTGCCAGTTCCTCAACACGCTTGCGGCGCACATAATCGGTCAGCGCCACCTCGAAGGCCTCTCGTTTGGTATTGGACCCGCTCAGTCTTTTCACTTCTTCTACCAGGTGCTCATCCACAGCCACTGAAAGTCTCATCCGCACACCTCCCGTGGATCACAATCGTGCACCACTTTCGACACTATATCAGCACCATATGCGCGCATCAATAATTGATGCACGGACGTGACACTGAAATCGCCCCATCTCCCGACCCAAACCATCGTCAATCCCCGGTCGCAACAGTCCTGTGTCCCGGCATACAGACGGTCAACGCAAGGGGGCACCGGGGGTAGTTCACTGATCACCAGATTTCCAAAGGCTATTCCAACTCACGCCTGACCAGAACTCGGGGAGAAGGGATACGCATCGCGGTCCGGGATGGCGCTTTCCACCCCAGACCCGCGTCAGAGGCCGATGAGGCCGGGGAGGCGGGGAGGCGGGGAGGCGGGGAGGCGGGGAGGCGGGGAGGTTCCCGTTCATGAATCGGGAGGCCGGATCCTCACTCGAAGGAAAGACACCAGGGGACGTTGTAAAGGTTCTAAAGGTTCCCTTGCCGCGGACTGTGCAACGTCGGTGCCGGGGCGGCTGATCGGGCGGTGGCGCAACTCGTGCACCCGTCTCCCCACCCCCGATCCAGCCGGTGCACCGCCTCGCGCAGCCCCTTCTCAACTACTCGCCCAACCACCCGACGCAGATCGTCACACGGCTTCGGTCTTGAGGAGGAAAGACCCCGCCACAACCCATTATTGAGAAAGATTGTGCACTGTTTCTCAAAGCAGTTCAACGAGGATTTCGGCCCGACGGGAACGGCCTCACTCGGCCGGGAGGCTGGGAGACGGGGTCGTCGGCACACCAGACCGTTCCCTCCGTTTGGCAATTGACGAACTGCCTTTCGGCCGATACTCTGTATATATCGTATATACCTGTATCACGGAGATGCCATGACCACCCAAATGATGGTTCGCATGGAGCCGGAACTCAAGGCATCCCTGGGAAGACTCGCACAGAACGAGGGGAAGAGTGCCAGCCAGGTCGTGCGGGAGCTGGTGGAGAAGTACGTGCGCAGCCGTGACCCCGCCGCCTACCTGGACGGTTTGTGGGATCGGGTCGGAGGGCAACTTGCCGAGTCTGGCTTCCGTGCCAGTGATGTAGACGGCATCGTCTCCGAGGTGCGAAAGTCTCCGCAATGAGGGTGGTCATAGACACCAACGTCTTTGTGTCATCCTTTTTCGGTGGCAAGCCCAGGCAGGTCATCGATGGTTGGCATGCAGGCCGCCTTACGCTGTGCCTCTGCCCCTCGATCGTGGATGAGTACGTGGCCGTGCTCTCCCGACTGGGGTTGGGGAGAGGAGGCGAGTTGGAGGAACTACTGCGATGGTTTGCAGGTGGGGAAAACGTCCTGTTCGTGGGCGATCCACCGGCCCTTCGGGTGGTCGAGGCCGACCCGGACGATGACAAGTTCATCGCCTGTGCGTTCGCCCTGGACGCGTCGCACATCATCTCGGGAGACCGCCACCTGTTGGACTTGGCGCACTACATGCACATTCAGATCGTCAATCCCGCTTCGTTTCTGGCACTGCGCTGAGATCTCACCTTGGGTCAATTGCCAAACCACCGATTGGCTCCTAGATTGCCCGTGGGTTAGGCTTCCACCAGAGGCCTAAACCCGCGGGTAGCCGTGCCTGTTCGTCAGCCACTTGGTGGTTGAGAAGATGCGGAAGGCTGCCGTGGTGGCCGCGACCGGTGAACACGCTCCGCCAATCCACAACGTGTTGCGCCTGGCCGAGAAGGCCGGACTGGGCATTGACGATAGGATGGCTGACCTGTTTGCCGAACGGACTCGATTCAACCTCGAGACCCGATACCCAAAGGGTCGGCAGACTCTGAAGTGCATTGGCACACGCGACTACACGGTGCGGACCCTGGCCGAAGCGAAGGAAGCGGCATCATGGATAGAGACGACCATCGCGATGTAACCGAGCTCCTGAAGAAAGCGGCTGAGCGCGTCGTCCAGTCGGGAATCCGGCTCGACGCCGTGTATCTCTATGGGTCATTTGCCAGCGGAAATTCCACAGGCGAAAGCGACATCGACGTCGCCTTCATCTCAGACGACTTTCATGCCGGCTCCATGGAGCAATGGAAGATGATCATGCGCATTTGTCGGCAGATCGACTTGAGAATTGAGCCGGTTCTCTATAGGCCGGAAGAGTTCAGGGACGAGGAGCCGCCCACCTGGCAGATCAAGAAAGAGGGGGTGCAGATTCCCTTGCACTGAGTGTGCTCCTCGGTTCGAGGGGCGAGGGTTCGAGGTTCGAGGTTCGAGGGGCGAGGGGCGAGGCGGCTTGCGCACGATCACGTGTTCCGGTTGGACATCGCGATAAACCAGAACGATTGCGGACAGCAACCCCTGGTGGTGCGGGTGACCAAAAGCAGCAAGCAAGTGTTGTTTCCAGGTTGCAGTCCGGTATGCTACAACTCAAGGAGCCAGACACGAGCTACCGTCTCCCTTCCCACCCGAGCCGGAGTGACAATATGCCAACGATTTCCATGTTTTACGGAATCGTGATCTATCTCTACTTTTATGATGACGAGCGCCACAAGACGCCGCACATCCACGCCAGATATCAAGGCCAGGATGCATCCGTATCCATCGCTGATGGGGAGGTGCTTGCGGGCGAAATTCCACAAGCGAAGCTGCGCTTGGTTTTGGCATGGATCGAGATCCACCGTGAATCGCTGCTGGCTGATTGGGAATTGGCCGTAAACGGCCAAACTCCATTTCCAATCGACCCCCTAAAATAGGAGGTTCCCATGCAATGTGTCACGAAGGTTGTTCCGAAGGAGGATTACCACCTCCTCGTCACCTTCAGTACGGGCGAAACAAAAATGTTCGATGCTCGTCCTTATCTGGAAAAAGGCGTATTCACCCGACTAAAAGACAAACAGCTCTTCAATCAGGCATATGTTGCCTATGACACGATCTGCTGGCCGGGCAACCTGGATATCGCGCCGGAAACCCTGTATGACCGGTCCCGTAGTCCCTTACCGTAGAATTAGTCCCTTACCGGTTCCTCTCTCCCCGACCCAATGGTCCGGCATTCTGTGACGTTCTTCACTGCAGTTCAATGTGGATTTGGGCCCGACGGGGATGGCCTCACTCGGCGGGGAGACGAGGTCGCCGACACATCAGACCTTTCCCACGCCTCAACAATCTTAGGCGTCGAAGAGTTCTGACTTGGGATTGGCCAGGGTCACCCGCGGCGGATGACACTGACGGTCTTGAGGCCCGAAGAGGCAAAATCCCCATCTGCCTCGGCGACCACTTCGTCAAACCCCTCCACCGCCTGATGCACTTGCGTGGAGATCATGCACGCGAGCCAGTCGTCGAACCGTCCGGGACTTGTGCCAGAAGCAGCACCGGACGGGGCTTCCCCTCGGGCGAGGTCCGCCTGAGGAAACTGCAGGATGGCAATCTGACCCGACTGCTTCACCGCCAGCGCTCCGTATAGTCGTCTTCAGCGTGGTCCGGCCACTCGTCGCCTTCCATTCCGTCAAGCGCCGTCGACAGAGAGGCAAAGGACCACTCGCCATCCTCTGGACCCCGCCGCGAAACCAAAAACTCCACGAAATCCAGAACTTCCTGCTGCGCAGCGGGGGGCAAGGTTTCCAGCTTGCTGCGAACCAGATCCGCGGTGCCCATGGTCTCCTCCCGTCGTCAGTGACTGCAGGCGAAACCGTTGTTCGAAGGATACCACAGCCATGGGCTACGGAGCCGAGGAGGGGAACGACACGTCTTCGTAGAGATCGTCGAGGGAGCAGGTGAAATCCACCGAAGCGAGGGCAAGATTGTCGCCGCCGGCGGACGGATGGAGAACCCACAGTCCGTCGGCGCCCCGGCGGTAGAGGTCCACCGCCCGGCTGGCGGTATCGATGAGCAAGTACTCCTGCAGGCTCGGGAGGCTGCGGTAGTGGGCAAACTTCCGGCCTCGGTCGAAGGCGGCAGTGGAGGGGCTGAGGACCTCTACCACCAAGACTGGGTTCTCTTTGGTGTGGGTGCGGTCCTTGTCCGAAGGATCGCAGGTGACAAACACGTCCGGATAGAAGACCGCATCCGCCCCCACCCGCACCCTCATGTCGGCCAGATAGACCCGGCACGGGTTGCCGCGCAGGTGGGCCCTGAGCAGCGCCCCCAAATTGAGGGTGATCGTTACGTGCACATCACTGGCCCCCGCGTGGCCGTACACCTCGCCGGCGACGTACTCGTGCCGGGTTTCCTGGGCGGCTTCCCAGGCGAGGAACTCTTCGAGGGTCATCGCGGCGGAAGATCCGGCGACGGACATGGAGCGCACCTCCCATAGGGGGGCGAAGATTGGACTTTTAGTCTACCACGAAAAAGCAGGACGTGACCCAGGGGGACGCTGCAGGGATTCGAGGACCCAGGGGGACACTCTATATACCTACGTTTTGAAGGTTTCTTACCCCGGACGAAGCACCCTCGATGCCAGGCGGCTCACGAAGGTGGTCATCTCAGACCTGCCATCGGTGCACGTACACCCCGCGCTCACGCGCAGAAGGGCACCACCCGGAACCCCAGTTCCTCGGCTGCACGGAGCATCACGCGATCGGCTGTCGCCAACTCTCTGGCTCCATACGACTGGGCGACGGCAAGATGCAGGGCGTCCAGCGCCCGCAGCGGGTGGTCGGGCAATGCCGAGATCAGGTTCACCGCCTCCTGGTAGCAATCCGCTCCGACAGGACCGACCTGCAAAAAACCCCGTGACACATCCCCCTGGAAGACGCCGAAAATCCTGGCCTCCATCTCCGCCCCGAAATCGCGAGCCCTCCTGCGACGTGCCAGAAGGCAGCGCATCTCCACCCGGGTCAACTCAGAGATCAGGGCCTGCCCCTGGACTCCAAGATACATCTCGAGTTCTTCGGAACGAACCTCGTTGAGGTACCACTTGGCGAGAGCGCTGGTGTCGAGATAGGGACCCCTCAATCCCGGCCCTCTCGATCCCGTCGCACCAACTCCTCGCTCGCGGTGGAGAGCCGGGGCATGGCGGCTCTCAGGTCGGCATGGGACGGTACCTGTCTCGGAACCTCCGAGACGGGGACAACCCTGGCCACGGGCCTGCCGTAGCGGGTCACCAGGATCTCCCCATCCTTCGCCAGAAGTTCATCCAACTGCCCCAGTGCCCCACGCATTTCCCGAATGGATAGAGTGTTCATGTTCGGCCTCCAAGACCCATGTGCCACAATTGTTTCCACTGTAGCACAACAAGCCCGGTTGCGCCACGTCCGAGCACCTGCCACGGCCCGATGCCACCCCAAGGCATGCTCCCGGAACCGGCCAGCCGGCGATTGGGCGAGAAGCCATTCCCAGGCGCGTTCGACCAGGATGTCCTGCATGGGGTAGTGGCGGGTGTTCACGCAGAAGAGTCTGCCCCCGGTTTCCATGGCGGTAGCCGCCAGCAGCGCGTCGTTCACTTCGATTCCGTGGCTGGGATTCCACTGCCGATACAGTGCCCCGGCTCGATCCACGATCTCGGCGCTGACGGCAGCGGTCTTGAACTGCGACAGGAATGCCTGCGTGGCCTTCTCCTCAGCTCTCCGCCCCGTCAACGGCGTTGCACCGCCCCGGCACATTTCGTAGGCTTGCCGGCACGTGCCCCGCTGGTTCCGTCGAAAGGAGCGCCGATGCTGCGCCTGTTTCTCTGTCAGATGAACGCCACGGTGGGGGACATCGCCGGCAACTGCGCCAAGATCCGCCAGGGGTTGGAGAGAGCACGCCGCTACGGGGCCGACATCGCCGTGTTCCCGGAGTGCGCGGTAGTGGGCTACCCACCAGAAGACCTGCTGTTCCAGTCCCAGTTCATCGACGACAACCTGGCCGCCCTGGACGCGCTGCGGGAGGAGAGCCGGGGGCTGACCGCGATCGTGGGCTTCGTGCAGCGCGAGGACGACCTGTACAACGCCGCCGCGGTGCTGCACAACGGCGAGCTGCGCGGGGTGGTCAAGAAGTCGATCCTGCCCAACTACGGGGTGTTCGACGAGAACCGCTACTTTCAGGGCAATCGCGAGATCCAGGTGTTCACCCTGGGGGAGCGCCGCTTCGGCGTCACCATCTGCGAAGACCTGTGGTACCCGGCGGGACCGGCCCACACCCAGGCCCTGGCCGGGGGCGCCGAGCTGCTGATCAACCTGTCGGCGTCGCCGTACCACGCCGGCAAGGTGCAGCACCGGGAGACCATGTTGGCCACCCGCGCCGCCGACAACGGCGCGGCCCTGGTGTTCTGCAACCTGGTGGGGGGACAGGACGAGCTGGTGTTCGACGGCAACTCCCTGGTGCTCTCCCCCGGCGGGGAGGTGCTGGCCCGGGGGCTGCCGTTCGAGGAGGACTACCTGGTGGTGGACCTGGATCCCCGCCAGTTCTTCTACCACCGGGTGCGCGACCCCCGGCGGCGGGTGGCGATGCGTCGCGAACCGGCCGGGGTGCCGACGCCGCAGCTGGTGGCGCTGCCCCCCCTGCCCCGGCCCCCACGCCCGGACCTGCCCACCCGGGAACTCTCCCCCCTGGGCGCCGAGGAGGAGGTGTACCGGGCCCTGGTGCTGGGCTGTCGCGACTACGTCACCAAGAACGGGTTTGCCAAGGTGCTGTTGGGGCTCAGCGGGGGCATCGACTCGGCGCTGACGGCGTCGATCGCCGTGGACGCCCTGGGCCCCGGACAGGTTCTGGGGGTGACCATGCCGTCCCGCTACTCCAGCGCGGGCAGCGTGGACGACAGCGTGGCCCTGGCCGGGAATCTGGGCATCGAGTGCCGGGAGATCCCCATCGGCGGACCGTTCGAGGCGTTCCAGCAGGCCCTGGCGCCCTGGTTCGGGGACGCGGCCGAACTTGGGGTTGCCCAGGAGAACCTCCAGGCCCGCGTCCGCGGCACCCTGCTGATGGCCCTGTCCAACCGCTTCGGCTGGTTGCTGCTGAGCACCGGCAACAAGAGCGAGACCTCGGTGGGCTACTGCACCCTGTACGGCGACATGGCGGGGGGCTTCTCGGTGCTCAAGGACGTGCCCAAGACCCTGGTGTACCGCCTGGCCCGCTGGCGCAACCGGGAAGCCGGGAGGGGGTGGATACCGGAGAACACCCTGACCAAGGAACCCAGCGCCGAACTGCGCCCGGACCAGCGGGACAGCGACAGTCTGCCGCCCTACGAGGTGCTCGACCCGATCCTGCAGGGCTACGTGGAGGAGGACCGCTCCCTGGCCAGCCTGTGCCGGCAGTTCAGCGAAGAGGACGTGGAACAGGTGGTGCGACTGGTGGACCGCAACGAGTACAAGCGCCGCCAGGCGGCACCCGGGGTGAAGATCACCCCCCGGGCATTCGGCAAGGACCGCCGCTTCCCGATCACCAGCGCGTACCGCCCCCGGCCCTGAATTTCCCCTGGGCCGCCGAAAGGGAACACTGGTATCCTGACCTCCCGTATTTGGTCGGGTTTCAGGCAGGCGGGGATGCGAATACCCAAACCACTCCTGTACTTCTACTACCGCTGCGTGCGGCTCCACGGTCGCCCCCGGGAGGTGGCCATGGGCATGGCCATCGGCCTGGCCGTGGGCATGACCCCCACCCTGGGGGTGCAGATGCTCGTCGCCATCACCCTGGCCGCCGTTCTGGGGCAGAGCAAGATCGCCGCCGGCCTCGGCGTGTGGATCAGCAACCCGATCACCGCCCTGCCCCTGTACCTGGCCACCTACCGGGTCGGGAAGTGGACGCTGGCTGCCGCCGGCTACCCCGTGCACCACCTGGGCAGTTCCCAGGAGTTCCACCGCTTCGTGGAGCAGTTGACGTCCTCGGGAGTGGCGCTGAGTGCCATCCAGGCCTACGGCTGGGAAGCGTTCTGGCAGGAGTCCCGCTGGTTCTTCGCCCTCACCTTCCTGGGCGGCGGCATCCTCACCGTGCCCCTGGCGATCGGCGGTTACTGGCTGACCTACCAGGGGGTGATCGCCTACCGCCTCAAGGTGCGCCACCGCCGCGCCAACCGCATGCACAAGTGGAAGTGGAACCCCCACGACGGTTGGCACCGGGTGAGCGTGGAGCAGCCTCAGCCCGGCGGGTGAGTCGCAGGCAGCACCCGGTCAGCGTGCGCGGTCCGGGTGCTCGCGGCGCCAGCGCCAGGGCGGCACGGGGTCGGGAGCTCCCCACAGGCCCCGGCCGGCGAGGCGCGCCTCGGCTTCCAACCGTTCCAGCTCCGGGTCTGCGGCGTAGCGGCGGTACCACCAGGCGTGCCCGGCGCGCAGCAGTTCCCGGTTGAGACTGCGCCCGTCCGGCAGGTCCACCTCGGCCACCAACCGCCCGTAGTCGTCCGTGTCCCGAACCCGCACGGTGACGGTGCGGCCGACGGCGAGGGCGGCGGCAAACCGGGTGGCAGCCGGCCCCCGGGGCTGTTCCCCCTCCGGGCAGTCGATCCCGTACAGGCGAAGCCGCACCACGTCCCTGCCGCGGCGCACCTCCAGGGTGTCTCCGTCGATCACCGTCTCCACCCGGGCAGTGAACCCCACCGACGCCGCCGCTACCCCCGCGCCGACCAGCCACCCCACCGCCAACCACAGGATGACCCTCAAGCGACGGCGCCCGGCGCCCGATGAGTAGGCAGCGGCGCAACCCGGCCCGGCGGCCGCCGCACCCGCCCCACCCCCTCGCCGTCGTCGTGGATCGGTTTTCATGCCCGCACCCCTGCGCACCCTGCTCTACCCCCTGCTACTGCCCGGCGGCGCCCTGTTCCTGGCAACGGCACTCCTCCTGCACGGCGGCGGTGCCCGCCACTGGCTCGCCCACCCCCTGGCCAGCCTGGCGCTGCCCCTGGTGGCCGGATCCGGCGCCCTGCTGGCGTGGCGGTTCCACCGCAGCCGTCTGGTGCTGGGTCTGGTCCTGGTGTGCGCCGCGGAACTGATCCTGCGGCGGGTCACCGGCACATCCGCCGCGGCCTACACCCACGCCGGGGTAGCGGTGCTGCTGCCCCTGAACCTGGCGCTGATGAACCTGTTGCCCGAGCGCGGGTTGATCACCCTTCGGGGGCTGGGCCGCCTCGGCCTGCTCGCCGCCCAGCCCGCCGCGGCGGTGTGGTGGTACCTCCGCGACCCCGCCCTGGCCCTGCGCGGGCTGGAACACCGGTGGGTCGACCTTCCGGCGTTGGGCCCCGGCGACCTCCCCCAGGCGGCTGCGGCGGCGTTCGCCGCCGCAGCCGCCGTGCTGGCGCTGCGCTGCCTGCGGCGCCCCTCCGCCCTGGACGCCGGGTTCCTGTGGGCGCTGGTCGCGTGCCTGGCCGGACTGCTGCACCCCAGTGCCACCATCCGCTCCGTGTACTTCTCCGGCGCGGCGGTGATCCTGGTGGCCGGGCTGGTGGAGGCGTTCCACTTCCTGGCGTTTCGCGACGAACTCACCGGCCTGCCCGCCCGCCGCGCCCTCAACGAGGCCCTGGCCCGCACCGGCGGGCCGTACACGTTGGCGATGGTGGACGTGGACCACTTCAAGAAGGTCAACGACCGCCACGGTCACGACGTGGGAGACCAGGTGCTGAAGATGCTGGCGACGCGCCTGGCGGCGGTGTCGGGCGGCGGGCGGGCGTACCGCTACGGGGGGGAGGAGTTCACCGTGCTGTTCCCCCGCAAGTCGTTGCAGGAGGCGTTGCCCCATCTGCAGCGCGTGCGGGAGCAGATCGCCGCCGAGCCGTTTCGCCTGCGCCGGTTCCTGCGGCCCCTGCGCAAGCCGAACCGCCCCCGCAAGGGCGTGGCCGCGGTGCACTCCCTGCGGGTCACGGTGAGCATCGGCGCCGCCGAAAAAGGCGCCCGCCACCCGTCGGCCGAGGCGGTGCTGCAAGCCGCCGACAAAGCCCTGTACAAGGCCAAGCGGGGGGGGCGAAACCAGGTGCGCGGTTGAACCGGAGCGCTACGAACCGCCGGCCAGGTGCCGGGCAATGAGGAGCTGGCTCGACACCGGGATCTCCCCCCGGCGCAGTTTCACACGGTGCTCGGACATGCGGGCCACGGTGTCGCGCCACTCCGCCAGGGTGCGCTGCCGGCCCAGGTCGGCGGGCACCCGGTGACAGAGTTGGCAGTACTCGGTGAAACCCGCCACGCCGTCCCCTTCCGGAGCGGACGGCCCCCCGGCCGCCACCCCCACCGCACCTGCCAGACACACCGCAGCCAGCACGAGTGTTCTGTGAGCCATCGCGGGCCTCCCGTCTCCCCCACCCCACAACGTTCTGCACCATGCCTACTGCACCCTCGTTCCGTGTCAAGGGGAGGTCGGGCAGGGGAGCGGCGGGGCGGCGTCGGGCGCCGGGTCGGCGGACGCAGGGGGGTATAGCGGCCACCGGAAGCGGCAGGGCCGGGCCTGGACGTGCCGGTCCGCGAGAAGGGCCCGCGGCGCAGGGCAGGTGGCTCCGAGGACCGGGCCCTCACCGGGCCAGAGGCGCCGTGGGAAGACGCGCTACATCCCTCCCACGTTGGCCTGCCACTTCCGCAGCAGGCCGCGGACGCTGAAGCTGCCCGCGGTGGGCTGCAGGGGCCGGCGCTCCGGGTAGTACAGGTGGGAGGGCGCGCACTCGGCCGCCGAGTCCGCCACGCTCCGGCGAATCTCTTCTGCCAACGTTTGCCGGATCTCCTCGATCTGCAGCGCCAGCCCCTCGTCGGTGGTGGCGTAGCGTGCGGGCAGGCGCGACAGGGCGTGGGCGGCGATCTCTCCCAGGTCGGCTTCCCCGGTGGGGGCGAGGTCCCCGGCCTCGACGCGTCGGACGATCTCGGCCCACACCAGCTGTTCCATGGCGTTGACACAGGCCCGACGCCCCACCGTGTGCACCTGTCCCTTCTGGATGGCGTGCTCCAACGCCACCAGGGCGTCGTACTCCTCGGCCTCCAGCGCCGCCTTGTCCAGGCGCTGTTCCAGGTCAAGCTCCACCGAGAGATCCAGGAACCCCTTCTCCAGAGCCTTCTTCACCAGAGCGCGTATGCCCATCGCCGTTCCTTTCCCCGGAGTTGCCGGCCGCCCCTGTCGACCTCCCGGGGCGGCCAAGCGCGGTTGTCTTCAGTGGGTACCCGGCGGAAGCCCCCATTCGCCGAGCACCCGGGCCATGGCCTCGACCATCCGCGGCAGGATCGCCGACACCGTGGCCGAGAGCTGCTCGCCCAGTTCGATGCTCTCCGGTTCCACCCCCAGCACCGTCAGCCTCTCGGGCAGCCGCCCCTGCAGCTCGAGCACCGCGATCAGGTCCTTCAACCCCATCTGGTGGGGGGACAGGCAGCGGGAGAAGGTGGTGCTGACGTCTTCCCCCTCCACCTGCAGCAGGGTCCCCGGAGGGCGGCCGACGGTGACGCAGTCGGCGATGAGGATGTTGCGGTAGCCTTCCATGCGGGGCAGCAGATCCAGCCCCAGGGTGCCCCCGTCCAGCAGGTCCACACCGTCGGGGACGCGGTAGCTGTCCTGAAACGCGATCAGTGCCTCAAGTCCCACCGCGTCGTCGGTCATCAAACGATTTCCAAGGCCGATGATCAAGGTCCGCGAACTCCTCGAGCGGGCCGTACTTGTAGCCACTGAACATGCTCCCTGCGGTGCCGTCGCGCTCGGCCAGGTCCGACACCCACATGGCGTACAGGTGGACGATGACGAAGCTGAACACCACGAACAGTACGAAGTAGTGGGCCAGACGGATCCAGCCGTTGCCGAAGACCTCCAGCACCACACCGAAGATCCGGTACGCCGTGCCGTGCAGGTCGTACTGCCCGAACAGGGCGAACCCGGTGACCACCTGGAACCACATCAGGCCGAAGAACAGCAGATACGCCACCGACGCCATGGCGTTGTGCCCCAGGTGGGGCGGCAGGTGCCGCTTGCCGAACAGATAGTACTGCACCACGTCCAGCAGGTCACGCCGCCGACTGGCGTAGAAAAACGGGAAGAACTCCTTGACGCTGGCGTATTTGTTGCCGATGAAACTCCACAGCCAGCGCGCCAGCAGCCCGATCATCAGAGCCCAGCCGCAGATGAAGTGGATATAGCGGGCGTAGCCCATCAACCAGGGCGCCGGCCCCCTGGGGGTGGACAGGAACGGGTAGTGGATGTAGGCACCGGTGATGCACAGTCCCACGATCGCGAGGAAGTTGGTCCAGTGCATCGCGCGCACCGGGAACTCCCACACTTTGACGACGAGGCGTCTCATCCGGTCATCCTCCTGATCAAAGGACCTTCACGCGGGTGATCTCGCGACCCTTGCCGTCGAGCACGTGCACCGCGCACGCCAGGCAGGGGTCGAAGGAGTGGATGGTGCGCAGGATCTCCAGGGGCTTCTCCGGGTCGGCGATCGGGGTGCCGATCAGCGCCTCCTCGTAGGGCCCCCGGTTGCCGGCGGCGTCTCGCGGGCCGGCGTTCCAGGTGCTGGGTACCACCGCCTGATAGTTGGCGATCTCGCCGTTCTCGATGTTGATCCAGTGGCTGAGCATGCCCCGGGGCGCCTCGTGGAAGCCCACCCCCTGGCATTGGCTGGGCCAACTGGAGCGCTCCCAGAGGGCGGTGTCGGCGATGCGCAGGTCGCCCTTGCCCATGTTGGCGGCCAGCAGGTCCACCCACTCCACGTTCTTCTGGGCCTGGATCAGGGCGTCCAGGCCGCGGGCCGCGGTGCGGCCCAGGGTGGAGAACAGGGCGCCGGCTCCGATGGCAGTGCCGGCCGCCTTGCTCAGGGCGCCGAGCGCGAACTCCACCGCCCCCTTCACCTCGGCGTGACCCTGGGCGTAGCCGACCACCATGCGCGCCAGGGGGCCGACTTCAAAGGGAGTGTCTTCGTAGCGGGGGGACTTCACCCAGGAGTACTTGTCGTCTGCGTCGCTGACGGTTTGGTCCGGGTACGGCGGTTTGGGGCCGGTGTAGTTGGGCTCGGTCTCGCCGTCGAAGGGGTGCAGCCCCGTGCCGTCGCCCTTGCCGTAGGTGTACCAGGAATGGGTCACGTACTCGCTGATCTGGTCGTTGGAGGGCACGCGGGCGGTGGGGAACTCGCCCTTGCGCACGAGACCCGGCTTGAACCACAGTCCCTTGCCGTTCCAGTCCCGGGACTCCTGGGTGGGGAAGTCACCGTAGCTCAGGTAGTTCTGCACGCCGCCGCCGATGCCGGCCCAGTCCAGGTAGAACGGCGCCACCGCCAGCAGGTCGGGGATGTAGACCTGCTCCACGAACTGTTTGGCCTGCACCAGCAACTGCTTGATGTGGGCGATCTTGTCGGCGTTGAGCGCGTTCTGGCTGTTGGCGTCCACCGGGATGGACATGCCGCCCACCAGGAAGGTCTGGGGGTGGGGGTTCTTGGAGCCGAGAATGGCGTGGATCTTGATCACCTCGCGCTGCCAGTCCAGGGCCTCCAGGTAGTGGGCCACCGCCATCAGATTCGCCGCCGGGGGCAGTTTGTACGCCGGGTGTCCCCAGTAGGCGTTGGCAAACGGGCCGAGCCGCCCGGTACCGACAAACGCCGCCACCCGGTCCTTGACCCCCTGGAAGTAGTCCTTGGAGCTCTTCGGCCAATCCGAGATGGACTGGGCCAGCTGGGCGGCGTCGCCGGCGTCGGCGGACAGGGCCGAGACCACGTCCACCCAGTCCAGGGCGTGCAGGTGGTAGAAATGGATCACGTGGTCCTGCACGTTCTGGATGCCCATGATGATGTTGCGGATCAGCTCCGCGTTCAGGGGCACGGTCATGCCCACCGCGTCCTCCACCGCACGGATCGACGCCACGGAGTGCACCGTGGTGCACACCCCGCAGAAGCGCTGGGTCCAGTACCAGGCGTCCCGTGGGTCGCGCCCCTGGAGGATCTTCTCGATCCCCCGCCACATGGTGCCGACACTCCAGGCGTCGGTGATCTGCCCGTCTTCCACCTGCGCTTCGATGCGCAGGTGACCTTCGATGCGAGTGATGGGGTCCACCACGATCTTCTTTGCCATCAGGAGCCTCTCCTCGTTCTATCGCGAAATCGCGTTCGGTCCGCTCGGGTGAAGGCGCGACGTTCCTAGCTTTCCTCGTCTTCCCGGCTGAAGCGCAGCTGCAGCGTCTTGGCTACGCCGTGCACGGCGACGCCGGCGGCGGCGGCGGCGACCAGCCCCAGGCCGACCTTGGTGGCCGAGGTCTCCACGCCGAACCCCGGCACGTTGGGCAGGCGCTCGTAGATCGGCCCCATGCTGTCCCAGAACTGGGGCTCGGAGCAGCCCACGCAGCCGTGGCCCTGGGCCACCGGCCAGCCAAGGCCGTCGTTGTAGCGCACCGTGGGGCAGTTGTGGAACGTGGCGGGGCCCTTGCAGCCCATCTTGTACAGGCACCAGCCCTGGCGATGCCCCTCGTCCCCCCAGGTCTCGGTGTACTGGCCGGCGTCGAAGTGGCCCCGGCGCTCGCAGTTGTCGTGGATGCGCTTGCCGTAGGCGAACAAGGGGCGTTTGTGGGCGTCCATGCGCGGCAGGGAGCCGAAGGTCAGGTAATGCACGATGGTCGCCGTGAGGTTCGAGGTGTTGAGCGGGCAACCCGGCAGGTTGATCAGGGGGATGTGGGGCAGCAGTTCGCCCACCCCGACCGCTCCGGTGGGGTTGGGGTACGCGGCCTGGATGCCCCCGTAGGCGGAGCAGGTTCCCACGCAGATCGTCGCCGCCGCGTTGCCGCATACCTCGCGGGCGATGTCCAGGGCCGAGTGGCCGCCGATGCAGCAGTACGCCCCGTCCCGTCCGGTTGGGATCGCCCCCTCCACCACGGCGATGTACCCGCCCTTGGCCATGGTGGCGTTGCGGACCGCCTCGACCTGGTGGCCGGCGGCAGCCATGAGCGTTTCGTGGTAGTCCACGGAGAGATAGTCGAGGATCACCTCCGCCGCGGTCGGCCGGGAGGCCCGCAACAGCGCCTCCGTGTCCCCGGTGCACTCCTGGAAGTGCAGCCACAGCACCGAAGGCCGGTTGTCCCCACCCACCGCCGCGGCTACCTTCTCCGCCATCCCCAGGGGCAGGCCCAGGGTGGCGGCCACCGCCGTGCAGTACTGGAGAAAACTGCGCCGGCTGACACCGTGGCTCGCCAGGTACGCCTCCAAGGTGTGACCCGCGGGTTTCCCGTGTTGCTCTGCCATGGGTTCTCCCTCCGTCCTCTCCGCTCAGCAAAGTGTGGGAGCAAACAAAGGGCAGGAGAACACCGGAACGCTCCCCCTGCCCGTTTGTGCGCTACGTGGCTGGGTTACCAACAGTGTTTGAGAGGACACCTCTATAGCGGAGAGCCCAAAGGCGGTCAAGCCGCTCGGGGGCGGCTCGCCGGCCCATGGGACCGCTGCGCCGGGCACGCGACCCCTTGCGCCGGGGCCCGCCGGTGTCGTATGCAGGTTCCGTCCCCCAAACGTTTCCCCGCGGCGCCCAAGGAGCTCCCCGGTGATCCAACCATGCCCCCCCGTGCGAGTGCTGATCGCCCTGCTGGCCCTCCTCCCCACCCTGGGCTGGGGCGCCACGGCTTCGATCCGCGAGATGGCACAGCAGGGGGACCGGGTCACGGTGCGCTACGACCTAGCCGCCGCCGGCCCCATGACCGTGCGCCTGGTGGGCTCCAGCGACGGCGGACACACCTTTGCGATGCGGCTGCGCAGCGTTTCCGGCGACGTCGGCACCGGGGTGGCGCCGGGGCCGGGGAAGGTGATCCACTGGGACACCCGCGGAGACTACCCGGAGGGAATCGAGCACCTGGACGTGGTGCTGGACCTGGTGGTCGAGGCCCGCGCCCCGGATGCCCCCACCTACGTGGTGATCCCCCTGCACGGCAAGGTGGGCAAGGAGATCCGCGCCTCGGTGCTGGGCCGCTGCCTCGCTGCCGCCCTCGCCCAACGCCCCTCCGCGGTGGTGCTGGAGGTCGACAGCCCCGGGGGGTTTCTCTCCGAGCTGTACCAGCTCCTCAACCTCTCCCTCACCTGGCAACGCGAACACCCGGAGCAGCGCGTGGTGGTGCTGGTGCGAGAGCAGGCGATGAGCGCCGCCGCCGTGCTGAGCACTTCCGTCCCCGAGATCTACCTGCTGCCCGGCTCGGCCATCGGCGCGGCGATGGCGATCCACATCGACCGCAACAAGGTGACCGCCGTGCAGGAGAAGTTCTCCTCGGCCTATCGGGGCAAGGCCCGCGCCGCCGCCGAAGCCGGCGGCCACGACCCCCTGCTGGTGGAAGCGATGATCGACCCCGACCTGGAGGTCAGCGCCAGCGACGGTGCCGACGGCGCGGTGCAACTGGTCAAGGGCGCCCCCCCGGAAGGGGGCCGCCGCCTGATCGGGGAGGGCAAGCTGCTCACCCTCACCGCCGATGAAGCCGTGGCGGTGGGGCTGGCGGCGGGGGTGGTGAACGACTACGCGGAGTTGGGCGGGCGGCTCGGACACCCGGAGTGGCGGGAGGGTAGCGACGCGGCGCGGCAGATCGTCGCCGCGTGGAAAGAGGAGATCCAGGGGGTGGAGACCGACTACCACTACCTGGTGGAGACCATCAAGGACGGCCTGAGTCGCCTGCGCCAGAGCAGCGGCACCGACTACTCGGCGATCGAGGGCAATCTATGGGAGGTGCGGGACGCGGTGGACGAACTGGAGCAGATCGCCGAAGACTACCCGTTCATGGGTCCGGCGGTGCACAACACCTTCGACATCGGCACCGGGGAGATCAAGCAGCAGTTCGACAAGGCCATCGGCGAGCTCAAGCGGTACCGGGTCCAGCGCAGCCGGGCCCGCAGGAACTAGCTCGCTCTCACCACGACGTCACGGTGTCGAGGAAGCAGGGGCCGATGAAGGTGCCAGCCTCCGTCCCTGTCTCGTCTTCCTCGATCTGCACCGTGGCTGCAGCGCGCTCACCCAACGCGGCACCGCCGCCGGGGCTGCTCAGTTCGATGGTGCCGGTGCCGCCGTTGTTCCAGACCTTGTTATCGAGGACCGCCACGTCGAAGACCACCGCAGTCTGGCCGGGTGCCAGGTACACGGTCTTGGGGTCGGGGTCGAAGTACGAGACCTCCTCACCTTCCTCGACGTTGTGAGATGTGACCCCGGTCACCTCGAACTCCACCCAAACCACCTCCTGGCTGCCCCCGCTGCGCTCCACCGTCACGGGGAACGTCCCGTCCTCTTCGATCGCGTCATAGACCTCAGCATCGAACTGCAGGGTGCCGAACCCCTCCTGGGGTTGGCCGAGGGGGACCCGGTCGAACCCGCCGCCGGCAAACTCCAGCTTGATCAGGCCGGTGCCGGGGGCGTGGTAGGACTGCCGCTGGGCGCCGTCGGGGAACGTCTGGGACTGGGACAGGCAGCCGGAGAACGCCCCGAACCCGGTGCGCAGAAGATCCACGCGCGCGTCCAGGGAGGTGACCGTATCCCGCACCCCATCCGCGTACGTCAAGGTATCCCCGACCCGCAGATCGTCCCACAGGAACAGGGTGGGGGTGGGGTTCGACACCTCCCAGACCACCTCCGAGCGATCCGTGGCGAGGCAGGCGAAAGACTCTGCGTAGTTGACGCCGTAGAAGTACTGGTAGAACACCGGCAGACAGGCCACGCCTCCCGCCGAGGCGACGTCGCCGGCCGTGTACAGGAACAGCTCCCCGCTGCGATCCCCATACCCGCTGAACGCCCACACCTCCCCGGAAGCCAGCGGGAAGTACGGGTGATCGATCACCGCCGAGTCAGCGGCGAACCCATCCGGCGCTTGGGGCACGGCACCGACCGCGCGGGCCGCGAGCGGCTCGCCGGGGTTCCACCCGGCCGTCGCCGGCAGCGGTCCGCCCAGCACACACCAGAGGATCAGCGCCAGACCCCTTCCCATCATTTCGCCAGTCTCCTCTCCCCCGTTTCGCGCCTACCAAACCCCAGAGGAAATCAGTGGGATGTCTCTTCCTGCTGGGCCTTCTTGGCCTGTTTGGCGTTTTGGAACATCGCCAGGAAGTTTACCGGGTCGAGCAGGAACGGTACGAACCCGCCGTCCACCACGGCCTGGCAGATCACCTGCCGGGTGAACGGGAACAGCACGGTGGGGCACTCCACGGAGAGCACCGCGGCGAGATGCTCCTGGGGGATGTTGCGCAGCAGGAACAGGCCGGCCTGCTCCACCTCGACGATGAACACGACCTTGTCGTCGGCCTTCAAGGTGGCGGTCACCGTGAGGCTCACCTCCCAGTGTTCGTCACCGATCTTGCGGTTCTTCACCCCCAGGTTCACCTCGGCCTGGGGCTGTGCCTTGCCCCGGAACACCTCCGGGGCGCTGGGGCTTTCGAACGAGAGATCTTTGAGATACAGCTTCTCGACGCGGAACACCGCGCCGGCGGGACCGTTGTCTGGCTGCTCGGACATTGCCATCCTCGACTGTGCAGTGGGGTGCGGGCGCCGTCCGGGAACCCGGTGTCCGGGGCGGTGCAGCCCGCCGATTCTATGCCCACAGCCGGACCGCGTCGAGGGGGGAACGTCCAGCCAGCGCGGCGGCCACCGACCACCGGGCCCGCCCCCACCCGTTGTTCCGGTGGTGACCATCCGCTCGCGTCTCAGGCGGCGCACCCGACTGCGGCAAACGCACCCACCACAGCCGCAGGGAGGCGCTTGCGGAACTGCACCCCAGCGATCGCAGCAGAAGACCCTGCACCCGCTCCCGGCCCGGGCACCGACGACCAGCGCACGATCCCTTCCACCTCCAGGTGGCAACGCCGGCAGAACGTGACCCATACCGGGGTGCCCGCTGCCAGGAAATGCCCCGTCTCGCACCCGATGCCTCCCGGGGAGAAATCCACGACGGTGCCGCCCCGTTCTCCGGGTGATACCCGTATGGGGAACCGCACCCTGGTGCGGGGCTCGCCGCGCTGTTCGGCAGTGGGGGGGTGCGACGGGACAAGGTCCGGCGCTGGCTGTGGCCCCGGCACCGAAGCCGCACCCCGCCCGCAGGGCGCCAACTGCAGCGCGGCCAACTGCCCGAGGACCTCGGTGATCACCGGAGCGTGAAAGGCGTTCTGGCCCCCTACGGGGGTCTCGGGCGGGGCTGGCGAGGTGCGACCGGCGATCGCCCGCGACACCACCGAGTATCGTTGCCCCACCAGGCGACCGCGCAGCGCATCGAAGTCCGGGGGCCGGTCCAGCACCCCCTGCTGCTGATGGCCGGCCAGGCGGGCCAGGCCACGCAGGGCGTCGTCGAAGTGGCACAGTACCAGCCCGGTGTCCCCCCCGCGGGATACCGCGAGCAATGCACGGCGCACCTCGGCCCGCAGGGTCCAGACCTCCCCTTCCGCGTCCCGCCGGCAGGGCGGGCACAGCAGCGGGACAGAGGTACCCGGCTTGGCCTCGCCGGAGGCTCGGAGAGACCTTGCACTTCGAACCATGGCTTCCTTCCCTGGAACCCTCGGCACACAAGGGGCACTGTGCGGTGGCCGCTGCGGGCCAGCCCATCCGTTTCGTTGGGATACCTTGCCTCCCCTTAGCAAGTCCCGGACCGCGCCGGACAGAGGCTGCCCCCTCCCGGCCGTTGCCGAAACGGCAGACCGCTGCGAAACACCAAAAAAACCCCTGAGTTCCGCGGCTCGCCGGGCGGCGCGGGCGGGCCACCCCGACCCAACGGCCACCGGGCGGCGGCAGGCGGAGCGGTGCGTGTGGTGGCGGCGGGGCGCGCACACTGCGCGCTATCCCCCTCCATGGGGATATTCCCCCAGTGGGGTGATGGGTACGCTGC
>JARGFW010000059.1:0-4661 GCA_029211085.1 Deferrisomatales bacterium | reverse complement strand
CCACGGAGGGGCGAGTGCTGCGTAGCCCAGGATGGGTGAGAGCAGCCGCTGCCCACGGAGGGGCGAGTGCTGCGTAGCCCAGGATGGGTGAGAGCAGCCGCTGCCCAGGACGGGCGGGAACCGCCCAGGTCCAGGGGGCACCAACGCGCTTCTTTAGCCACCCTAAAGAGCATTTACTGATGCTAAAAACTGCTTGACGCGCCCGGCCCTCCCCCTTAGCATCCCTCTGCGTCGTGTCCTCCGCCCCGCGGAGGCCGGGTGCGTCCGGTTGTTTCCACTCTGTTTCGGGAGGATCCCCCATGAAAGTCGCAGTCCTCGGCGGTGCCGGCGGCATCGGTCAGCCCCTGTCCCTGCTCCTCAAGAACAGCCTCCCCGCCGGCTCCGAGCTGGCCCTCTACGATGTGATGCCCGTGGTGGCCGGTGTAGGGGTGGACCTGAGCCACATTCCCACCGCCGTGAAGGTCACCGGCTACACCAAGGACGACCTGGCGGCCGCCCTCACCGGGGCAGACGTGGTGGTGATTCCCGCGGGTGTGCCCCGCAAGCCCGGCATGACCCGCGACGACCTGTTCAACATCAACGCCGGCATCATCCGTTCCCTCATGGAAGCCGCCGCCACCGCATGCCCCAAGGCGTGCTTCGCGATCATCACCAACCCGGTGAACTCCACCGTGCCGATCGCCGCCGAGACCCTGAAGAAGGCCGGGGTGTACGACCCGAAAAAACTGTTCGGGGTCACCACCCTCGACGTGATCCGCTCCCAGACCTTCGTGGCCGCCCTCAAAGGGCTGGACCCGGCGACCACCGCGGTGACCGTGGTGGGCGGCCACAGCGGCAACACCATCCTGCCGCTGCTCTCCCAGGTAAAGGGGGTGACGTTCACCCAGGAGGAACTGGGCCGCCTCACCCCCCGCATCCAGGACGCCGGCACCGAGGTGGTGGAAGCCAAAGCCGGCGGGGGCTCCGCCACCCTGTCCATGGCCGAGGCGGCGACGCGCTTCACCCTGGCCCTGGTCGCCGCCCTGGGCGGCACCGAGTCGGTGCAGTGCACCTACGTGCAGGTGGAGGGCCAACCGGCCGCGTTCTTTGCCCTGCCGGTGCGACTCGGCAAGGACGGCGTGCAGGAGATCGTCGGCTACGGGACGCTGAGCGCCTACGAGCAGCAACTGTGTGACGCCATGGCCCCGACCCTGCGGGCCAACATCCAGAAGGGCGTGGAGTTCGTGGCCAACGGCTGAGGCGTTTCCCGGGTGTCCAACACCAACAGCCCGACCGGAACCGGTCGGGCTGTTGGCGTCTCAGCAGCGGAGGTTCGGGCTTCCGAGCCGCTGCGGCCCTCAGCAGCCAGCGGTCAACTGGTCCACCCCCGGAGAGGGAAGCGGGCTCTCTCGTCGCCGCCCCGCAAGGGGTCGAGGTACGGGGTCCCTGCCCGCCGGAGGGAAGGTTCCGCGCCAGCACCCCCCTGGGGATCCAACGCACCCGGGCCGATTCAAGCGCCGAAGCGGTTGTAGTGAAGCTTGCTCCGGTCCAGGCTGCCGATCCCGTGGCCCGGCGGGTCCTCCGCCGGGTGGCCGAGGGCGATGATCGACTCCACCCGCATGCCACCGGGGATACCCAGCTGGTCCCGCACGTAGTCCTCGGCGCTTCCCCCGTCCGCCCGCTGGCGGAGGCGGATCTGCACCCAGCAACTGCCCAGGCCCAGGGATTGGGCGGCGAGTTGCAGCAGGATCGAGGCGATGGAGGCATCCTCCACCCAGGTGTCGGACCGACTCTCGTCCGCACACACCACCGCGGCCAGGGTCGCGCCACCCAGGAACGCGGCGCCGTGGTGCTTGGCCTTCGCCAGTCTGCCGATCAACTCCGGGTCGTCCACCCACACGAACTGCCAGGGGTCGAGCCCCCGGGAGGAAGGCGAGCGCAGCGCCGCCTCCTCCAACACGGCCCGGTGCTCCGCCGACACCGGGTCGGCGGTGAAGCGGCGCACGCTGCGCCGTTTTCTCAGCAACTCGATCATCGTTCGCTCCTCCTTCTGCTCGTTTCGGTTGGCCACCGTCGGCCCGGCCGCTTCAGCCCGGCGCGGCCCCACCGCCCGCCGCAGTGAGCGGCCGGGTTCAGCCCCGGGCGGGCCCGTTGCCGTCGCCTGCGAATCGTTCGCGGCACTCCCGGGCCACCGCTGCCACCTGCGCCCGATGCTCCGCGGCGTCTGCCTGGAGGACCCGCCGCGCCGCCACCAGGAAGCGTTCGGCCAGGCGGTCCAGTGCCCGACCCCGGTGGGGCGGCAGAAACACCAGGGCGTCCACCAGATCCACCCCCAGCCACTCCACGTAGCCCCCCAGCAGGGACTCTCCGGCTTCCGGGCCGTGGGCCCCTACGACCCGCAGGAACCGCTCCGCGAACCCGGCCAAATCCGCTGCGACACGGCTCTCGAGCAGGCGCTCGTCGACGGGCTCGAACACGGAGCTTCCGATCTGGCGATACACGTCGCCGCCGCAGGCTCCACGTGGCCCGCTTGCCGCGGGCGCGTTCGCCGTCACCCGTCCTCCCCCGCATCCCGGTGGTCCGGAACGCCCCCCAGCCACAGCTCCTGTAGTGCCTGCTTCCGGTCCCGGCCCAGGGCTTTGATCTCCCGCTCCCGTCGGCTGGCCGCCGCCCGGTCCGGTCGGGGTTCCGCGTACACCAACCGCACCGGCCGACGGCCGCGGGTGTACTTCGAGGCGGTACCCCGGTTGTGCTCGGCCACCCGTCTCTCCAGATCCGTGGTGATCCCCGCGTACAGACTGCCGTCGGCACAGGCCACCAGGTAACAGAACCAGGTTCCGTTCACGCGTGCGCTCTCTCCTCTCCCCCGGAGCAAAAGGGACAACCCCGGCAGGATAGACGATCTGCTCGGCCATGTCCCGCCGCCGCCCCCCCCCGGGGTGGCAACCCGGTTGGCAAAGCAGTCCCTCTGCTGGGCCAAGTGAAGCGAAGTGCAAACGGTGTTTGTAGATTTCATTGACTTCCGGCGATGCTAAACATATGATCCGTCACCATCAAACATCTAGGGGGTAGAAACTGGGCACTTCTCCGCAGAACGCCGGTGCGCGGATCATAGACCGCCGTACCCGCTGCAAGCGTTGACCGGCAGGGAAAATGCCCCGCCAGTCAAATGGGAGTTGCCGAACCGACCCCGCCAGCAGCCGCGCACCCACGCGGCAGAAAGGAGGTCACGGAGTCAGCAGCAGTCCGGAGGGTCCACCCTCTCTCTGGCGCAGGTGCCTCGCGACCTACGGCACCCGTGCAGAACCCCTTCCCCAGGGACGAGCATGCGTGATTATCCATATGATCCAGAAGTCCATTCGACGCTCGGACCGGAACCAAGGAACGCGAAGGGAGTCAGACCGGGGGACAACGGCCAACCGGGCACAGGGTCCGAGGGGATGATCGGGCCAGATCGTTCACGCCGACCCCGCACAGGGGAAGCATTCGACTGACTAAGGAGGAATCATGGCTACTAGTGATATGACTGCCAGTGGCATTGCCTACTGGAAAGCAACCCTGAACCTGCTCCTGACGGTTCTGGCCGTCTGGTTTTTCGTCGGGTACGTCCTCGGCATCGTTGCCGCCCCGGCCCTCAACGCCATCCACCTGGGCGGCTACCCGCTGGGCTTCTGGGTCTGCCAGCAGGGCTCGATGTACGTGTTCGTGGCGCTGATCTTCATTTTCGCGCGGGCGCAAGGCAAGATCGACGAAAAATTCGACGTCCACGAACAATAAGGAGGCGCACCCATGTCCCTGCAAGCAATGACTTTCTTGATCGTCGGCTTTACCTTTGCGATCTACATCGGCATCGCCTTCTGGGCGAAAGCGCGCAGCACCAGCGACTTCTACGTGGCCGGTGGTCAGATCCACCCGGTCCTGAACGGCATGGCCACCGGCGCGGACTGGATGTCCGCGGCGTCCTTCATCTCCATGGCCGGCCTGATCTCCAACATGGGTTACGGCGGCGGCCTGTTCCTGATGGGCTGGACCGGCGGCTACGTGCTGCTGGCCATGCTGCTGGCCCCCTACCTGCGCAAGTTCGGCAAGTTCACCGTGCCCCAGTTCGTGGGAGACCGCTTCTACTCCAACGGCGCCAGCATGGTGGCGGTCATCTGTCTGCTCGCCGCCTCCCTGACCTACATCATCGGCCAGATGACCGGGGTCGGCGTGGCCTTCGCCCGCTTCCTCAACGTATCCAAGGACGTCGGCATCTACGTCGGCATGGGCATCGTGTTCATCTACGCGGTGCTCGGCGGCATGAAAGGCATCACCTACACCCAGGTGGCCCAGTACTGCGTGCTGATCATCGCCTACACCATCCCGGCGATCTTCATCTCCCTGGCGCTGACCGGCAACCCCATCCCGCAGCTGGGCCTGGGTTCCGACATGGTGGGCAGCGGGGTGCCCCTGCTCGCGAAGCTGGACATGATCGTCACCGACCTGGGGTTCGCCAAATACACGACGATGCCTCGATTCAGCACCCTGAACATGTTCGTGTACACCATGTCCCTGATGATCGGCACCGCCGGCCTGCCCCACGTCATCGTGCGCTTCTTCACGGTGCCCAAGGTCAAGGACGCCCGGGCCTCCGCCGGTTGGGCCCTGGTGTTCATCGCCATCCTCTACACCACCGCCCCGGC
>JARGFW010000350.1 GCA_029211085.1 Deferrisomatales bacterium | reverse complement strand
GGGGCGACGCAATGAGCGATTTCGACGTCATCGTGGTGGGGGCCGGAGCGGCCGGCACCAGCGCTGCCCTGGTGGCGGCCCGGGGGGGGCTGCGCACGGCCCTGCTGGAACGGGGGCCGTACCCGGGGGCCAAGAATCTCATGGGGGGTGTGCTCTACACCGACGTGCTGGCGGAGATCCTGCCCGGATTCCGAGCCGCCGGCGCCCCCCTGGAGCGCCATGTGGCCAAGAAGGGCATGTCGGTGCTCTCCGCTCGCGGCGAGACGGCGACGAGCTTCCGCACGGCGGCCTGGGACGAGGCACCCCACAACCACGCCCACACCGTGCTGCGGGCCCGCTTCGATCGCTGGTACGCGGCCCAGGCGGAGGCCGCAGGCGCAGAGCTGGTGAGCGGTGTGGTGGTGGACCGGACACTCAAGGACGCCGCCGGCCGGGTCACCGGGGTGTCCGTACGGGTACCCGAGGGCGATCCTGCCGCCGACGGTGAGCTGCATGCCCCCCTGGTGATCCTGGCCGACGGCGCCAACTCTCTGCTGGCCGAGGCGGAGGGGCTGCGGCCCCCCCTGGAGGCAGGCCAGGTGGCCCTGGGTGTGAAGGAAATCCTGGCCCTGGACTCCGCTCGCATCGACGAGCGCTTCGGGGTCAGCGGGGAGCAGGGGGTAGCGTGGGAGTACGTGGGGGAAGCCACTGCCGGGCTGCGCGGCGCGGGGTTCCTCTACACCAACCGCGACAGCCTCTCGGTGGGGGTGGTGGTGTACGCCGCGGATCTGGCCGACAGCGGCCTCACCCCGGTCGAGTTGCTGGACCGTTTCAAGGCCCACCCCGCGGTAGCGCCCCTGGTGGCGGGGGGAGAGCTGTTGGAGTACGGCGCCCACATGATCCCGGAGACCGGCTTCGACCGTTTGCCCCTGTTGGCCCGCGACGGTCTGCTGCTGGCCGGCGACGCCGCCGGTCTGGTGAGCACCAGCCCCCAACACGAGGGCAGCAATTACGCCATGGCGTCCGGCAAGATGGCCGCCGAGACGGCCTTGGAGGCCCACGCCAAGGGGGAGTTCTCGGCGGCGGTATTGAGCGGCTACCGGCGGCGATTGGAGGACAGTTTCGTGTTGCAGGACATGGAACACTACCGGGACTGGCCCGGGTTCGTCGCCGCCAACCCCCAGGTGTTCCGCTCCTGGCCGGGGGCCCTGACCGACATGGCGGAGGCCCTGCTGCGGGTGGGCGGGGGCCCCCGCAAAGGCCGCGGCGCGGAGCTGTGGGAGCTGTTCCAGCGCCGGGTGGGGGTGCTGCCCGCGGCCATGACCGGCCTGCAACTGCGCAATGCCCTGCGCCTTCTCGGTTACGGCAAGACCGACAAGATCCTCGACTACCTGGCGAAGAACTGGTGAGACGCCGTGCACAACGCGTCATCTCTATTTCTGTCGCCGTACCCGGGACGTACGTGAAGTGAACGACGTGGAACGATGACCCCTGCAAGACCCACCAAGCCCCTGCCCGTGGAGGAGCGACTGTACGCGGACGAACACCGCCCCGACCGCGACTCCCACCTCACCCTGGCCGATCCCGGGCGCTGTGCCGACTGCGCCCGGCGCGAGTGCGTCACCGTGTGTCCAGCCGAGACCTACCGCTGGGAGGAGGACGACCGGCATCTCACGGTGCGTTTCGAGAACTGTCTGGAGTGCGGCGCGTGTCGCATCGTGTGCCCGCACCACAATATCGAGTGGCGCTACCCCATGGGCGGCATGGGAATCTGTTATCGATACGGGTGAACGCTCTTCACTGGAGTTCAACATGGATTACCCCGATCTGAGAATGCGGCGCCTGCGCCGTACCGAGACCCTGCGCCGGATGGTGCGCGAAACCGTCCTGACCCCCGATGATTTCATCTACCCCCTGTTCGTGCGCGAGGGCAAAGGGGTGCGCAACCCCATCGCCAGCATGCCCGGCCAGTTCCAACTGTCGGTGGACGAGACGGTGAAGGCGGCGCGGGAGGCGTGGGGGCTGGGGGTCCCCGCGGTGATCCTGTTCGGCATCCCGGACCACAAGGACGCGGTGGGCTCCGGCGCCTACGCCGCCGACGGCATCGTGCAGCGGGCGGTGCAGGCACTGAAATCCGCGCTGCCCGAACTGTGTGTGATCACCGACGTGTGCCTGTGCGAGTACACCGACCACGGCCACTGCGGGGTGATCGAAAACGGGGACGTGGCCAACGATGCCACCGTGGAACTGCTGGCCCGGGAGGCGGTGAGCCACGCCGTGGCCGGCGCCGACATCGTGGCGCCGTCGGACATGATGGACGGCCGCATAGCCGCGCTGCGCTGCGCCCTGGACGACGACGGTTTCGACCAGATCCCGGTGATGGCCTACGCCGCCAAGTTCGCCAGTTCCTTCTACGGCCCGTTTCGCGACGCCGCCGAGTCCCCGCCCCAGTTCGGCGACCGGCGCTCCTATCAGATGGACGCGGCCAACGGAGACGAGGCCGTGCGCGAAGTGGAACTGGACATCCGTGAGGGTGCCGACATGGTGATGGTGAAACCGGCCCTGCCCTATCTGGACGTGATCCGTCGGGTGAAAGACACGTTTGGTTACCCGACCGCGGCGTACAACGTCAGTGGTGAGTACGCCATGGTGCACGCCATGGACAAACTCGGCTGGGGCGACGGCCGGGGACTGATGATGGAGAGTCTGGTGTCCATCAAACGCGCCGGCGCCGACATGATCCTGACCTACTTTGCACCGGAGGCAGCCCGCGTACTGGGGGAGTAGGTGCAAGGAGGGTGCTGGAACCGGGGGGAGAGCGTGGGGGTGCGGATGCCACACTGTGCGGCGTGCGGCGAGGGGGTACAGAGCTACGAAGTGGACCTCGGTGGGGTCACCGAGACTCGCTGCGCCAGTTGCGGGCTGCCGTTGCAGCGCCGCACCACGACCCGTGCGCTGCGCTTCCGGAGGGTACTGCTGGCCGACGACTCGGCATTCTTCACCGAGGGGCTAAAGGGCTACCTGGTGGAAAAGGGTCTCTGCAACGAGGTGACCGTTGCGGGGGACGGCGCCGCGGCCCTGGGGCTGGCCACAGCCGCGCTGCGCGAGCGCGCCCCCTACTCCTTGGTGGTCCTGGATCTTCTGATGCCCAGGCTCAACGGCATCCACGCCGCCGTAGCCCTGCGCTCCGTGGAGCGCGCGTTCGGCGGGTTCCGCTCGCCGATCCTGTTCCTCTCCTCGCGGCGCATCGACCCCAGCCTCAAGCCCCTCCTCGATGAACTGCAGCCGGCATTCTATCTCAACAAGTCCTCGGGAGGCCCCCTGTTCGACGGCCGCCTGGAAGAAGTTCTGCAGGCAGTGGCCCCGGGCCGCCACAGGGCCTGAGATAGCCGGAGTTGCGCCTTGACTTGTTCTGGGGGCCCGACTACCATCCAAATCGAGACGGAGTGGTCTATACCCATGGAAAAACTGAACCTTCTTGAAGATAGACTAAACCGACTGATCGAGCATTTCACCCGTTTGAAGGAGGAAAGGAACGTCCTGGAGCAGCGCC
>JARGFW010000058.1 GCA_029211085.1 Deferrisomatales bacterium | reverse complement strand
GTAGTCCTGGGGACTGGCGATGATCACCAGGGAGTTGGTGGCCTTGTCCGCGGTGATCTGCACCGGCTCCTCGAACTCCACCGGTACCGCCGGCTGGGTGGGGGCCTTGGCGGCCGGCGCCTGTCCCGGTCGGGACTTGGTGCCGGCGGACTTGGAGATGGAGGTGAGCACCGACGCCACGTTCTCGGCGTCGGCGTACTTGAGGTAGTACACGTTGATCTTGCCGCTGCCCGAGGGCATCTCCACGTCCAGCGCCGACACCATGGTCTTCACCTCCGCCATGGTGTCCGGGTCGGAGATCACCACCAGGGAGTTGGTGCGCGAATCGGCGATGATCTTCACCGCCACGGTCTCCCCCTGCACCTGCACGTTGGCCTGCCCGCGGGCCGGGGCCCTGCGGCGGGCGGTGCGCCCCTTCTCGGTAACGATCTGGCTGACGTTCTTGGCCATCACCTCGGCGGACGCGTAGGTGAGGCGGATGATCTCGAGCACGGTGTCCACGGTTTCCACGTCCAGGGAACCGATGATGTCCACCAGGCGCTCGATGTTGGAGTACGCGTCGGTGAGGATGAGGGTGTTGGTGGCGGCGTAGGCGACCACCGAGGAGTCCTTGCTCACCAAGGGGGACAGGGTGCTGGCGATCGCCTCGGCATCTACGTAGGTCAGCGGCAGGATGCGGGTGACGAAGCGGTCCCCGGGGTCGGTGGGTTCGCGCACCGTCTCGATGTTGCTCTGCTTGGCGTCACGGGTGAGCACGATCTTGTTGACCCGCCCTGCCTGGACGATGGTGAATCCTTTGACGTTGAGGATCGCCTGGAACACCTGGTACGCCTCGTCCGGGGAAAGCTTGGACGGGCTGATCACGGTGACCTTCCCCTTGACCTTGTCATCGAGGATGAAGTTCTCCCCGGTCAGCTCCGAGATGAACTGGACCACCGCCTCCAGCTCGGCGTCCTTGAAGTTCATGGTGATCTGCCGGGTATCCTCGGCTCCCACTGCGAAGGCGGGCAGGGTGGCGATGAGCCACACCAGGAGGAGGTGCGCGGTCCAGCGCGCGTAGGTCATGGTCACTGCTCCTGCGTGAGCCCGGGTGGTGTGAGCCGCCGCGGGCGGGGTCAGCGGATCTCGTAGTTGAAGGTGTGGTTTGCGTCGCGCCGGGACAGGTCGATCTGGATCGAGGTCTCGTCCTTGAGGCGCTGGTAGGCCTCGAACGCCTGTTCCGGGCCCTGGATCTCCACTCCATTGATGCGCTTGAGCACGTCGCCGTTCTGCAGGCCGATCTTGGCGAACAGGCTGCCGGGGCGGATGGCGAAGACCTTGAACCCGTCGGGCTGGCCGTCGGTGAAGTTCGGCACCACCCGCACCTGGGTCATCAACCGGCTCATGTTGGCCGTGGCCTCTTCCACCTCCCGGCTGTCGATCAGCCATTTGTCTTCACCCACCGAACGGATGGTATCCGAAGTCTCCTCGGCCACCGGTTCCGGCTCCGGCCGCACCGGAGCGCGTCCACGCCGGTCCCGGGCAGAGGCCTGGGTGGCCGTCTCCGGGGGGTAGAGCAGAAACTCCTGCACGGTGCCTTGGCGATCGACCCGGATGCGATCGGCGAGCACCTGGGTCAGAATCGCTCCCTCCGTCACCGGCTGGCCCTCGGGCACCACCTTGGTCTCGCGGTTCAGTTCGAGCACAGCGAAGGACCGGCCCTGCTGGATCACCGCGGTGCCGATCAGGGTCAGTTGCAGGGGGGGCAGGGCCACGGGTGTGGGGGGTGCGGCGGGTACGCCCTCGGGCGCCGCAACCGGGGCAGCAGGCTCTGCGGAGATTGGCTTGGGGTGGGCGTTGAACAGGTTGCGTTGCTGGATCGCCCGGTAATCGCCGAGGCGCTGTGGAACCACCGGGGCAGCCCCGTCGACCGGAGCCGGCGCGTCGCCAACCTCCGCCACCCACAGGTTGCGGGCGATCAGGTCGCTGGTGAGCTGCGCGGCAAGCAGCGCGGCGGTCACCAGAAACAGAATCGTAACAACCCAGAAACGCTTCAGAAACTGCTCGATCATCGCGACCCCATCATCGGGGAAGCATACGGGAAGGCCCGGAGCCGACGCAAGGGACATCGGCCCTGCCGGGAGATGGGAAACCCCTTGGGGACGGGCCAATCCGCCGAAACCGGGCGCGACGCCCAGAGTGCGCCAGCGCCAATTTCAAAAGGCTTCTTGTCCACACGGCGCGACGTGTGAGGTGCTCGGGAGGACGGCCTTCCCGGGGGATCCGCCTGGGGCAGGCCGCGGTGGTGCTTCTGGCAGCGGAACCGGCTGTCGCTGGGCCGGATATCCGCCGTCGCCGTCGCTTACCCCCGCAGCGCCTGGGATTCCGGGTCGGCAACCCCCAGTTTTCGTAGTATGCTCATCAGCGGACACCACTTGGTGAACGCCGACTGGAACAGATTGAGCCCCACGAACGCGGTGAACCCGTACCAGTAGGGGTGAACCCAGGTGCCCAAAGCCAGACTGAGCAGCACGAAGAAGCCAGCGGCGAGCCGCAATGAGTCGTTGACGGTCATGATCGGTTTCCTCCCCGGGCCAGGGCCCGATGCGGGTGCGGGTGGCGGCTCCGGCGTTGGCGACGAGCGCACTACCGGTCTACTGACCCGGTTAGATGCCCGCCCCGCCCGGGCGTTACACGGACCGGTCCACCGATCAGTCAGAGGTTGAACGCCGCCGCGGAATGCGGCTAGTATTTCAATAATTTGCAGGGCCGAACGACTCTCCCTGCCACCCTCCCCGTGAGAGAACGTGCATGCTGGACAGTATCTTCGGTTTCTTCTCCACCGATTTGGCCATCGACCTGGGCACCGCCAACACCCTGGTGTACGTCAAGGGCAAGGGCATCGTGGCCAACGAACCCTCGGTGGTGGCGGTGCGCAAGGACATCCAGGGCGGCGGGCGGATCCTCGCCGTGGGCAAGGAGGCGCAGCGCATGCTGGGCCGCACCCCCGGCTCCATCGTCGCCACCCGTCCGATCAAGGAAGGGGTGATCGCCGACTTCGACATCTGCGAGGCGATGCTGCGCTACTTCATCCAGAAGGTGCACAACCGGCGCAAGTTGGTGCGGCCCCGGGTGATCATCGGGGTGCCGTCGGGCATCACCCAGGTGGAGAAGCGGGCGGTGCGCGAGTCCGCCGAGTCCGCCGGGGCCCGGGAGGTGTACCTGATCGAGGAACCGATGGCGGCGGCGATCGGCGCCGGGCTGCCGGTGACCGAGCCATCCGGGAACATGATCGTCGATATCGGCGGCGGCACCACCGAGGTGGCGGTGATCAGCCTGGCCGGGATCGTGTACAGCCAGTCGGTGCGGGTGGCCGGCGACAAGATGGATGAGGCCATCGTGCAGTACGTGAAGCGCAAGTACAATTTGCTGATCGGAGAACGCACTGCCGAGGCCGTGAAGATGCAGATCGGCACCGCCTACCCCGAGCCCGAACTGGACGGCGCCACCATGGAGGTGAAGGGGCGCGATCTGGTGGCCGGCATCCCCAAGACCGTCAGCGTGAGGGCCGAGGAGATTCGCGACAGCATGCGCGAGCCGATCAATGCCATTGTCCAGGCGGTGCGCATCGCCCTGGAGAAGACCCCGCCCGAGCTCGCCGCCGATATCGTGGACAAGGGCATCGTGCTGGCGGGCGGCGGCGGGATGTTGCGCAACCTGGACGTGTTGCTGCGGGAAGAGACCGGCCTACCGATCATGGTGGCCGATGACCCTCTGTCCTGTGTGGCCCTGGGGGCCGGCATGGCTTTGGACGAGATCGAGCTGCTGCGGGAGGTGTGTTCCTGATCCCGACTTGACGGGATCGCACCTGCAAAACGGGTGCGGCGCAGAGGCGCCGCCGTAGAGAGCGTATGCTGGGGTTTCTGGCGAGACATCGCGGAGTGGTGGTGGGGGCGGCCTTGGTCCTGCTGGCCCTGGGCCTGTTGTCCGCCGGCAGTGGCTCGGTGGGTCGTTCCGTGGGACTGCTCACTGCCCCCGCCCAGTCGCTGGTGCAGGGGATCGCCTCCGAGGTCGCCGGCACCGTGGACCGCTACCTGTTCCTAGTGGAGGTGCAGCAGGAAGCGGAACGGCTGCGCCGCGAGGTGGCGGAACTCAAGCGTGCCCTGCTTGCCGTGGAGGAGGTGCAACTGGAGAACCAACGCCTCCACACCCTGCTGGCGTTCAAGCGGACGACCGACCTGGAACTTCTGCCGGTGCGGGTAGTGGGGCGCAGCGCCTCGGCGTGGTTCCGCACGGTGGTGCTCGACAAGGGCACCGACGACCGGATCGCCGTGGACAGCCCCGTGCTCACCCCGGCCGGGGTGGTTGGCCGGGTCTATCAGGTGACCCCCACGGCGAGCCGGGTGCTGCTGATAACCGATGCCAACTCCGCCATCGACGGCCTGGTGCAGCGCACCCGCAGCCAGGTGCTGGTGGAGGGACAGCTCAAACCGTCCTGCCGGGCCCTGTACATCGGCCGCGGCGAGGAGGTGGCCGGTGGTGACCAGGTGGTGACCTCCGGGCTCGGTGGCGTGTTTCCCAAGGGACTCCTGCTGGGCCGGCTCGCGGAGGTGGAGGCACTGCCGGGGGCCGTGTTCCAGCGCGCCGAGCTGGTTCCCGGGGCCGATTTCTCCCGCCTGGAGGAGGTGTTCGTGGGCATCGCTGCGTCTGCGGCGGCCTCCGCCCCGAGCCAACCGTGAGACGGTTTCTGCTCTGGACCCTGATCCTGGCCCTGGGTCTGCTCGGCCAGACCACCCTGTTGCCCGATCTGATCCCCCCCCCGTGGCGCCCGGACATCACCCGCGCCCTGGTGCTGTGGCTCGCCCTCACGGGTACCCCCCGGGGCGGACCGGTCCTGGCATTTGCCAGCGGTCTGGCCCTGGATCTCTGCTCCGGCGCTCCCCTGGGATTCGGAGCCATCCTGCGCTTGACGGTGTACGCCCTGGCGCGACCGTTCCGCGGGGTGTTCTTCGACGACCACCCCATTTTGCTGGTGCCGTTCGCCGCCCTCGGCGCCGGCGCCGACGCCCTGGCAGCGGGTCTGCTGGGTCGACTGGTGTTCCTCGGCCCGATCCCGGGCGAGGTGCTGCTCGGCATCGCGTGGCGCCAGGCCCTGCTGGATGCGTTCTGGGTGCCCGCGGTGTTCCTGTGTCTGGAACTGCTGTCCGGAAGCCAGGACCGCCGTCGGGGGACCGTGTGATGTTCGGCCGCAGCACGGTGTTGCGCAGTCAACTGCGCACCCGCTTCCTCCTGTGCCTGCTGGCGGTGGCCACCCTGTTCGGGACGTTGCTGGTGCGCCTGGCCTATCTACAAGTCATCGAGGGGTCGCGGTACCGCTACCTGAGCGAGAACAACCGCATCCGCCTGGAGCGGTTGCCCGCCCCGCGGGGCATGATCCTCGACCGCAACGGGGTCATTCTCGCCGACGTACGCGCCTCGTTCGACGCCTACGGCGTGCCGGCCGAACTGCCCCCTTCCGAACAACGCCAGGAGATCTACCAACAGCTCTCCCAGGTGCTGGAGCTGCCCGAGGAACAGATCCGGGCGGTGTACGAGGGTCGGGGGCCGGCCCGCTGGAAGCCGCGGCTCCTCAAACGCCGGCTGGCCCGGGCTGAGATGGCCCGGCTGGAGGTGCACCGTCTGGAACTGCCGTCGATGCTGGTCCAGGCCAATCCGGTGCGCCACTACCCCGCCGGCTCCCTGCTGGGGAATACCCTGGGCTACGTCGGGGAGATCTCCGGCCAGGAGCTCGGCACCCCCGCCTACGCGGAGTACGATGCCGGCGATTTCATCGGCCGCTCGGGATTGGAGATGGCCTGGGAGGGCACCCTGCAGGGTCAGGCCGGGGGGCAGCAGGTGGAGGTAGACGTGCACGGCCGCACCCTGGGGGTGCTGGCGGCGCGCTCCGCCCGGCCCGGGCGCAACCTGGTGCTCACCATCGACCAGCGGCTGCAGCGGGCCGCCGAGCAGGCCCTGGACGGCCAGGTCGGGTCGGTGGTGGCCCTGGGGGTGGGCAGCGGCGATGTGCTGGCTATGGTGAGCGTCCCCGCCCTGGACCCGAACCCGCTGGCCGAAGGTATGTCCGAGGCCCGGTGGAAGGAACTCAGCAGTGATCCCCGCCACCCCCTTCAGAACCGACCGCACCAGGGGGTGTTCCCTCCCGGCAGCACCTTCAAGATCGCCGCCGCCCTGGCCGGCCTGGCGGAGGGCAGCATCACCCCGAAGACCCAGGTGCTGTGCACCGGCGAGTACCATTTCGCCGGGCGCGGCTACCGCTGTTGGAAGAAGACCGGCCACGGCCTGGTGGATCTGGAGCGGGCCCTGGTGGAGTCCTGCGACGTGTACTTCTACCAGCTGGGACTCGACACGGGAGTGGATGCGATCCATCGCTGGGCCTCTGAACTCGGTTTGGGGAGCCCCACCGGCATCGACCTGCCCGGGGAAAACAGTGGGCTGCTCCCCTCCAAGGCGTGGAAACGGCGCGCTCGCAATGAACCCTGGTACGCGGGGGAGACCCTCTCCATCTCCATCGGCCAGGGGTACGTGCTGGCGACCCCCCTGCAACTCGCCCAGATGATCGCCGCTGTGGCCAACCCCCAGGGCCTGCGTTTGCGACCCCGCATCGTTGCCCGCATCGAGGACGGGGACGGCACCCAGGTGGAAGAGATCCCACGCCGGGAGGCCGCCACGCTGCCGTTTCGGGCCACCCATCTGGAACTGGTGCGCCGGGCCCTGCGCGGGGTGGTGGCCGGGGACCACGGCACCGGCAGCCGGGCCGAGGTGGAGGGCTTCCCGGTGGCGGGCAAGACGGGCACCTCCCAGGTGATGCGCCTGTCCCGGGACCAGAAGTACGAGGAGGACAAGATCCCCTGGGAGCAGCGGGATCACGCCCTGTTTGTCTGCTACGCCCCGAGCGACGACCCGGAGATCGCCGTGGCCGTGGTGGTCGAACACGCAGGCCACGGCGGCGCGGAGGCCGCGCCGGTGGCGCAGCGGGTGATCGAAGCCTACCGGGAGCTGCGGGCTCCCCCGGTACACACCGCCGGGGTGGCACGATGAGTCTGGGGCGCACCCTGCGACAGGTGGACTACGGGCTGGTCGGGTTGGTGCTGCTGCTCTCGGCCCTGGGGATGGGGGTGCTGTGGAGCGCCAGCCACGGACCGGACGGAGCGGTCAGCGGATTCGCGGTACGCCAACTGCGCTGGATGGGGCTCGGCGTGGTGGTGATGGTGGCGGTCGCCGCGCTAGACTACCACCACCTGGAGACCTACGCCAAGACCATCTACTTCGCCCACCTGGCGATGTTGATCCTGGTGCTGGTGCTGGGCACCCACAGCATGGGGGCCCAGCGCTGGCTGGTGTTTGGCCCCCTGCGGGTGCAGCCGTCGGAGCTGGTGAAGATCGCCACCGCGATCATCACCGCACAGGTGTTGGCCAGCACCGCCAAGAGGCCCCCCTACGGTTTGCGCCAGCTGGTTCTTCCGGCCCTGTGGACAGGTATTCCGGTGGTCCTCATCCTGCTCCAACCCGACCTGGGCACCGCCGTGCTGGTGGCCGGGGTGGCGGGGGCCGTGGTGCTGTTCCAGGGGGTGCGGCGCCGGGTGTTGTTGTGGTGCGGGGCGACACTGGCGGCTGCGGCGCCGGTGGCCTGGGGGGTGCTGCACGACTACCAGCGCCAGCGCATCCTCACCTTCCTGGCTCCGGAACGCGACCCACTGGGAGCCGGCTACCACATCATCCAGTCCAAGATTGCCGTGGGGTCCGGGCAGCTCCTGGGCAAGGGGTACCTGCAGGGTACCCAGGTCCAGTTGCAGTTCCTGCCCGAGCGCCACACCGATTTCATCTTCTCCGTGCTCGCCGAGGAGTGGGGCTTCCTCGGTGCCGGTGCCGTGTTGAGTCTCTACGCCCTGCTCATCCTGTGGGGGCTGGACATCGCGGCCAAGGCCCGCGACAGCTTCGGCCGCCTGCTCGCCATTGGGGTGACCAGCATCTTGTTGTTCCATGTGGTGGTCAACGTGGGCATGGTCACCGGCCTGCTCCCGGTCGTGGGGGTTCCCCTGCCCCTGTTCTCCTACGGTGGCTCCAGCGTCATCACCACCTACGCGGTGACCGGCATCCTGCTCAGCGTGCGGTTGCGCCGCTTCGCCCACGGTAGCTGACCCCCCTCGCGGAGTTTCTCTTCCCGGGCTTTAGTTTTGTCACGGAGGGGACGATGAGCTGTTCCATGGTTACCCAAGATGCAGAGACCTTCGTGGCTTTGGGCCGCGCCATGTCCCTGGCCGCCGTTGAGGGCGCCCTGGACACGGATGACGCCCGCGACCTGGCCGCCGCCCTGGTGGCCGCCATTCTCACCGGCAGCATGGAACTGGACACCTACGCCCGAGTCCACGAGGCACTGGCCCGGCTCCTGGAACTGACCTTTGCCGGCGGCGATGCCGCTGCGCCGACGACGGCCAGTGCTCCGGCGGCGGGCGAAGACACTCTCGGGGTGTATCTGGAAGTCGTCGGTGAGGCCTGGGACAAGGTGAGCAGTCAGGAAGAAGGCAATGCCCGGGTGCGCGCCTTCGTGGGCGAAGCGTTCGACCTGGGCCGCGCCGGTTTCGGCGGGGAGTGCTGGTTCGAGGCGCCCCTGCTGATTTCCCCGGAGGATTTGGTGCGCCGCGCCAAGGCCGCGGGGCTGCTGATCGTGGCGATCGAACCGGTGGCGCCGGAAATTCGGCTCACCGCCCGGCTGTGCCCGCCGGACTGTGCCCGCGGGACCGGCGACGGCCGGGTGGTGCTCGGCTGGGGGGAGCGCCGTTCGAGCCTCACCCTGGCCAGCGCGGCATAATCCGTCACCGGCACCGCAACCCGTTGACCCTAGAACGCGGCCAACGGCTCTCACGCCGCAGGCCGCGTCTGGCTCCCGCCCGTGGTTCCCCGTCGCCCCCGGACACCTTCCGCCCTACTTCGTCTTCAGCCGATAGCCGCAACTGCGCAAGAAGTGCACCAGGTTGAAGGGGTGGTCCAGGCCGAACAGGGACTCGGTGCGTCCCAGGATCAGGGTGCCGTGGGGCTGCAGCACCGACGCGAAAGCCTGGATCACCTTCAGCTTCGACTCCTTGTCGAAGTAGATCAGGGCATTGCGGCAAAGGATCAGGTCGGGCCGGGGCAACCCGCGCAGGGAACCCGGGTCGATCAGGTTCACCACCTGGAACGACACCATCTGCTTTACGTCCGGCTTCACCCGGTACTTGTCCCCCTCGGGGGTGAAATAGACACCGAGTTGCTGCGGGGAGCAGTTGCGCACGCTGTACCGGTTGTAGAGCCCCTCCTTCGCCCTGTCGATGACGTCCGAGTTGATGTCCACCCCGGTGATCGACACGAAGTTCTGCTCCATCGGGAACTGTTGCTGGATGAGGATGGCCAGGCTGTAGGCCTCCTCCCCGCTGCTGCTCGCGGCGCTGAGAATGTTGAGTTTGCGCTGGCGGTTCCTGCGGCGCAGCTGCAACAACTCGGGCAGCAGTTTGTCCTTGAATACCGCGAACTGGACATCGTCGCGGAAGAAGAAGGTCTCGTTCACCGTGGTCTGGTTGAAGAACGCCCACTGCTCGCTGCCCCTGCCCCGCGACGTGTTCAGCAGGGCCAGATATTCCTTGGGGGTGCGCTTGCCGGTGGCGTCCATGCGGGCCTGCACATGGCCCAGCAGGCGCTCCCGGTTCTCCAGGGGAAAGTAGATCCCGGCCGCCTCGTACAGGAACGACTGGAACTCCGGGAACAGCGCCGTGAGTTCCGGGGCATGCTTGCCTTGGGCGGTCATGACGCACATCCGGACCGGCGGGCCTCGTTCACGAACACCTCGCTGGTCGCGTACTCCCGCTCCAACTCGAACACCAGCCGCGCCACGTCCCACTGGTCCATCTGGGGGAAGCGCTGGCGCAATACCTGCCAGGCTGGGTGCTGTTCCAGCAACAGCTCCACGTCGGCGGCCCCCCGGCAGAACGTCAGGCCAATCAGGTGTGCCAGTTGACTTGCCAACGCCACGGTGGCGACCAGGGTGCGCTCCTCCGGCGGTGCCGCCGCCGGGTCCGGTTTGTGGCGGATGCTGGCGAGAATGTGTGAATCGAGGTTGGACGCCTCAGCCAGCAGGGCGCCGGCCTCCGGCTCGCCCACGCCGAAGCGCGCCTTCAGGATATCGGGCAGGAACTTCCCGCGCTGCTGGCATTCCTCCACGCAGTCGCCGAACGCCCGCGGGTCGAACTTCGCCAGGCCCAGGTAGCCGATGTCGTGGAGCAACCCGGCCAGGAACTCCCCCCCGCCCCGTTGCAGGCCCAGGCGCCGGGCCAGGGAGACGGCGATAAACGCGGTGCCGCTGCAGTGGCGCCAGAACTCGTCCCAGTGAAACGCCGGATCTTTCAGGAAGTTCTCGCACCGGCCCACCGAGGCGAACCCGGCCAGCAGGCTGGGGATCTGCCGCAGGCCGATCACCGCGAACGCCCGCTGCAGGTTGTTCACCTCCTGGGGCGCGGCGTAGGCGGCTGAGTTGGCCAGCCGCAGCACCGCCAGGGTCATCGCCGGGTTTTTCTGCACTTCTGCCGCCAGCTCACGGAAGTGCACCTCCTCGTCTCGCACCAGGGCCAGCACCCGGGACACGCTCTCCGGCAGGGAGGGCAGGGCGGGGTCTCTGCGAAAGGTGGCGGACAGCTGTTCGGCGGTGCTCGGGGCCATGGTCCAATCCTGTTTCGGGTGACCGCCGTGGGTACCGCCCACGGGGGTGGGGGTGCCCGTGCGCCGGTGATGGTCGGCGCAACGGCACCGCTTGCGGCGGACGCGAAGATTTCTGGTCCTCTTCGGCACCACGGGGGCTCGGCTTGACGGCTCGCGGAGGCGGCTGCTAAAAGAATCCGGCGCCGGGGTGGTGCGCAGCCCGCAACCACCCCGGAGGCATCGTTTGGATCCCCTCGCGGAGGGGACCTGTCCGTCGGACATCTGTTTTCGAAAGGGGTTGACGCATGAACATCTTGATCTTCGGTCCCAACGGCAGCGGCAAAGGCACCCAGGGAGCGGTGGTGCAGAAGAAGTACCACTTCCCCCACATCGAGTCCGGCGCGATCTTCCGCAAGAACATCGGGGCGGGCACCGCGCTTGGCATGCAGGCCAAGCAGTACATCGATCGCGGCGACCTGGTGCCGGACGCGATCACCATCCCGATGATCCTCGACCGCCTGCAGGAACCCGACTGCAAGGGTGGTTGGCTGCTCGACGGCTTCCCCCGCAACCCGGCCCAAGGCGAGGCCCTGGACAAAGCGCTGCAGGCCGCCGGCATGGCCCTGAGCTGCGTGATCGAGATCCAGCTCGACCGCGAGGAGGCCAAGCTGCGGATCATGGGCCGTCGCCTGTGCGTCAACGACAACAACCACCCCAACCACATCGCGTTCGACGCCATCAAGCCGGTGGAAAAGGACGGCAAGCTGGTGTGCCGGGTGTGCGGCGGCGAGTTGAAGACCCGCGCCGACGACCAGGATGAAGAGGCGATCAACAAACGCCACAACATCTACTACGACCCCATCGAGGGCACCATGGCCGCGGTGAACTACTTCAAGGGCAAGGCCGGCCTAAAGATCGTGTCGGTGGACGGCAGCCCGTCCATCGGCGCCGTCAGCGAGGCCATCCTGGCTCAACTCGACTGATTACCGCATTGCCTCGCTGACCGGCCGCGGCCCAGCCCCTCCCAGGGGGCCGGGCCGCGCTGTTTCCGGGGCAGCTCACGTTGACACACGCAGCGCAGGCACCGTAGCTTGCAGCTATCTTCAGCCCCGGGGCGCGGCGCGCTCCCACCGCGAGGAGGTTCCCCCGTGCCGGAAATCCGCGTGGCCGCGGTGGGGGTAGGCAACTGTGCCGCCGCCCTGCTCCACGGCATCGAACACCACCGCCGCCACCCTGAAACCGCGGCGGGACTGATGCACGCCGCCGTGGGCGGCTACCGTCCCTGGGACATCCGCGTCGTGGCGGCGTTCGATGTGGACCCGCGCAAGGTGGGCCGTCCCCTGGAGGAGGCCCTGCTGGCTCCCCCCAACTGCGTGGTAGCCCCGCCGTGGGAACTACCCGCCACCGGGGTCACGGTGCAGATGGGTCCCGTGCTCGACGGCGTGGCACGGCACATGGCGGAATATCCTCCGGAGCGGGCGTTCCGGGTGGCCGACCTACCCCCGGTGGACGTGGCCGCCACGCTGCGCAGCGTCGGCGCCGAGATCCTTCTCAGCTACCTGCCGGTGGGCTCGGAGGAGGCCAGCCGCCATTATGCCCGCTGCTGTCTGGAGGCCGGGGTCTCCCTGGTCAACTGCATGCCGGCGTTCATCGTCTCTGACCCGGAGTGGGGGGCGCGCTTCCGCGATGCCGGCATTCCCTGCGTCGGGGACGACGTCAAGAGCCAGGTAGGCGCCACCGTGATCCACCGCACCCTGGCCCGGCTGTTCGCGGATCGCGGCGCCGAGCTGCGCCGCACCTACCAGCTCAACACCGGCGGCAACACCGACTTCCTCAACATGCTGGAGGGCGCGCGGCTGAGCTCCAAGAAGATTTCCAAGACCGAGGCCGTGCAGGCGGTGCTGCCGGAACCGTTGCCCGCCGACCAGATCCACATTGGCCCGTCCGACTACGTGCCGTGGCAGGGGGACAACAAGGTCTGCTTCCTGCGGCTGGAGGCGGCGGGTTTCGGCGGCGCGCCGATCGAACTGGAGGCGCGCCTGTCGGTGCAGGACTCCCCCAACTCCGGCGGCGTCACCGTGGACGCCGTTCGGGTCTGTCGGGTGGCTCGCGACCGGGGAGAGGCCGGCCCCCTCCTGCCGATCTCCGCCTACACCATGAAACACCCGCCCGTACAGATGCCCGAGGACGAGGCTCGCCGACAGCTGGAGGCGTACCTCCTCGCCCCGGGTCACCCGTAACGAACCCCGCCCCTCAACGGGGCCGCCGGCTCTCCCGCCGTGGCGGACCACACCCCCACGGTCGACCGGAAGACCGGGGCCCTGTGAGCCCCGGCGCGGCACCCTGCCGTGACCGGCCCGGTGCAGACCCCGCCCCGAGTGCCGGGGCCGTCCCGTGACCCGCAACCCCGGCTTCACCTCCCGTGCCTTTTGGTCGATAGGAGGTTCGTAGGGTAGTCGTCCGCCGGGGCCCCGGGGCAACAGGACGTTCCGGGGCCGGGCGAGAAACCCGTTTTTCGGAGCACTCCGCGAATCGGCATCAAGGATGATGCAAAGTTCCCCTTGTAGATCCCTGGTTTTGGCGGTCGTGTCCCTGTGCCTCACCGTGATCGGTTGCGGCGGCGGGGGAAGCGACTCCGCTCCCTCTGGGGCGGCCTCGGCCACCCTCGCCGGTACGCTCGCCTTCCCGGCCGCGAAGACCTCCGGCGCCGAGTTCGAGCCGAACAACAGCCCCCTCACTCCCAACTCCCTGGGCACCCTGGAAGGCGCGTCCCTGAGGGTCGCAGGCCGGTTGGACCCGCAGGACCCGGTCGACTTCTTCTGGCTGGTCGAGAGTTCCTCGGGGCGAGTGAATGTCACGTTGGATCGTCCGGAGAGTGTCGCTCTCGAGTTGACCTTGTACGACGTGCTCCCGGACGGATCGGCTGTCCGGATCGCCCGGATCGCCGGGGCCGGCATCCGCGAGACGATCGTGTACGAGACCCCGGAACCGAGCGTCAGCGAACCCTACGTGACGGTCGTCGCGGTGGTACACCGCGGTGGACAAGGGGAGTACGAGTTGAGTATTTGGGCCGAAAACCAGGGCGCCGCGGGTGGCGTCCGGTCCTCAGGCCAACCGAGATCGCTGGTGTACGCCTCCGGAGACACCGGCGACCGGGTACCTTCCCCAGAGACCGGGTGGGGACCCTGGGGTCCCACCGAAGGGGAAGTGGTCCCCGGAGAGGTGCTGGTCCGATGGAAGCCGCAGGCCGGCCGGTCACGACGATCGGTCGCCGGGGGAGGCCTGCGGATTTCCCGCGAGGTCCCCGGTTTCGCCACCGTGCTGGAGGAAATTTCCCCGGAGCCAGGCGAAGCGGGGCGGGCTGCCGCAGCACGGAGCCGGGCCGGACGCCTCCGCCGCACGGCCGGGCGGGTGTTGCGATTGCGAGCCGATCCCCGGGTCGAGATGGCGGTCCCCAACTACGTGGTCGGAGCCACCGCCGTGCCCAATGATCCCCTGTACGGGTCGCAGTGGCACTACGCGGCGGTCGGTCTTCCGGAGGCTTGGGAACTCTCGACCGGGGGGGATCAGGTCGTGGTAGCCGTATTGGATACGGGCATCACCGCTCACCCGGACCTGGCCGGCCGGGTGACGGGGGGCTTCGATTTCGTGAGCGACCCGTACTTCTCCCTGGACGGGGACGGGCCGGATCCCGACCCGACCGACCCCGGCGACGGGGATGGCCCGGTTCCCAGCACCTGGCACGGCACCCACGTGGCGGGCACCATCGGGGCTTCCACGGACGACGCCAGGGGTGTGGCGGGCGTGGATTGGGGATGCAGGGTCCTGCCGGTTCGGGTCCTCGGGTTGGGGGGTAGCGGAACCCTGTCGGATGTCCTGGACGGGATTCTGTACGCCGCCGGCCTGGAAAACTCGTCCGGAACCGTTCCGCCCCAGCCCGCCAAGGTCATCAACATGAGCTTCAGCGCACCGGACCCGGCTGGAGACGCCCGGCTGTTTCTGCAACCCGTGATCGACGCCGCGAGGGAGGCCGGGGTCCTGCTGGTGGGTGCGGTCGGCAACGACGGCTCGGACGGGCCGCGGGTGCCGAGTTCCTGCCGCGGGGTCCTGGGCGTTGGCGCAGTGGACCGATCCATGAACCGGGCCTGGTACTCCAACTTCGGGACCGACGTCGATCTGGCGGCCCCGGGAGGGGATGGAGGAACGGATCTGGACGGGGACGGCAACCCCGACGGTGTTCTCAGCACCCTGGTCGATCCCGCCACCGGAGAGTACGGGTATGGGTTCCTCGCCGGAACCTCCATGGCGGCTCCCCACGTCTCGGGTGTCGCCTCCCTGTGCCTGGCCGCGAATCCGGATCTGGGACTCGAAGACCTGGAAGACATCCTCTTGTCCACGGCCATAGACCTCGGGTTGCCGGGTAGGGACGATGATTTCGGCCATGGGTTGGTCGACGCCGGGGCGGCCGTGGCCGAAGCCGTGGCCCGGCGGGGCGCGGGTGTGGCGCCGGTCCTCGACCCGGGTCTGGGGTCGTCAGCTCTGTCCTTCGGCGACACAGACACCGAGCGCGACCTGGTCTTGACCAACCTCGGGGGCGGCACGTTGACGGTGTCCGGCCTCACCACCGCCACGGAGGATGGTGCGGGTTGGCTCCGGGCTGCTCTGGTGACGGCAACTCCGGCAACCGTTCGGGTGGAGGTGGAGCGCGCCGGCCTGGCTCCCGGGGAGTATTCCGGCGAGGTCCAGGTGCTCTCCACCGGCGGGGCGAGGGCTGTTCCCGTGCGCATGGAGGTCTCGAACACGGACGACGTGCTCGACTTGGGCTCGGCCCTGGTGCGGCTGCTGGACCCGCCAACCGGGCGAACGATAAGGGAAGTGGCGACCCATCTGGACCGGGGCTACGCGTATGAATTTTCCGCCGTGCCCCCGGGGAGCTACCTTCTGGTCGCGGGCATCGATCCGGACGGGGACGGAACCATCTGCGAGGCGGGCGAGTATTGCGCCGCCTATCCCAACCTCGGGGCGCCGCAACCGGTGGTGGTTTCCGCTGGAGAGACCTGGACGGACATGGAACTCATGGGCGAGTTTGCCCGTTCCAGCCGGGTCTTCCCGTAACCCGGCTGCTACTTCCTGCGTTCGCGGAACACGCCGTCCCACTCGTCCTGGATCGGGTTGGCCAGGAAATACCGGCAGCGGTTCCTCATGACCTGGGCGGCACGCTCTTCCGGCCACAGGTCGTGGGCCTCCTGGAACAGGGCAATGGCCTCGTTCCAACGGCCCGCCCGGTAGATCTCCAGGGCCTCGCCGTAACGCAGCAAGGACTGCTCTCGGGCGTCCGGGAATACGGTACCCGTGGGCCCGAGCAGTTCGGAGAGGGTTTCGGGAGACTGGCGTCCCTTCACCCGTACCCAGTCCAACACGCGCAGCCGGAACTGCCCGTCTACCAGCCGGGCGGTATTCTCCCCGATGATGATCTCCGTCCCGTACAGCTTGTTGATGGCTTCCAAACGGGAACCCAGGTTCACGTTGTCCCCGAGCACCCCGTAGGAAAAGCGGTACACCGAACCCAGATTCCCCACCAGCATGGGCCCGGAGTTGACTCCGATTCTCGCCCGCAGCGCCGGACGGCCCCTTCCCACCCACTCGGTCCGCATGATGCGCAGCCGGTCCTGCATGGCCAGGGCCGCCCGACAGGCACGCGCCGCGTGGTCGGGGTGATAGAGAGGGGCCCCGAAGATCCCCATCAACTGGTCCCCGACGTACTCTTTGAGCGTCCCCTCCTGTTCGAAGATCCGGTCTGTCATCTCTTGGAAGAAATCGCCGATGATCTCCACCATCTCGTGGGGCTGGAGCTGCTCCGAGTAGTCGGTGAAGCCCACGAGGTCGCAGAACAGAACGCTTAGGGTCTTCTCCTCCCCGCCCAGTTGGAGCTTGTCGGGGTCCTGGAGCATGATCTCGATCACGGGGCCGCTCACGTACCGACCGAACGTCTCCCGGAGCGATTTTCGTCGCCTCTCTTCGGTAAAGTACTTGTACACCGTGAGGTTTGCGCCGGTTGCCACCAGCCCCAGCAGCGGGTAGACGATGTTGAGCCACACGCCGTCCCGCACGAACATCCACCCCGACACGAACACCTGGAGAGCAAGGAACCCCACCAGGAAGAATGTCCCGGGCAGGGCGCTGAGACGGCGGACCGCCACCCCCGTGATGGTGCACGCCACGACGATGCTCCCGAGGTCGAAGATTTCCGTCCACTTGGGTTTGTTCAGGAAATCTCCCCCGAGCATGTTCGCGATGACCGTCCCGTGCACCTCGATCCCCGGGTACACCGGCCCGAACGGAGAGACCTCGAAATCATGGATTCCTGCAGCCGTGGCGCCTACCAGGACGATCCGGTCCCGGAACGGGTCTCCCGGAAGCTCTCCGCCGAGGATGCTGCCGACCGAGTAGTGGGGGATGGATTTCGGCGGGCCCAGGTAGTTGACGAGCAGCCGACCGAACTCGTCGGTGGGTACGTGCAGCTCGCCGAGGTCGATCCCGTCGATCCCCGACGCGGACACCCGGACCATCAGGTCCGGCCGGTCCAGGTACTGGTAAACGCACTGCAGGGAGAGGGGGGTGAACAGATCCCCCCGGGCGCGGATGACCAGAGGCATCCACCGCACCACGCCGTCACGGTCGGGGATGATATTGAAATACCCCGAGGAAGCCGCGGCGTCCGTCAGGACCTCCAGGTTGCCTTCCGGCGCGTAGGCCTCGAGAAACGTCGATTCGCTCGGCTTGTCGTCCGCAAAAAAGGTCAAAGGGTACCGGGAGTGGGCGATCCCGTCGATCCGCCGCCCGATCTCCTCCGGGGGCAGGGGCTGCGCCAGGTCGCGTCTGTCCATGTGGAAAAAATGCCCCAGCACCACCGCCGCCTGGGAGCCTCGGATGGCCTCGGCGAAGACGCGGTCATTTGCCGAGACCTCCGCCCCCGAACCGTCGCCCGGCGTTCCGTCCCCTTCCGGCTCGAGAAACCCTATATCGAAGCCGATCACCCGGGCCCCCTGGCGGGAAAGGGCTTCCACCAGCGCGGCCATCTTGGTTCTCGGCCAGGGCCAACGGCCTTCCGTGTCCAGACTGTGCTCGTCGATCACCGCCAGCACCACCGGCGCCGCGAGCTCCCGGGGCCCCCGGGACACGAACCGGAGGTCATAGGTCTTCATCTCGATGAAATCGAGGATGGGAACGCTCACCAGAAACAGGACCACCACCGCCAGGGTAGTGGCGAAGGTGATCACCGCAGGGGTGAACCGCAAGCGGGGGAGGGTCTTCTTCATCCTGTCGGCGGCCCGCAGCCAGGCACCCGGCGCCCATGCCCGGGAACGCCCCTTCGGAAAGGAGAGCCGCAACCGGGGCACGGGCTTTGGGTTCCGCTGCCTGGATTCGATGCCACCCCTATGGCCCGAACCGTCCGGGGCCGGGGAGATCCAGATCGTTTCCGGGTTCGCCCGCCCCCGGATCTCCCGTCACCGTCTGGAGGAAGCAGCCACCGGCCCCCCCGCCTCCAGCCGCGGTGCCGGCCCCCGCTCCGCCGGACAAAGCACCCATGGGAGCGGGGGGCGTGTCGCCGGACCGGGCCGCGATGCGCCCGGCACTGGGAATGGAGACTCGGGCGGCCGTGGCCGTAGTTTGCGCATCCAAGGGGAACCGCAGGTACACCCGGGGCGCTCGGGCCTGCACCCAGTAGCCCTCGTGGGCTTCCAGCACCGCTACGTTGGAGTTGTAGCCTCCCATTTCCCAGTGCCAAAACGCCAAGCCCACGTATGGGTTGTCGGCGGGCAGGCTGCCGATGGGGGTTGGCGGCAGGATCAGGCTGCCCTGGCCGTCGTAAGCCAGTACTTCCACGTCGGTCCGGTTGTAGCTGGCGTGGTTTGGGTTCCCAATCATGTTCCACCCGTCGCCCGTGGTTCCGTTGTACTTCAGGCCCACGTCCACGTCGGTATCCAGGCTGCACTGCACCCCGCCGCAGTTGGCGGTGAACGGGTACCGGGCGAGGAACCAGTAGGCACGCCCCGGCTCCACCAGCCCGTTAGGGTACTCCACGTACCCGCCGGCGATCGGGTCGTAGGTGCCGATCCGGAAATCGGCCTGATAGTTCTTCACAACGTCGGGGCCGAACACGGCCGCCGCCGCGGGGTCGTCCATCCACTGGGTGAACGACACCATCCGGTACTGTTCGACCGTGGTGCCTGAAGCCACCTGCACGCTGCTGTCCCGCTCCGAGGTCCCCACCGTGAACCGGGACGTTTCGGACCAGGTGGGTTCCCCGCTCCCCGAGTCCACGTAACCGACTCGCCACACGTACTGCAGCCCCGGATCGAGCCCGGCGATGGAACATGCCGTGAGTTCCCCGCGTGAGGCGACATCTGTACAGGCGACGACCTCCACCACCACGGGGTCCCCATCGGGTTGGTCCGCGCGCCGGACCTCCCAGATGGAAACTTCGTGGTCGTCGCCGTCCGGGTCGACGAAGGGGCTCGCCCGCAACGTCACTTCCGACACGGCCATCACGGGGTTGGCCTGCAGGGTCGGGTCCGGAACGGGTATCTCTGCGGGCAGGTTGGTCCCCGGTGCCGCACGGGTGGTGAACGACCAGACGTAGTCGTGGGGCATGGAGTTCCCGGCCAGGTCCGTGGCGGTTGCCGAGATCGTCACCTCGTAGGTGGTCTCGTAGGCAAGCGCCGTAGCCGGCGTGAAGGTCGCCGTCACCGCGTCGGCCGTCGCGGCATAGGCAACGGTTCCGACGACCGGCACGCGGGTCGACCCGTTGACCCGGTTGACCCGGAATGAACTACCGTCGACGGCACCCGGTGCCAAGGGTTCCGAAAACCAGGCCGCGATGGCCGTGTTCGCGGCCACTCCTGCCCGATCCCGAGGCGGGTTCGTGGTGAGCACCAGGGGCGGCAGGTCGTCGGGTGGCGGACCCGGAGGCGTATTGAACGTCCAGGTGTACGGGTTCGGCAGCGGGACACCTGCGGCGTCCCGAATGCCGGTGGTGAGGGTGACCCGGTAGGTGGTCCCCAGGTCCAAGGGGCTGGTGGGTGTGAACGTGGCCACACCCTTGGCGTAGGTCACCACACCGCCGATCAGGGCCGGTGTGGTTTCGTTGGACACCCTAAATGTGCCGGAGTTCACAGTTGCTGGGTCCATGGCCTCTGAGAACCACGCCACGATGAGGTCCGGAACCACGAGCACGTCGGCCGCCCCGACCCCGCCGCTGGGGGGTTCGGTGAGCAGTACCGTCGGCGGTGTCGCATCGATCACGGTAACCGTTACTCCGGCCGACGCCGTCGCCCCGGCGGCGTCTGCCGCGGTGTAGGTGAGGGTGTCCGTTCCGACGAAGCCCGCTGCGGGCGTGTAGGTGAGGGTACTGCCGTTGTTCACGACGGTCCCCGTCGGCGCTCCGCCGACGGCCGAGATCCACAGGTTGTCACCCGGGTCGGGGTCGGAGTCGTTGGCCAGCACGTCCAGGGTGGCAGGCGCGCCCTGCGGCACCGGGTAGGCGTCGTCCGCGGCCACGGGGGGGTCGTTGACGTTCTGCACATCCACGGCAACGGTGGCTACGCTTTGTTCCCCGTCCGCGTCGCGGATCGTGTAGGTGAAGTCGTCGAGCCCGACGTAGTCGGCCTCCGGCGTATAGATCACCGAGGTGCTCCCCGGGCCGATCGCCACGGACCCGGCGGTCCCCTGGGTCACCGCGGTGACCAGGGTCGGTGTGTCCCCCAGGTCGTCGTTGAGCAGCACGCCGATGGTCTCGGCGAGGTCTTCCGTGACCGCAACCGGCCCGTCGTCCTGGGCCAGGGGGGTGTCGTTCACAGGCAACACGGTCACCGTCACCCCAGCCGTACTGTTCTCCCCATCCACGTCGCGGATGGTGTAGGTGAAGCTGTCGGGTCCGAAGTAGTCGGGGTCCGGCAGATAGGTCAGCGACCCGTCGCCCGGGTCGATTCCCACCGAGCCGTGGGCCCCGTGGGTCACCGCGACGATCGCGGTCGGTTCGTCCCCGAGCCCGTCGTTGGCGAGAACATCGATGCTGCGGGCCAGGTCCTCCGTGACGTCGATCGGCCCGTCGGGAATCGCCAGGGGGGTGTGGTTCTCTGCCGTGACCTCCAGGGCCACCGCGGCGCCACTGGTTTGTCCGTCCGCGTCCTCGATGGTGTAGGTGAAACTGTCGGGTCCTACGTAGTCGGTGTCCGGGGTGTAGGTTACCGAGGCGCCCCCCGGGTCGACGGCAACCGTGCCGGCGGTCCCCTGGGTCACCGCCGTGATGGTGGTGGGCGGGTCGCCCAGCTGGTCGTTCGCCAGGACGTCGATAACGCGGGCCAGGTTCTGCACGACCATCACGCCCGGGTCGTCGGCCGCCACGGGCAGATCGTCCACGGGCGTCACCGCGATGGTCACCGTCGCCTCGTTCGAAAAGGCACCGAGGTCGTCCGCCACGGTATAGGTGAACGAGTCCGGGCCATTGAAACCGGGGTTCGGGGTGTAAGTGACGGTTCCGTCCGTCTGGGGGTCGGCGGTCCCGCCGGCGGGCGGCACCATGATCGTGACCGAAGCCGGGTCTAGCGTTCCGTCCACATCGTCGTCCGGCCCGCTGCCGTTGTCGTCAAGCACTGCGATGGAGACCGGTGTGTCCTCGTCCGTGGTCACCGCGTCGTCCTGGGCCACCGGCGGGTCGTTCACGAACCCCACGTCCACGGTGACCGTGGCCACCGTGTACTCCGCCCCGTCGGTGATCGCGTAGGTGAAGGAGTCGATCCCGTAGAATCCCGGGTCCGGCGTGTACTCCAGCAGGTCGTCGGCGGGGTCCGGGGTGCCCCGGTCGTCCAGGACGATCGTCCCGCCCTCCACACTGCCGGCGTCAAAGGAACTGATCGCGAGGGGGTCGCCGTCTACGTCGTGGTCGTTGGCCAGCACGTCCACGGCAAGCGGGGTATCCTCCCACGTCCCTTCACTGTCGTCGACGGCCACGGGCGGGTCGTTGATGGGTGTCACCGTTACCGACACAGTGGCCGGATCGGACCGCCCGCCCATGCCGTCCGCCACGGAGTAGGTGAAGGTATCCGGCACGCTCGCGTCGAAGTAGTCCGGATCCGGCGTATAGGTCACCGTCCCGTCCGGGTGGGCTACCGCCGCCCCGTGGGTCGGAGGAGTCTCGATAAGGACCGAGGCCGCGACGAGGGTGCCGTCCGGGTCGGTGTCCGCCCCGCTGCCGTTGTCGAGCAGCACCGGGATCACCACCGGCGTGTCCTCCGGCGTGGTGACGGAGTCGTCTTCCGCCACCGGCAAGTCGTTCACCGCTGCCACCGTGAGGGTGAAGGTGAACGGCGCCGATGTGTCCACGCCACCGTTGGCAGTGCCTCCGTCATCTCGGAGCACGATCGTGATGTCTGCCGACCCGTTGGCACCAGGGGCCGGCGTGTAGGTCAAGGTCCCGACCGGGCTGACACCAGGGCTAGCGGCAAAGAGGGCTGGGTTCGTATTGGCCGTGACGCTGAACGTCAGGCTCTGGCCGGTCTCGTCCCCGGGGCCCGGTGACAGGTTCGTGGCCCAGCCCGCCACAGTCTGGGGGGCCGAGTCCTCCGGGATGCTCTGGTCCGGTCCCCCGGTGAACGTTGGCGGATCGTTGACCGGGGCGACGAAGACGGTAAAGGTGAAGGGCGCCGATGTGTCCGCGCCGCCGCCGTCGTCCTGGAGCTCGATCGTGATGTCTGCCGACCCGTTGGCACCAGGGGCCGGCGTATACGTCAGGGTGCCGTCCGAGGCCACCGCCGGGCCTGCGGCAAAGAGGGCGGGGTTGGTGTTGTCCGTGACGACGAACGCCAGTACCTGCCCGCCCTCGTCCGGCCCTCCCGGGTCGATGGCTGTCGCCCAACCCGCCACGGTCTGGGGTCCCGGGTCCTCCAGCACGTTCTCGTCGGGGCCTCCCACGAAAACCGGGGGGTCGTTGACCGGTGTCACGCCAATGGTGAACGTGCCACTGACAGGCAACGCACCGTCTTCCCCGCCGTCGCTCAGGGTGAACTCGAAACTGTCGTCAAGTGCCCCCAGCCCGTCATGCACGTAAGCGAGCAGGCTGTTGTCGATGTCTTCCTGGGTAAACACAGCAACCGGAGTGCCCGGGGCCGAGGTCAGCTCGAGGTGTCCTCCGATCGGGCTGGTGGTCACGGTGTAGGTGAGATCCGGTCCGCCGTCATCGTGGTCGGTGCCGCTGAGGTGTGACGGTGTGATGGTTCCGGTTCCCCCTTCGCCGACCACAAGACCCGCGTTAATGGAGAGGGTCGGCGGGTCGTTCACCGGGCTTACGTCCACAGTGACCGTGGCGTAACTCGGTACCCCGCCCAGATCCACGATCCCGTAGGTGAAGGTGTCCAACCCGCAAAAGTCCGGGGCCGGTGTGTACACCAATCGATCGTCGGTAGCGTCGGCCGGGGTCCCGTTGTCGTCCAGCGACACCGCGCCGACCTGGGCCGAAACGGTGTCGAAGGTGAAGATGGACAGCGGGTCGCCGTCGGGATCGGTGTCGTTGGCCACCGCGTCCACCGTGACCGGGGTGTCCTCGGCCGTGGCCGTAGCGTCGTTCTGGGCGGTCGGGGGGTCGTTGACGGCATCGACCTCGATGGTGACCGTACCTGTGGCAGACAGGGCACCGTCGGTGACTTCGTAGGTGAACGTGTCGGTCCCGAAGAATCCCGGGGCCGGGGAATACACCAGCCGGTCGTCGGTCGGGTCCGGTGTGCCCTGGTCCTCCAGGGAGATCGTACCGCCCTCGGCGCTCGCCGGGTCAAATTGCTCGATCGACAGATCGTCTCCGTCCGCATCGGTATCGTTGGCCAGCACGTCCACGGACACCGGAACATCCTCCGGGGTGGTCGCACTGTCACCGACGGCGACCGGGGGGTCGTTGACAGGTGTTACCGTCACCGACACCACGGCCGGGTTGGACCGCTCGCCCACGTCGTCGGCCACCGTATAGGTGAAGGTGTCCGGCACGCTCGCGTCGAAATAGTCCGCCGCGGGCGTGTAGGTCACCGTCCCTGCGGGGTTGGCCACCGCGGTCCCGTGGGCCGGGGGGGTCTCGACGAGAACTGACGTCGGGACGAGGGTGCCGTCCGGGTCCGTGTCTGGCCCACTGCCGTTGTCGAGCAGCACCGAGATCACCACCGGCGTATCCTCCGGCGTGGTGACGGAGTCGTTTTCCGCCACCGGAGCGTCGTTCACCCCACCTACATCGATGGTCACGGTGGCCGTGTCAACCAGCACGCCGTCGGTGACCTGGTAGGTAAAGGTATCGAGTCCGACGAAATTGGTGCCCGGGGTGTAGACCAGGCGGTCGTCCCGCGGGTCGCCGGGGGTGCCGTTGTCGTCCCGGGTGATGGCGCCGCCTTCGGCGCTCGTCAGATAGAATTCCTCGATCCAAAGATCGTCCCCGTCCACGTCGGTGTCGTTGGCCACCACGTCCACGGCAACGGCCAGGTCCTCGTCAGTGTTGGCGGTGTCCGCGACCGCCACCGGCTCGTCGTTGACCGGGGTGACCCGCACCGTCACCACCGCCGGGTTCGACGGTTCACCCAGATCGTCGGCCACCGTATAGGTGAACGCATCCCCCGTGACGTCGTCGTTCCAGTTCGGATCCGGCGTGTAGGTCACCGTCCCGTCCCCGTTTGCCACGGCGGTCCCGTGCAGTGGCGCCGCCCCGATGGCGACCGTCGCCGGGTCGATGGTTCCGTCCACGTCGGTGTCCGGACCGCTACCGTTGTCGATCAGCACCGAGATGACGATCGCCGTATCTTCCGGAGTCGTCACGGCGTCGTCCCGGGCCACCGGCGCATCGTTCACGTCTCCCACATCCACCGTCACCGTGGCCGTGGCGAGCTCTACTCCGTCCGTGATCGCGTAGGCAAACGAATCCATCCCCACGTAGTTGGGCGCCGGGGTGTAGAGCAGGCGGTCGTCCAGCGGGTCGCCGGGTGTGCCGTTCTCGTCCAGGGAGACCGTGCCACCGCCGGCACTTGGGGTGTCAAAGGAGCTGATCCATACATCGTCGCCATCCACGTCGGTGTCGTTGACCAAAACAGCCACAGCCACGGGAACATCCTCCGGGGTGTTGGCGCTGTCGGCGACGGCTACGGGCGGGTCGTTGAGGGCGTTGACGGTGATCGTCACCGTGGCGCTGTTCGAATTCACCACACCGTCGTTGACGTGGTACGTGAACGTATCGGTGCCGTTGAAGTCTGGGTCCGGCTGGTAGGTAAGCGAGCCGTCGGAGTTCAGGGTCACCGACCCGTTGGTTGGCGCCGTGTCCTCGGCCGCGGTGAGGGAATCCCCGTCCGGGTCGGAGTCGTTGCCCAACACCCCTGGGCCAGCCACGGTGAGCGGGGCGTCTTCGTCTGTGGCATAGGCGTCGTCCTCCGCCAGCGGCGCGTCGTTGACGTTAGCGACCGCCACGTCGAAGGATTGGGTGTCGAACAAGCCGCCGGTATCGGTGACGCGGACGGTGACGGGATGGGCTGCGCCGACATCGGCGTTGGTCGGCGTCCACTGGATCAGGCCTGTTGTCGGGTCGATGGTCATGCCGGCGGGGGACAGATCGAAGGAGAACGTCAGGGTGTCGCCCGCATCCGGATCGGTCGCGTCCACGTCGTAGGTGTAGAGCACGTCCTGGGTGGCATCGAGAACCGGAACGCTGGTTAGGCTCGGTGGGTCGTTGACATCGGCCACGGTGATCTGGAAGGCCTGGGTGTCGAACAGGCCGGCAGCATCGGT
>JARGFW010000349.1 GCA_029211085.1 Deferrisomatales bacterium | reverse complement strand
GGTCGAGCTACGCGGTTCGCCACACGGTGCAGGAGGGGGATACCGTAGCCGCTTTGGCCCGGCGCTATGGGGTGAGTGAGGGGGAACTGCGGCGTTTCAACCGGTTGGACAAGGACGACCAACTGCGCCTCGGTGACCTGATCTTCGTCCCCGGGGCGCGCACCGATCGGGGCAAAGCCGCCCCCAGGCCGTTGCCCGCCGTCCCCCCGGTGGTGAGGGCAGAGGCCCCGTTGCAGCCCCCGCCCGCCCCGGTGTTGCCCTCGCCTCGGCCGGCATCGACTCCTCCACAGGGAGCCGGCGCGGAGCTGTCCTGGCCAACCGACGGAGACGTGTTGCGTGGCTTCGGCAGCGGTCCGGTCGGGGACAACCGGGGCCTCGACATCGCCGCTGACGCCGGCGCCGCGGTCTATGCCGCCGGGGCCGGCACGGTCACCTACGCGGGGGCCCCGGCCGCGGCGTACGGCACCATCGTCATCGTCGAGCACCCGGGCAAACTCTTCACCGTGTACTCCAAACTGACGTCGGCCTCCGTCGTGAAGGGGGCACAGGTGGCCCGCGGGCAGGAACTGGGAAGGGTGGCCGCCGGCAAACCCAGCTATCTCCATTTCGAGGTGCGCCGGGACGAGCGGGCGGAGGATCCCCTTTTGTTCTTGCCGCCCCGGTAAGGGCTCTTTACCATCGAACACAGCGCGCACACTCGAGGGGAGACGGCATGTCGAACCGGCTGCGGGAGGAAGTAACCAGCGAGGCCGCCGCCATCGAGATGGCGGCGGATCCAGCGGCGGAGTTGGCTGATCGGGCGGCGGCGCGGCGCCTGACCCCCAGCGCCATCTCCCTCTACCTCTCGGAAATCCGCAAGACCCGGCTCCTTACTGGCGACGAAGAGAAGGCCCTGGCCCGCCGCATCGAGGCCGGGGACGACGCTGCCCGCCAGCGCATGATCGAGTCGAACCTGCGGCTGGTGGTGAAGATCGCCAAGCGCTTCGTCAACCGCGGCATGCCCCTGCTCGACCTGATCGAAGAGGGCAACCTGGGGCTGATCCGAGCGGTGGAGCGGTTCCGGGCCGACAAGGATTGCCGGTTCTCCACCTACGCCACCTGGTGGATCCGTCAGTCCGTTGATCGGGCCCTGGTCAACCAGGCCAACGCGGTGCGACTGCCGGTACACATCGCCGACGACATCTCACGGTTGTTCCGGGTGGCCTCCCAGGTACGCAACGCCGACGGCCTGGAGCCCAGTTCGGCACAACTGGCCGAGGCGATGGGGGCCGATGTGGGGTACGTGCGGCGCCTGCTGGGCTTCGCCCGGCGCACCTTCAGTCTGGACCAGCCGATGGGAGACGAAGAGGACTTCTCCCTGGGCGACACCCTGGAGGATCCCCACGCCGCCGATCCCTCCGAGGTGATGCTGGAAGAGAACCGTGTGGAGTTGCTGCAGGAGTGGCTCGAACACCTCAGCCCCCGGGAACAGGACATTCTGAGACTGCGCTACGGGCTCTACGAAGGGGATCCGCTGACCCTGGAGGAGATCGGCCGGCGCTACGGGGTGACCCGGGAACGCATTCGCCAGATCGAGATGGCTGCCCTGCGCAAATTACGCCGCCTCACCGCCCAGAACCGGGTGCAGTTTCAGCAGTTGTATTGAGTTGTGGGTTCTGAGTTCTGATTTCCGAGTTAGAATCCGCAACTCATGACTTAGAACTCACAACTTGCAACTGCCCTTTCCCCTAGGAGACCTCCGTGCCCGACGAGCTGAAGGCCAAGATCCGCGACATCCAGGACTTCCCCAAGCCCGGGATCGCGTTCAAGGACATCACCACCCTGCTGCGCGACGCGTCGTGCTTCAACCGCGCCGTAGACCTGCTGGGCCACCGGTATCTGGAGAAGCCCATCGACGTGGTGCTGGGTATCGAAGCCCGGGGTTTCATCATCGGCGCGGCCCTGGCCTACAAGCTCAACCGCGGGGTGATCCTGGTGCGCAAACCCGGCAAACTGCCGTACAAGACCCACTCTGCCACCTACCAGTTGGAGTACGGCAGCGACACCCTGGAGATCCACCAGGACGCCATCGAACCCGGCCAGCGGGTGTTGATCGCCGACGACGTGCTGGCCACGGGCGGTACGGTGCGGGCGGTGGTCGATCTGGTGCAGCAGATGGGTGGCGAGGTGGTGGAGTGTGCGTTCCTCTCCGAACTGTCCTTCCTCAACGGCCGCGCCAAACTCCCCAGCGTGCCCGTCTACAGCCTGATCCAGTTCTGAGTTTCCATGCCTGACGGCTCCCCGAGGCATGAAACGGGGGCGGCCGGGCGCCCCAGAGCATAGCGGGACGCAGCTTTGGTACCACGGGGTGCAACGGCGAGAACGGGGTTCTTTACCATTAAGGTCATGAAAGTCATGAAGGGAAACCCAGGGATCGGGTCGGATGCCGGTCCCGGATGCTTGCGACGTTCTTCATGCTCTTCATGCCCTTCATGGTAGAAAGACGGGTTCGATTTTCCCTCCGGGGCCGGTCGTGAGCCCGAGGGGTCGGCGGCTTCCGGTGATCGGCGCCCATGTCTCCGTGGCCGGCGGGTTGGACGGGGTGCTGCCCCGGGCCCGGGCAATCGGCGCCGAAGCGGTGCAGGTCTTCCCCAGCAGCCCGCGGCAGTGGCGCCCGTGCCGGTATACGGACCGGGAGGCTCGAGGGTTCGGGGCCCGGCTGGCAGCCGCGGACCTCCCCCTGTTCGTGCACACCATCTACCTGATCAACCTGGCATCACCCGACGCCGACCAGTTGGCCCGCTCGGTCGCTGCGCTGGCCGATGCCCTGGTGTTCGGGGCCCGTACCGGTGCGGCCGGGGTGGTGACCCACCTGGGGTCCCACCGGGGCGAGGGGTTCGACACCGCCTGCCCCCGGGTGGCCGATGCCCTGGATCGGGCGCTGGGGGCAGCCCGTAGGGCCGCAGGGGCCGAACCTCCGGCGTTGCTGCTGGAGACCGCCGCCGGAGGCCGGGGTGCGGTGGGGAACACGGCCCAGGAGTTGGGGCGCCTGCTGTCCCTGGCGGAACCCGGCGGCCCTCTGGGGGTGTGCCTGGACAGCGCCCACCTGTTTGCCGCCGGCTACCCGGTGCACACGCCCGGGGGATTGGGAGAGACCCTGGACACGTTCGATTCCGCTCTGGGGCCGGGGCGCGTCGGGTTGGTGCATCTGAATGACTCGGCGACCGGTTTGGGGGCGCGGCGGGACCGCCATGCCAACCTGTGGACCGGGGAAATCGGCAGGGAGGGGCTCGCCGGTTGGTTGGCGGAACCCCGTCTGCAGGACGTGCCGTTCGTGCTGGAGACCCCCGGGTTCGACGGCAGGGGGCCGGACCACCGCAACCTGTGGCGGGCCAAACACCTGCGGGGGGCGGTTCCGTGAACGGCCGCCTGGAAGCCCGTCCAAGTCGTTGAAAGACTGCAGGGGCGACGGTTCGGAAACGGAGGAACGCATGGGAACGGCGCGGCCGAGAGCAAGATGCGGCAGGCCGCGCCCCGAGGGCGACGTCCCCTGCCGTCCTTCCGGTGGGGCTGTCGGCGGAGCAC
>JARGFW010000348.1 GCA_029211085.1 Deferrisomatales bacterium | reverse complement strand
GACAGCGACCTCATTGCCAGCGGCAGACATGAGCGCTTCGTCATTCGCAGGGACAGGTTCGAGCGCAAGCTGCAGGAAAAGATCGAAGCAAGGAAGACATGACGGTTCCTCAACCGCGGGCTGCACCGTCGCGCACCAGAATCGCGGGCAGTCCCACCAAAACCCGGGAGGTAGGGAAGATGGCCACGTACGAATGTTCGAAATGCGGAATGGGTGTCAACGCAACGTGCGCGAAGTGCGACGCGCCTCTCGTCGACGACAGCGTGAAGTTGCCGGATGGGACCGCCGTGCGGATCTCCAAGTGTCCGAACGGCCATGGGAAGATCAAGTCGCCCATGTGCTGTGGTGTGGACATGAGCTGTTCCATCGGGTAGTCGAGGCACTTCCCTGGGGCGCTCCCGAAGGCTGGGCGGCGGCCCGCGGGGGCGTCGACCCGTTGCGGCTGTGTGGGGGGGACCGGACGGGGGCTGGGCCGGGGTCTTCGCGGGTTTGCGAAGGCGGGTTGGCCTGTACCTCTTCCTGCGCCGTTCCACTGGAGATGGGAGACCTGTTCAGGAGGTGGCCGGGCGTGAACGAGATCCTCATCGGCAAGGGCGAACAGCCTGTCCACCTGCTCGCGAAGTACGCGACCCGGCATGGCCTGATCGCAGGCGCCACGGGTACCGGCAAGACCGTGTCGTTGATGGTGTTGGCGGAGGGGTTCTCGCGCCTCGGCGTGCCGGTGTTCCTGGCCGACGTGAAGGGCGATGTCTCCGGGCTGGCCCTGCCCGGCGCCCCCAGCGAGAAGCTCGCGCGGCGCGCGGTGCAGACCGGTGTCGAGGGCTACGCTCCGGAGGCCTGCCCGGTGCTGTTCTGGGACCTCTACGGCCGGGCGGGGCATCCCGTCCGCACCACGGTCAGCGAGATGGGCCCGACGCTGCTCGGCCGCATCCTCGAACTCAACGATGCCCAGAGCGGCATTCTCCAGATCGCCTTCACCCTGGCCGACGAGCGGGGCCTGCTGCTGCTCGACCTCGACGATCTGCGCGCCCTGCTCGGCTTCGTGGCCGACAACCGCAAGGAGATCTCGGCGCAGTACGGTCTCGTCAGCCCCCAGTCCGTGGCGGCCATCCAGCGCGCCCTGTTGTCCCTGGAGCGCGACGGCGGCGAGGCGTTCTTCGGCGAGCCGGCCCTGGAACTGGCTGACCTGATGCGCACCGATCTCAGCGGCCGCGGCATCGTCAACATCCTTGCCGCCGACCAGCTGATCCTGAAGCCCCGACTGTACGCGAGCTTCCTGCTGTGGCTGCTCTCCGAGCTGTTCGAGAACCTTCCCGAGGTGGGGGACCTGGACAAGCCCAAGCTCGTGTTCTTCTTCGACGAGGCCCATCTGCTGTTCGACGACGCGCCGCCGGCCCTGCGCCAGCGGGTGGAGCAGGTGGTGCGCATCATCCGCTCCAAGGGCGTGGGGGTGTACTTCTGCTCCCAGTTCCCCGACGATGTGCCCAACGAGATCCTCGGCCAGCTGGGAAACCGCGTCCAGCACGCCCTGCGCGCCTACACGCCGCGGGACCAGAAGGCGGTGCGGTCCGCCGCCGAGACGTTTGCGACCAACCCCCGGCTGGACGTCGCCGCGGCGATCTCCCAGCTCGGTGTCGGCGAGGCGCTGGTGTCGACCCTACAGGAGAAGGGCGTTCCCCTGCCCGTGGAGCGCACCCTGGTGTGCCCCCCGCGCTGCCGGATGGGGGCGATCACCTCCGAGGAACGCGCGGCGGTGCGGGCGCGGAGCCCGCTGGGTGCCAAGTACGACACGCCGGTGAACCGGGAATCGGCCTACGAGATCCTCAGCCGGCGGGCGGTGCCGGCAGAGGCGGCCGCGGCGGAGCCGGAAGGGCGCGGCAAACTGGGCGATCTGCTGTGGGGCACCAAGCGCCGCCAGGGCCTGGTGGAGAGCATGGCCAAGCAGACCGCCCGCACCATCGGCAGCCAGATCGGCCGGCAGATCCTGCGCGGAGTGCTGGGGGGCATCTTCGGCGGCGGACGCCGCCGCTAGGGAGGGGTGGGGGGTGATGCCGTTCGGGAGGACCCGGGCCCTTACAACAGCCAGCGCAACACGCCGCCCACCAGCACGGCCCAGGACAGACTCAACATGGTGCCGACGAGCACGTACTCGGCGATCTGCTGGTCCTTCGGCTCGCGGATCTCGCCGTAGCGGATGATGCCCTTGGCGGCCAACACCAGACCGATGGCGGTGTAGTTGTCGGCCAGGATGAAGGTGAGGGTGAGAAACCGCTCCAACTGGCCGATAACCCTGCCACCGACGTGCAGGCCCCGCCCGCGGAACGCCTGGATGGTCGCCGACTCTTCCGCCGACAACAGGGTGGACAGGGCCGCTTCGACCACGGGGCCTCCGCCCAGCACGACGGCAATATACCCCGCTATCACCAGCATCCCGTCAAGCATCGGCACTCCTCCCTGTGGGTGAGTTCGGCGCGGCTGGGCAGGTTTCGAGGAACCGGAACAGGGCCTCGCGGGCGGCCAGGTAGGTCTTGCCCCGGGAACGTGCCAGACTCTGGTGCAGGGTAGGCTGGGAGACCCCCAGGGCTCTCGCTGCCGTCGCTTCGGTGCCGTGTTCGATGAAGGCGATCAGATTCTCGAACTGGCGTTCCGTCCACTGTTCGGACAGGGCGTGGAGCAGCTGACACAGGGCATTGGCGGCGGTATCGCGCGGGTCGTGGTCGGTACGAAACACGGTGGCGGCACTCCGCTCCTGCTTGGCGGCGTCGACGGCGCTGCGCGAGAGGTGGAAGCAGGGCCCATCCATCTGACTGGTTCGCTCGCGCAGGGGGGTGGCCACGGATCCGGCGCCGATGCCGCTGGCGATGGCCAGGGGGTGCAGGCACTGTCGCAGGCGGAAATCGATCCGGGCGGCACCCGCCACCGAGCGGGTCAGGCCCTGCCATTCGTCCCCCAGGGTAATGGTCAGGGGCACCAGGAGTTCGTTGCCGAACTGATCGTTGGCGTTGCGGAGGACTGCTTCCACACGTTCTTGCAGTTCGGCACGTTCGGGGTGGTCCCGGGAGGCGATGATGTCGGCGGTGAGGCAAACGGGCATGGACGATCTCTCCTGCCGGGTGGCATATAGCCTTTTTCGACTATGTATAGAAAAAATAGTTTATTTTGTCTATGTAATTTTCGGGGTTTTCCCAGGTGATCAATAGTTTATTTTGACTATATATTTAGAATATAGCCAATAAAGTAAAACCACGCACTTGTTCCCGCTCTACCTGAACCCCTTCCGACACGGGAAACCTCCGTCAGGGCAACTGCTATCTTGCCTGCCGGACGATTTCCGGGTCCGTGCAACGCCGGCGCGGCATGCTGCCTGCGCCTTCGCAGCGGCCCTGTCGGGTTCCGCTAGGTCCAGGGTCCTGGCGGATGACCCCAGGCACCCCACAGGAGACAAACCATGAAGAACGTGGAGATGAGCGTCACAGGGAACGTGCTGACCATCCGGGTAGACCTGTCGAAGGAGTTCGGCCCCTCGTCGTCGGGCAAGACGATCATCATCGCCTCCACCGAGGGCAACGCC
>JARGFW010000057.1 GCA_029211085.1 Deferrisomatales bacterium | reverse complement strand
GTGACCAGGGCCACCGTGCCTTGGAACTCGCCCATCTACAACCCCTTCTGAAAGGCCTCCAGGGAGGCCGGATCCTCTACATTCGCGGCGGGCAGGTCGCGGTCGATGCGCCGCATCAGGCCCGTAAGCACCTTGCCGGGACCGATCTCTACAAAGCGACTGCCACCGAGCTCGATGAGCTTGCGCACGCAGCCCTGCCACAGCACCGGCGAGCGCACCTGCTGCACCAGGCGCCGGGCCACCGAGGGACCGTCGCCGTGTACCGCGGCGTCCACATTGGCCACCACCGGCAGCCGGGGCGTGGCGATCGCAACGCCCTCCAGCACCGGGGCCAGTCGTTCCGCCGCCGGGGCCATCAGGTCACAGTGGAACGGCGCACTCACCGCCAGGGGCACGGCCCGCTTGGCCCCGGCCTCCCGGGCCGCCACCACCGCGGCTTCCACCGCAGCCACATGGCCGGAGATCACCGCCTGACCGGGGCAGTTGTCATTGGCCAACTGCACCCGGTGCCCGTCGCGGGAGATCTGTTCGCAGATCTCCCGCAGGTGTTCGGGGCTCAACCCCAGCACCGCGGCCATGCTTCCCACCCCCACCGGCACGGCCTCCTGCATGAAGCGACCACGCTGCTCGACGGTGCGCAGGGCGTCGGCGTAGTCCAGGGCACCGGAGGCCACCAGCGCCGCGTACTCCCCCAGGGAGTGGCCCGCGCAGGCCAGCGGTTCCACGTCGCCCAGGACCCTCAGGCAAGCCACGCTCACCGCCAGGATCGCCGGCTGGGTGTTCCAGGTCAGCCGCAGATCCTCCTCCGGCCCCTGGTCGAGGAGGCGGCTGAGGGGGCGCCCCAGTGCAGCGTCGGCTTCTGCCAGAGCGTGGCGGGCGGCGGGGAACGCCGCGGCCAGCTCCCGGCCCATTCCGACGTACTGGGACCCCTGACCCGGAAACAGGAAAACGAGACCCATACGGAAACTCCCGGCGGGGATTGCTGGACGGGCAGTGCGGAAAACTGCGGCAGACTATACAAAGTGACCCGGGGCGGTGCAAGACCAACCTTGGCCGGGGCTGGCGAAGGAGGCGATAACACCCCGGGGCTCAGCCTTCGTCCACCTCTTCCCCGTCCCGTCTTGGATGGATGATCTTGTCCTTGAGCTGGGACCAGAACTTGCGTTCCTTCTTCGACGCCCACGCCTCCAGGTCCTGGTTCTTCTCCAGCACCTGCAGCATATGCAGGTTCACCCGGCGCTCGATGAACTCCCGGGCCACCTGGATCGCGTTCTTGACCGCGTGGGCATCCGAAGAACCATGGGCGACGATACCGACGCCGTTGACCCCCAGCAGGGGGGCACCCCCCACCTCGGTATAGTCCACTCGCTGTTTGAGGTGACGCAGCACACGCCGGGAAAACAGGTAGCCCAGTTTGTTGCACATCCCGCGGCCATACTCCTCGCGCAGGATGGTACTGGTGGCCTTGGCCAGCCCCTCGGCAGTCTTGAGCACCACGTTGCCGGTAAACCCGTCGGTGACCACAACATCCACGCCGCCCAGGAAGATGTCGCGGCCCTCGACGTAGCCGATGTAATTGAGGCTGGAGTGTTTGAGCGCCTCATGGGCACTGCGGGTCAACTCCGTACCCTTGCTCTCCTCCTCACCGTTGGAGAGCACCCCCACCCGGGGCCGGTCGTTGCACAGCATGTAGCGGCAGTACACTTCACCCATGATGGCAAACTGCACCAGGTGCAACGGCTTGCAGTCCACGTTGGCACCCACGTCCAACAACACCGTGGAGCCGTGCAGGGACGGCACGGGCGCGGCAATCGCCGGGCGCTCCAGCCCCGGCAACAGGCGCAGGATCAACATGGCCAGGGCCATCGCCGCGCCCGAGTTGCCCGCACTCACCACCCCCCGGGCCTCTCCAGCCTTGACCAGCTCGAACGCTACCCGAATCGACGAGTCACGCTTGCGCCGCACCGCCAGAGACGGGCTTTCGTGCATGCCCACCACCTCGGAGGCGTGCTTGACGGAGATCGGCAGGCCGGCAACGGAGTAGTTCTTGAGGTGCTGGTGAAGGATCTCGCGATCACCCACCAGGATGACGTGGGTACCGTTCTCGCGCGCCGCCTGAACGGAGCCCTCGATCACCGCCTCGGGGGCGTTGTCTCCCCCCATGGCATCGACGGCGATTCGCATCAGGCGGCGAACTCAGAAAAGGCCTCTAGGCCTCTTCCTCTGCCATCGCCAGCACCTCGCGGCCCTTGTAGGTGCCGCAGGCGGCGCACACGCGGTGGGGCAGTTTGGGCTCCAGGCAGCCCGGGCAGGTGTCCAGGTTGGGGGCCGACAGGCCCAGGTTGGCCCGACGTTTGCGCTTGCGCGTCAGGGAAGCACGTCTCTTGGGGACTGCCATCGTCTACTCCTTCAACGAGTTACGGATGAGGTTGGGTCCATCGTTTCGGCCCGTGGCCCCCTGGGCCGAAGTGCCGGTCAGTCGTCAGATACTGCCCCGCTTCCGCGCAGGGCTGCCAGGGCCGCGAAACGGGGATCGGGTGTGGAATCCCCGCACGCACACGGCATGTCGTTGCGGTTGCCCCCGCACACCGGACACAGCCCCCGGCACTCCTCGCTGCACACCGCACGGGTGGGCAGCTGCAGAAACAGCTGTTCGGCCACCACCGCATCGAGGTCGATGCTGTCGCCTTGCAACAGCTCCAGGTCCATATCCTCCCGGTGGAGTTCCATCTCGCCCCCCTCCCCCGGCACGTTGCCGTGCACGAAGGTCAGGTGGAACTCCCCTCCCAGGGGTTGTTCACAGGTTTCCAGGCAGCGGGAACACGGGCCCACCACTGCCCCCTGCAACTCACCCAATACGAACACGTCGTCGCCGCCGGGAATCACCCGGATCCGGGCGCTCAACTCCCGGGCTTCCAGGGGCTCGGACAAACCTCGCTCCCGCAACAGGGCAGTGGCCGCCGCCGCATCGAGCCGCACATCGAAGGTCGCCCCCTCGGGCGGCAGGTGATCGACTCGAACGTCATGGGGATGCACGGAGGAGCCTCCGGGGCGGGCAATGGGAGCACGCCATTATAGGAGGCAGTGCCCCCCAGTCAAGGAATTTTTCCCGAGGATCGGGCTTCCCGGGCTTGTGTGGAGCGCTCTTGTGCCGATAGAATACATAGCCGTTTGAGCAAAAGGCTGGGGACCCTCTGATCCGCCCGTGTGGAGTGCCGATGCGCGCCATGGTCGCTGCAATCGCCCTGTTCGCTTCCGCCGCCAGCGTCTGGGCCGAACCGCCCGCGGACGCCGTACGACGCAAGGATGCTGGCAACCAGCACCTGAAGCTGCGCGAGTATGACGCCGCCCGCGACCAGTATCTCGCCGCCCTTAAATTGGCCCCGGAGTACTCCGACGTCCACTACAACCTCGGGGTTCTGTACTTTTTCCGCCTGGGGGACTACCCGCGGGCCCTGTATCACCTGGTCCGCTACGCGCGCCTGAAACCCGACGCTTCCGACCTGGGGCAAGTGCAATCCCTCACCGCCCAGGCCATGGAAAAGATCGAGGACGCCGAGCGCGAGGCCTACGCCGAGACCCTGCGCAGTGGCACTGCGGAGGCACTGGAGGCGTTCCGCCGGGCCCACCCCCAGAGCCCCTACGCGGAGGACGCGAAGGGCAAACTGGGGCTGCTGGCCGAGTACGACAAAGAGGTGCGCCGCCGGGAGCAGAATACCCGCGAGGCCTATGATCGCGCCGTGGCGCGGGCGACGCCCGGGGCGATGGACGAGTTTCTGCAAACCTACCCCGGCGCCCCCCAGAGCGCCGAAGCGACCCGCCTGCGGGACCTGTGGACCGCGCAGCGGGCTGCCGACGAGCAGGCGTTCCTGGCGGCCCTGGATGCAGGCACCGCAGCCGCCCTGGCGGGGTTCCTGGAGGAACGGCCCCAGAGCGCCTACGCCTCGGAAGCCCAGAAGCAGTTGCAGCAACTGCGCGACGCCGAAGAAGCCTACCGCATTGCCACCGAAGCGCGTTCGATACCCGCCCTCGAGCGGTTCCTGGCCGGCTACGGCAGTTCCCGGCAGGCCGCCGAGGCCCAGACCCTGCTCGAGACCCTGCGCGCCGAACAGACGGCAGCCACGGCGGCGACCGCGGCCCGCGCCGCCGCCGAACAGGCCTGGGGGGACGCCGCCGCCGCCGACAGCATCGCCGCCTACCAGAGGTTCGTCACCGGGCACCCGGACCACGCCAAGGCCCGTGAGGCCCGCGACCGTATCGCCGCGCTGGAGCAGGAGGCAGAGGCCGCGCAACTGCGCGCCGAAGCCGACCGGGTCTGGGAGGCCGTGGAGGGCGAGAACCGGGCCGCCGCGTACCGCGATTTCGCCGTCGCCTACCCCGGCCACCCGAACACCGCCGAGGCCGGCCGCCGGGCCGCCGCCCTGGAGGAGGCTGCGGCCACGGCGGCGCTAGAGGCCCAGGCCCGTGCCGCCGCCGAAGCGGCACGGACCGCCGCGAATCGCGCCTGGGAGGAAACCGCCCGCACAGACACCGTGGCCGCCTACCAGGGGTTCGTGGCCGCGTACCCCGAGCACCCCGAGGCCGGCACCGCCCGCGACCGCATCGCTGCCCTGCAGCGCGAAGCACAGGAGGCCCAGCGCCGAGAAGCGCGATTGGAAGCCGACCGGGCCTGGAAAGAAGCCGACCGCACGGCGACCGTGGTCGCCTACCAGGCGTTCCTGGCCACCCACCCCGACCACCCCAAAGCCGACCAGGCCCGCCGGGAGATCGAGCGCCTGCGCGGCGAAGCCGGAGAGGCCGCCGCCCGGGAAGCGGCGGACCGCGCCTGGGACACCGCGCGCCGCGCCGACACCCTCGCCGCCTACGCGGGTTTCCTGGCCGCCTACCCGGACCACCCGAAGGCGGGGACCGCGCGCCGCGAGATCGCGGACCGCGAGAAACAGGCCGCCGCGCAGAAGGCGGACGAGGCCTGGAGAACCGCCGCTGCGGCGAACACCGTCACCGCCTACCGGGAGTTTCTGGCCAGCTACCCCGACCACGGCCAGGCGGGCAAGGCCGAGCGCGCCATCCGCAAGCTGGAGGAGCAAGCCGACGAAAAGGCAAAGACCGCCGCCCGGGAAGCCGCCGAGCAGGCCTGGCGGAACGCCGAGCGGACCGACAGCGTCGCCGCCTACCAGGACTTCGTCGCCGCACACCCCGACCACGCCTGGGCGGCCAGGGCCTACGACCGCATCGCGACTCTAGAGAACCAAGCGGCTGCGACCGCCGCCGCCGAGGCGTCCCTGGCAGCCGCGGCGCGCGCCTGGGCCGCCGCCGAGGGGAGGGACACCGCGACTGGGTACGAGGAGTTCTACCGGGCCTGGCCCGACCACGCCCAAGCGGACGAGGCCCGCCGCCGGGCAGCGGCGATGACCGCCGCGGCCACCCAAACCCCGGTCGCGGCGCCTCCGGCCCCCGAGCAACCGGCGGCCGATGCCGCCACCGCCGCCTGGGCCGAGGCCCGGGACACCGACACCGTCGCCGCCTACGAAGGGTTCCTCAGCCGGCATCCCGACGCCGAGGAGGCCGCCGCCGCCCGCAGCCGCCTGGCCGAGCTCAAGGAAGCCGCCCTGCAGTCGTCCGAAGACAGCCAGCTCTCCCGCTCCAAGCGCAAGGCACTGAACCGCTACCGGCGCATGCTGATCACCGAGTAGGCCCCCCGTCACCGGGGCGGGGGTGCTTGCCCCTGGCTGCACCGGCACGCGGTCAATGCGCACTCCCCCCCGAGTGCTCTCTCCGCCTTACCCCACCCCGAAGCGCCCCCCGCCGAGTCGGTGCGCCTGCCCCAGGGACGCAAGGGTCTCCAGCAGGTCGGACACCTGGGACCGGCGCGCGCCCCGGAAGGTCTTGGCCACGTCCTCCGCGGTGGCGGGCACGCCGAGCACGCGGAGCGCGTCGAGCACCCCCCGCGCCTGCTCGGCCAGCGCCCCCGGCCAGGGCCGCTTCTCCACCCGCTGCGCTGCCGTTGCGGCCGCGCGGCCCCCCTCCACGGCGAGCTGTTCCGCCCCGAGGCCGCCGGGGTTCTGGAACTCGGGGCGGAGCCACCGCACCCGCCCGCGGCGCTCCTCCTCGGCCCGCTCCCGGTTCAGGGCCACCAGTCGCTCCAGCACCTCCTCGTCCCCCAGGTCGGCAGGCCAGCCGAACGCAGCGAACACGGCCGCGTCCAGCTCGTCGTGGAGTTGTCGCAGCACCGAGACCAGGCCGCGTTCGTGCAAGGTTCGGTCGGCGGGGGACAGCTCCTCCCCGGCCCGCAGCTTTTCCAGCACGTTGTACATCTTGGTCAGGGTGAGGTCGTCGTGGAGGGCGAGCTGACGTTTGCGGTGCGCGTCCAGCTGCTCGGCGAGGCGACGGACTGTCTCTCGCTGCCCCTCTGAGTATTCGGGGAACGGGAACGGATCGAAACACCGGGTCTTGTTGTAACGCGGGCGGTCTTCGAGGGTGCCACCGCTCGCCAGTGTCCAGACCACATGCACCCGGCTCGACAGCACCCCAAGGAAGAAGGCGTCGGCAAGGGCCATGTTGACCAGCATGTTGTCCGGCAGAATCGAGTGGTCCAAGAACACGAAGAAGCGGTGCTTCGAAGTCTCCGTGGTCGCGATGTAACGGGGCAGTCCACTCAGAGATTTTCGCAGCTCTTGTCTTGGCTTTCCGAACAGCCACCAAAGTCTTGCGTAGCCGTCGGCGTCCTTTGTTCGCCCAGCCCTCGCGTCCCGCTCCGGCTTGACACGTTCCACGACCCACTGGAACACCTCCGGGAACCGCTCGCGCACTTGTTCCGCATCGAGGCCGAACAAGTCGATCACCATGACATCCCGCGGACGCTGGTTGAGATCACGGCCGTTGAGGTAAGGACGGATGTGTCGCTCGAGCCCAGGCACCCGGCCGAAACCCAACACACAGGCCTCCTCCGGTGTGACGATGAAGCCGCTGCCGTGCAGCTTGACTCCTGGACAGCAGAGCCCGTCGTTGGCGCGCAGCTGCACCGCAGCGCCCACATCTGCCCCCACCGTCAGGTTGGCCCGGAGCTGGCCCTCCCGCCGCGAGAGCAGAACCTCCGCCTCGTCGCCCTGACCCCGCCTCTCCCCGACAACCTCGCGGAGGGTGCCGGGGCGCGTGCCGGGCTCCGCTACGGTCATGGCGATGCGCACGTCGGCGCCGTCGCCGCTGTCCACCCAGGGGTGATCGGGCACAGCGAAGACCAGGGACAGCGGGTCCTCGGCCTCCAGGTGCTGGCGCAGCACCTGCCGGGCGAACACCTGGCGCAGGCTGTTGGTCGTGATCAGGCCGAAGCGGCGCAGCCTGCCCTCCCGCGCCAGGTGGGCCGCGTGGTTCCACCAGTACATCACGTAGTCGACCGACTCGGGGACGTCGTCGTGTGTTGCCCGCAGGGCCTCGGTGTACCCGTCGCCGAGGGCTTGGCGCATCCGCCAGTTGCCGATGAAGGGGGGATTGCCGACGACGAAGTCCGCCTCCGGCCAGTCGGCACGGCGGGGGTTGCGGAACTGCAGCAGGGGCACCCGGGCCGTTTCGTCGGGCACCTCCTTGCCCGTCACGGGGTGCGTCTTGGTGGTCACGCCGTCCCAGCGGGTGACGGTCTCCCCGTCCTCGCCCAGCACCGGCTCCGTGGCGTCCCAGGCCAGCACGGCGTCGCGGCACTCGATGTTGTGGAAGCTCTGCAGCACCGGCTCGGCGGGCATGACGCTGCCCCGGTTGCGGAAGTGCCACTGCAGAAAACCGATCCACAGGCACAGCTCGGCGATCGCGGCCGCCCTGGGGTTGACCTCCAGGCCGAGGAGCTGGTGGGGGTCGACGGTGAGGCCCTGCAGGTCGAGGCTGGTCTGGGTGCGGCCCAGAGCGGCCAGGGCCTCTTGCACCTCGCCCTCCAGGCGCTTGAGGTGTTCCAACGCGACGTAAAGGAAGTTCCCCGACCCGCAGGCCGGGTCGAGCACGCGCACCTTGCACAGCCGGCGGTGGAACGCCTCCAGCTCGGCCGCGGCGGCGTCGGTCTTGCCCTGCTGGTCGAGGGTCAGCGCCGCGACCTGGACCGCCGCCCACTCCTCGCGCAGAGGCTCCACCACGGTGGGCAGCACCAGCCGCTCGACGTAGGCCCGGGGCGTGAAGTGTGCCCCGAGCTTGTGGCGTTCCGCCGGGTCCAGGGCCCGCTCCAGCAGGGTGCCGAAGATCGTCGGCTCCACGTCCCGCCAGTCCGCGCGCGCCGCCTCCAGCAGAAGGGCCACCTGGGCCTCGTCCAGGGGCAGGGCGGCGGCCTCCTCGAACAGCCCGCCGTTGAAGCGGCGCACCGGGGTGCGGAGAGCGGCCGAAAAGCCCCCCGTGGCCATTTTCTGCCACAGCTCCTCGACGGTGGGGGCGAAAGCCGCAGGCGAGCGCCTCAGCTCCTCCAGCAGGCCCGTGAAGCTGTTGTCCGGTAGCAGGCCCACGTCCTCGGCGAACATGGTGAACAGGCAGCGCATGAGGAAACCGGCCGCCGCGTGGGGGTCGTGGCCCGCTGTCTCCAGGCTCCGAGCCAGCCGGGCCAGCCGGTCGGCGATCTCCCGGGTGACCCGGGCGCTCCGCCGCGTGGGGTCCAGGGCCAGGGGGTCGGTCCACACCAGGCGCAGGGTCTCCCGCACGCTCTCGTCGGCCAGCTGGTCGAGGAACACGCGGTGGCGCCGGGGCTCGGGGAACGGCACGTAGGTGCCGCCGGTGCGGGAGAACTCGGAGAACAGCTCGATGGAGTGGCCCACGTCCACGACCACCACGAACGGCGGGCGCCCCTCGGCGACCGGGAGGGCACGGGCGTAGGCCTCGGCCTGCCCGCGCGCGCGGAGCATGGCGCTGTCCCACGCCCCGGTGCCGCGCACCGCGGTGCCCTTCTTGCGGGCGCGGTGCTCCTCGCCGGCCGGCAGGGGAAGGGGGCGCGGTGCGCCAGTCTCCAGGGCCTCCTGTCGCTCGGTGCCCTGCTTGGCCTCCAGCACAAAGCAGCCGCGGCGGTACAGGTCGATGAAGCCCGTGCTCGTGGTGCCGTCACCGTGTCGGAAGGTGACGGCACGCTCGAAGACGTATTCGTTGTCGGTGTCGTCGGGGACGGTGGGGTCGGGGTGGGGGACATCCAAGACGTCGCACAGCTCGGAGAGGAAAAGCTGGTAGTTGGCCCGCTCCGCCCCGCCCGAGGCCTTCCATTTGTCGACAAAGTCCTGGATCGTCACGTGTTCCCCCGTCTGCCGGCCTCCCAGAACCTGCCGTATGCTCACACTCCCCGGCATCCTACGGACGGGCCGGCGGGATTGTCAACGCGGCACCCACCGCAGCACGAAACCCGCCGCGGGCCGCCCGGATGGGATCGGCCAGCCCTACGGCCAGCCCTACGGCCAGCCCTACGGCCGGGCCCATGGGATGCAGGTCCACGCCATCGTCGGTCGCGCTTGGCGTCCATGGCGTCGGGGCGGTTGGATTGTGCAGGGGCTGGGCTAGGGCGCGTAGGACACCACCGAGAGTTCATCGATGACTCGGTAGTGTTTGACGTTCGCCGTCGCCAGCGGGAGACCGCACTCGACGGCGGTGGCGGCAATGAGCGCGTCGGCCAGGCGCAGCGAGTGCGCGAGAAAGTGCTGTTCAACGTAGACCATCGCCCGATTCGACACGGCTTCGCTGATGGGCAGCACCGGGGCGCGCCAAGCCTTTAGTGCCCGGCGCAGGACCGCAAGTTCACGTTTGTCCCGCATGCCCTGGACGAGTTCCATGTACGTGACGACTGACAACGCAGGGGAAGGGATCTGCTCGAGAAAAGCCGCAGCCTTCTCCTTGCCCCGCATGTACCAGATGAGGACGTCGGTATCGACGAGCATCTAGTCGCGAGCCTTTCGGAGCCCGTCGATGTATGCCTCCACGTCCTGGACGTCCTCGTTGTCTTCCCAGATCCCGAAAAGCTCCTGGCCTTGCCCTCGCTGGGGCGTCGGATCCAGCGCCACGACCTTGGCACGGGGCTCACCCCGGTAGGTGATGATCACCTCTTCACCCCGTTCCACCGACTCGAGCACCCTCTTCGTCTGGGTCCTCAAATCCTTTGCCGTGATTTCCATGGGAGCACCCTCCGCCCAAAGTGTCACTTCGAAGTGTGCACTACCCACCGTGCCTCGTCAACCGGGCATCACGCGCGGTCCTCCCCGGGGGCCGGTCCACCGCCCACTCCCCCCCCCCGCATGCCTCCTCACCCCAGGGCCTGGAACGCCGCCACCCCCGCGAACAGAAGGAACAGGGACCCCGCGACCCGGTGGATTACCGCCAGGGGCACGGCGCGGGTCAGGCGCCGCCCCGCCAGGATGCCGAGCAGGGACACCGCCCACAGGGCCAGGGTCGAGGCCGTGAACACCGCCACCGGGGCATCGTACTGGGCCGCCAGGCTGGCGGTGGCGAGTTGGGTCTTGTCCCCCATTTCGGCCAGTAGGATCAGGACGAACGAGCCCAGCACCGGCCTTCCCATGCGGGCGGCGGCCCCCTGATCCTCGGGCCCGGCCGCGGCCCGCAGGGTCGCAACCCCGAAACACAGGAACAGGAGCGCCGAGGCCAACTGGATCCAGGGCAAGGGCACCACCAGAAACAGGACCTTGCCGATCCCCACCGCCGCCAGGTTGAGCGCCACGAACGCGGCCGCGGCCCCCAGGAACACCAGCTTCCAGGGATGGCGGGTGGCCAGGGCCATCGCCGCCAGTTGGGTCTTGTCGCCCAACTCCGCCAGGAAGATCAGGCCAAAGGTGGAGAGGAAGACGGTCGCGTCCACAGAGGCTCCGCGCGGCAGGAGGAATATTCGAGGAATTCGGGGGAGGCCCGCTGCGGGCAAGCCCAGGGTGTGGGTCGGAACGCTGCGGCGTGCCGGCGCCGGTGGGTCAGGCCCGGCCCGCTTCTGCTTCGGCGGTAAACAACAGGAACCCCTCGATGAACGCGTCCAGGTCGCCGTCGAGCACCCGCTGCACGTTGCCCTCTTCCAGGTCCGTGCGGTGGTCCTTGATCTTCTGGTAGGGCTGCAACACGTAGGAGCGGATCTGGCTGCCCCAGGCGATCTCCATCTTCTCCGCCTCCTGGGCCTGCATCTCCCTTTCCCGCTCCAGGCGCTGGGCCTCCAGCAGCCGTGCCCGCAGGATGCGCATGGCGGTGGCGCGGTTCTTGTGCTGGCTGCGCTCGTTCTGGCAGGCCACCACGATGCCGGTGGGCAGGTGGGTGAGGCGTATCGCCGAGTCGGTCTTGTTGACGTGCTGGCCGCCGGCGCCGCTGGACCGGTACAGGTCCACCCGAAGATCCTTGGGGTCGATCTCGATCTCCTCCGCCTCCTCAGCCTCGGGGTACACCGCCACCGAGGAGAACGAGGTATGGCGTCGGGCCTGGGAATCGAACGGGCTGATGCGCACCAGCCGGTGCACCCCTTGCTCGGCCTTCAGGTAGCCGTAGGCGTAGTCCCCTTCCACGGTCACGGTGGCGCTCTTCAGCCCCGCCTCCTCGCCGGGCTGCAGGTCCACCACTTCGGCCTCGTAGCCGCGCTTCTCGGCCCAGCGCAGGTACATGCGCAGCAGCATCTCGGCCCAGTCCTGGGCCTCGGTGCCCCCGGCCCCGGCGTTGATCGCCAAAATCGCATTGCCCGGATCCCGGGGCCCGGAGAGCATCTTGTGGAACTCGATGCCCCGCACCCCCTTTTCCACCTCGGCGAGCCGCGCCTCGGTCTCGGATTCCAGCTCCGGGTCATCCTCTTCGGCCACCAGCTCCAGGGCCACCTCGCAGTCGTCCAGGGCGGTACGCAGGGCCTTCCAGGCGTCCACCGCGGCCCGGGCCTGGTTGCGCTCGCGGCTCACCTGGGTGGCCCGCTCGGGGTCGTCCCAGAAATCCGGCCGCGCCATCTGGTCGTCGAGCTCCGCGGCCCGTTTTTCCTTGCCCCCTAAGTCAAAGATGCCTCCACAACGCGGCGAGTCGATGGGACAGGTCCTCTACTTGCTCCGGCAACGCCATGGAACGCTCCTCAGGGGGTGGTTTCAGACAACTCCGGCGGCGCGCGCCGGAGGGCGGGGAGAATAGCAAAAACCCCCAGGGCCGCCAACACCAGGCAGCCGGGGCCCAGCCACGGCCCCAGCCACACCGACGGCGGCGGCGGGCCGGAGGGCAGATCCAGTTCCACACGGAACGCGGCCGCGGTGCCCAGCTCGGTGGCGTGCAGCAGACGGCCCCGGCGGTCGAACGCCGCACTCACCCCGGTGTTGGCCGCCCGCACCAGGGGCAGGCGGTTCTCGGCGGCGCGCCAGGCGGCGAACGCCAGGTGTTGGTAGGGGCCCGGGGTGTGCCCGAACCAGCCGTCGTTGGTGACCACCGTGAGCAACTGTGTCCCGCGGCGGGCATGGCTGCGCGCCAGCGCGGGGAAGATCACCTCGAAGCACACCAGGGGACCCAGCCGCGGCACGTCGCCGCCCCCTCCCAGGAGCAGCATCTCCGGGCCGGGGGTGAAGTCCCCCGCCCCCTGCACCAGCTTCTTGACGAACGGCAGATAGCGCCCCAAAGGCACGTACTCGCCGAACGGCACCAGATGCACCTTGTCGTAGCGGCCCCCGCGACGGCCATCGGCACCCTGCAGGAACACCGCGTTGCGGTACTCCACCCCGTCGGCGCTGCGCTCGTAGGCCGGGGCGCCGAACACCACGGCGACGCCGAGCTCCCGCGCCAGTTCGGCCACCCGGCCGGGCAGGGGGCCGGGGTCCTGGGCGTAGAACGGCATGGCGGTCTCTGGCCACACCAGCAGGGCAGGCGACCCGGCGGTGCCGTCTCCCATGGCTCGGCGGCTGAGCTGCGCGTAGCGCTCCAGGGTCTCGCGCCGGTACTCCGGGTCCCACTTGCGCGCTTGGTCGATGTTGCCCTGGGCCACCCCCACGCCGATGCGGGTCCCGGGCCCGGTGTCCGGCTGGGGCACCAACCACAGACCCACCGCGCACCCTGCCGCCAGCACCGCCGGCACCAGGGCCAGGGGGCTACAGCGGCGACCACCGAGACGCAGCAGCAACCACGCCGGAGCCACCGCGAGCCCCGCCACCAGCAGGCGAACCCCCTCGATGCCCACCCAGGGTGCCAAGTCCAGGGCCGGCTGCACCTGCCACAGGGCCTGGGGCAGGTCACCCCAGGGAAAGCCGCTGAACACCACCCCACGGGCCCACTCGGCCCCTGACCAGAGCAGGGGAGCGAGCAGCAGGGCACCCGCCGGCCGGCGGGTGCCGACCCAGCCGCACACCGCGGCGACCACGGCGGGGTAGACAGCCAGGGCGGCGGCCAGGCACACCAGGCACGCGGCGCCGGCCACCCAGGGCAGGCCGCCGTAGCGCACCACGGTGGGCACGATCCACCAGATCAGGGAGAGATAGAAACCCAGGCCGAAGGCGAAGCCGCGGGCGGCGGCCTGCCGGGGGGCGGAGGGGACGGCGGCAGCCCACAGAGGAGCCGGAGCCAGCAGGGCCATGGGCCAGACCCCGGCCGGAGGGAAACCCAGGGCGGCGACCAGGGCACCCCAGGCCGCGAGCAGCCAGAGGCCCGGGTCACGCCACCTCGACGCGGTTGCGCCCATTGGCCTTGGCCCGGTACATGGCGTTGTCCGCGGCGGACAGCAGGGCATCGCGCTCCATCGGGGCAGTGTCGGGCCGGAGGTCCGCCACCCCGAGACTGACGGTGAAGCTCAGTTCGCCGCCGGCGGCCAGGCGCAGGCGTTCCGCCTCGGCACGCTCCCGCACCCGCTCGGCGAGGTGGGCGGCGTGGGCGGCGTCGGTCTGGGGCAGCAGCAACACGAACTCCTCCCCCCCGTAGCGCGCCACCAGATCCTCGCTACGGATCGCGTCCTTGAGGATCTCCACGAGCCGCACCAGCACCCTGTCCCCCACGGGGTGGCCGTAGGTGTCGTTGACCCGCTTGAAGTGGTCGATGTCGATCATCACGCAGCTCAGCGGATCGCCGTAGCGCACCGCGCGGGCGAACTCGCTCTTGAACCGCTCCTGGAAGTGGAGGTGGTTGTAGGCCTTGGTCAGCCCGTCGGTCACCGACAGCAGGCGCAGTTCCTGGTTGAGGGCGTCGAGCTGGCCAGCCAGGGCTCGCAACTGCTGGTTCTTGGCCTCCAGCTCGGTGTTCTGGGCGTAGAGGCGCTTCTGCAGGGTGCGGATGCGCAGCAGGCTCTTCACCCGGGCCAGCAACTCCACATGGTCGAAGGGCTTGGAGATGTAGTCGTCGGCCCCCGCCTCGAGCCCCTTGACCAGGTCCTCCAGATCGCTCTTGGCGGTGATCATCAGCACCGGCAGATACTCCGGATCCTCGCGCAGGGCGGCGCAGGTCTCGTAACCGTCCATCTCCGGCATCATCACGTCGAGCAAGACCAGATCCGGGCGCTGCTCGGCCACCATCTCCAGGGCGTGGCGCCCGTTTTCGGCCTGGCGCACCGCGTAGCCCTCGGCTTCGAGGATGTCGGTGACCATGGCCTGCACGATGCGGCTGTCGTCCACCACCAGAATGTTCAGGGAATCACTCATTGTTCTCCCGCCTCTGCCACTGCCTCGGGCGGCACGGAAAGCGCGTCCAGCAGCGCCGACGGCATCTCCCGCAGGGGCACCACCCGGGTCGCCGCGCCGACCTCCACCGCCGCCTTGGGCATGCCGTAGACGATACACGAAGCCTCGTCCTGGACCAGCACCTGGGCGCCGGCCTGCTTCATCTGCAGGGCCCCCTGGGCACCGTCCCGCCCCATGCCGGTGAGCAGCACCGCCACCCCCCGGGCAGCGTATTCTCGCGCCACCGACCCGAACAGAACATCTACCGAAGGCCGGCAGGCGTTGACCGGGGCGGTGTCGCGCAGCAACACCAGATCGTGGCGCACCTCCAGATGGTGCCCGTCCAGGGGCAGATACACAACCCCGGACCGCAGCCGGGCACTGCGCTCCACCACCTGCACCTCCAGGGAGACCTCCCGCTGCAGCCACTGGGCGAAGCCCCGGGTGAACCCCAGGCTGATGTGCTGCACCAGCAGCACCGGGCAGGGAAACGGGGCGGGCAGGGAGGACAACAGCCGCTGCACCGCCCGGGGCCCCCCCGTGGAGGCGCCCAGCGCCACCACCCGATCGGAGGTCCGCGGCGCGGTAAGGTCCGCAACCTCGGCCCCGTCTTCGACCTGGTCCCGCCAGCCGCGTCGCTGGCCCACCTTGGCATAGAGCCGCACCCGCGCCACCAGGTCCGCGGCCATCTTGGCGTAGGTCTCTTCGCAGGTCACGCCCTCGGGTTTGGGCAGGGCCTCGAACGCCCCCGCTCGCACCGCCCGGAACGCGCTGCCCACCTCGCCGGGACTGACCGTGGCGCTGAGGATGATCACCGGGGTAGGGCGCCGGGCCATAATGCGCTCCACGGCTTCCAGGCCATCCATCACCGGCATCTGGATGTCCATCACCACCACATCGGGCCCCAGGGATACACAGTGCTCCACCGCCTGCAAACCGTTCTCGGCCTCGGCCACCACCTGGATCTCGGGATCGGCTTCCAGGATCTCCCGCACCACGGTGCGCACCAGGCGCGAGTCATCCACCACCAGTACCCGGATCAAGGGGCTCTGCTCCTCCGCACGTTGCACGGTCCTCTGCCCCTCATCGGGCCGGTTGCCGAGACTGGGAGAGCAGCCCGCGCAGGGTCTCCCCCAACTCGCGTTGGGTAAAACGGTCCTTGAGGATGTAGGCGTCGGCGCCCGCCAGGAACCCGGCCTCCTGGTCCGCGTCGGTGCCGCGGGTGGAGACCACCACCACCGGGGTGCGGGCCAGACTCTCACTGCCGCGGATGCGCCGGATCAGCTCCAGCCCATCCATGTGGGGCATCTCCAGGTCGGTGATCACCAGGTCCGCGCTCCGCTGCTGCAAAAGGCCCCACGCCTCGGCACCGTCCGCCGCCTGCACCACCTGGTAACCCAGGCCGCGCAGCACGTTGCTCTCCATGTGCCGAGTCGTCAGGGAGTCGTCGGCCACCAGGATCGACGGCGGTGCCGTCACCGGCTGCAACTCGAAGCGCGCCGTGACCTCCAGGGTCTGCCAGCGCCGGTGCAGGTCGCTGACGTTGAGCACCGGGATCGGCTCGCCGTTGGGGTGAAACGACACCCCGGACACGAACGGCACCTCGGCCAGATGGCCTCCCAGGGGCTTGAGCACGATCTCGCGCTCCTCGGCCAGGGAGTCCACCTGGACCAGCATCTGCCGGCTGCGGTACTGCACCGCCACCAGGTACACCTTTTCCGGCGGGCGCGCCCCCTCCACCCCCAGCACCCGGGCCAGGCTCACCACCGGCAACACCTTGTCGCCGAAACGCCAGCTACCCCCGTGTCTGGCCAGCTCGGCCGAGGCCACCTGCACACAGCGATCCACGAACAGGGAGGGCACGGCGTAGCCGATGTCACCCATGCGCACGATGAGCGCCGAGAGGCTGGAGATCGACAGGGGCAGGTAGAGCCGGAAGCGCGTAAAGCGCCCCACCTCGCTAGAGATGGACACAGACCCCTTGGCTTTCTCCAACTCCACCTTGACCACGTCCAGCCCCACCCCACGTCCGGACACCTCGGTGACCCGGTCGCGGGTGCTGAAGCCGGGCTCGCACAACAGATAGAACGCCTCGTTGCCGAGCATCGCCGCGGCCGCCTGCTCGCTGACCACCCCCTTGGCGACCGCAGCCCGACGGATCTCCTCCCGGTCGAGGCCACGACCGTCGTCCTCCACGTCGATCACCACTGCGCTACCCTTGTGGAACGCCCGCAGCACGATCTCGGCGCGCCGGGGCTTGCCGGCGGCAACCCGCTCCTCGGGCGACTCCACCCCGTGATCCACAGCGTTGCGGACCAGGTGCAGCAGGGGACCCTGCACGACCTCCAGCAGGCGCTTGTCGATCTCGGTGAACTTGCCGTCGATGGTGAGGTTCACCTCCTTGCCCAGCTCTCCGGCGAGGTCGCGCACCGTGCGCTGGTACTCGTCGAGGACCTCCGCCAGGGGCACCATGCGCAGTTCGAATACGTGCCCCTGGACCTCACCCACCAACTGGTCGAGGCGGTGGGCCTCTTCGAACAGTTCGGCGAACTCCCCGGAGCTGAGTTTCTGCATCAGGGTCCGCACCGAGGCGCGCTCCCTGGCGGTAAACGCTCGATCCTCGCCGTCCCAAGTCAAGCTGTCCAGGTGCCGAACCATGCGCCGCAGGCCGCCGAGCCGGTCGAGGATGCGGTACTTCTGCAGGGTGAGGTCGTCCACCAAATTCTGCAGGGCGTCGAGCTTCTCCACCCCCACCCGCACCCGGTCCGCCCCCAGGCGCCGCTCGCTCATCGCGGCCGGCGAGGCAGGTGCTGCCAACGGTGCGGCGGGCTCCGACGGCTGCAGGGAAACGGGCCGGGGCGCCGCCAGGTCCAGCGCCAGGGCCTCGGCCTCACGGCCCTGGGCCACCAACTGCAAGGCATCGCGGGTGCGGTCGAGGATCGCCAGGAACCGGGTGCACGCTTCCGCCTCCAGGACCCCGCCGCCGCTGGCTGCGTTGAGCGTGCTCTCCATCTGGTGCGCGGCGCGGCTGACGTTGTCCAACCCCACCATCTTGGCCCCCCCTTTCAGGGTGTGTGCCAGGCGCAGGGCGGCGGCCAGGGAGGCGCGGTCACCGGGGGCGCGTTCCAGCGCAAGCACCCTGCCATCGAGCGCGGCGAGGATTTCTGCCCCCTCTTCCAGGAACATCTCCAGATACTTGCGCTGCACGCTCACCGAGGTCTCCTCGGACCGGGCCGCCGCAGGTCGCGGCGTCGGGGCAGCCGGGTCGCAGTAGGCACCGGCTACACCCGGAACTTCTGGGCGGAGCGGTTGGCCGCAGCCAGGTCTTTGAGCTTGCGGGCCAGATCCTTGAGGCGGATCACCGCCTTCTCCACTTGCTCCGCCAGGCGGTTGACCTGGATCGCCACATCGTTGATGTCGGTGATGGTGAGCACCATCTGCTCCCCGGCAGTGGCCTGTTGTTGGGTGGCTACGGTGATTTCCTTGGAAGACTCCTTGGTCTGCCGCACCAGGGCAAGGATGCCCTCCAGGCTATCGCCGATCCTGTCCACCCGATCCGAGGCGTCCATGACGATGCCGGTGCCCTTCTCGGTGGTGAGCACGGTGTCGTTGGTGGAGTCCTGGATCTCCTCCACCAGACCGCGGATCTGGGCAGTGGCCTCCACCGTACGCTCCGCCAGACGGCGGATCTCGGCGGCCACCACGCTGAAGCGCTTGCCGTGTTCGCCGGCACCGGCGGCCTCGATGGCCGCGTTCAGCGCCAGCAGGTGGGTCTGCTCGCTGATCTCATCGACGATATTGGCGATGCCGCCTATCTTCTGGGATTTCTTCCCCAGTTCCAACATGGCGTCGGCGATCGCGTTGACCTTCTGCCTGACCTGTGCCATGCCCTCGATGGCGCCCGCCACCGCCTCGCGACCCCGGACGCTGGCGTTGTAGGTCTCCTCTGCGACCTGCTCCACGCTCTCCACGTTGGCCGAGATTTCGTTGGAGGTGGCGGCGATCTGTTCGGAGGTGGTGGTGGCCTCCTGCACCGCCGACGCCTGTTGGGCGGCGCCGCTGGACTGCTCCATGGAGATCGTCACCAGATTTTCGCTGGAGCGGTCCAGTTCCTCCACCGCCGCGGCCAGAGCCTCGGCCACGTGGGCCGACTCCTCGACGCCCTCCCTCAGGTGGGCACGCAGGGTGTTGAGGTGACCGCCGAGTTGGGCCATTTCGTCCTCTCCAGCCACTTTCACCGACTGGCTCAGGTCGCCGCTGGCCATGGCCTGGGCGCCGGCCACCACCCGAAACAGGGGACGCAGCACCAACAACTGCAGGCACAGGTACACCACCGCTATCACCAACGCCACGGAGCCACCCAGCACCAGAATCTCGCGCAGTCGGCCCCGGGCGAGTTTCTGGTCGATATCGGAGAAGTCGAACTCCATCAGGATCGCGCCCAGGTACTCGCCGTCCCCGCTGTGGCAGGATACGCACGAGCCGCCGTTGTGCAGCGGCACCGCCGAGGCCACCCGGCCGTTCCCAAAGCGCTCCTCGATCAGTTCGTTGGCGGTGGCACCACGGCGCACCAACCGCAACTGGGGTCCCTCTTCCACCGGCCGACCCACCTCCCCCAAGTGGCCGCTGTATTGGATCTTCCCATCCGGGGACACCACCCGCAGGGACTCGATGCCGCTGGTCTCCACGGCGTTCTGCAGGATCTTCTGCAGGTCGTCCATCTTGCCCTCTACCATGGAGAACAACAGAGTGTTGTAGACCAGGCTGGCGGAGTTGGCGTTGGTGCGCTGCTCCAGGTCCATGACCGTACGGGTGTGGTCCCGGGAGGTGAGCAGGCCGGAAAAGCCGAGCAGCAGCACCATGGTGCCCGCGGTCATCAACAGGATCTTCTGGGACAGACTTTGCCTCACCTTGCGAAGCATGGAGTTCTCCTTGCGATCGGAAACCCGAGCCAACCGGATTGGTCAGCCAACCTAGCCCACGGCGCTGGCCGTCAGCAGCCTGGCGCCGTCGAGCACGAAAACCGGCGCGTCCCCCTCTCCCCACTGGCCCAGCAGAATGCCCTCGGGCAGGTGCGCCCACGGGGCCTCGGCGGCCAACACCGTGTCGGCGGACAGGTTGACCACGTCAACCACCCGATCGACCCACAGCGCCGCCTTCACTCCGTTGTGGGCGATCAACAGCAGGAAACCCACCTGGCCGACGGGCCGCTCCCCGGTCAAGGACAGAAACAGCCGCGGGTCCACCACCGAAACCACCTCTCCGCGGATGCCGGACACCCCTAGCAGGTGCCCCGGCAGTCCCGGCAGGCGGGTGGTGCGCGGGCGCCGCAACACCCCCTTGCACAGTGGGGCCTCCACCGCGAAACACACGCCGGCGACCTCGAACAGCACATGGGTGCAACCCGCCACGTTCCCTCCGGAGTCGGGAACCCCCAACCGCTCCCAGTACTCGGTCCGGACCTCCTGCAGCCAGTCCTGGAGATCGGATTCACCTGTGTCCGTCATCGCCCTTCTCCTCGTTCATCCAGGGCCCCCCGCACCAGGTCCAGCAGCGGCCTCCAGCCGATGCCTCCGGTAAGCCATAACGCCACCGGCGGCTGCCCCTCCAGGATGGCCAGGGCGGCGCGCAGCTCGGCCTGGCTGCGCTGACGGAACCCCAGCCGGTCCAGGATCCAACCGCGGTTGACGTAAGCCATGAAGAACCGTGGGTCCCGGGCCAGGGCCGCGTCGTGGTGCTGCAGAGCCTCGGCGTCACGTCCGGATCGTTCGGCCACCAGCGCACGCAGGTAGTGGGTCTCGGCCAGGTCGGGGCGGCAATCGGCGGCGATGGCAAGGTGCTCGGCGGCCTCAACCTCGCGCCCCAGGTTGGCGAGCAACAGGGCCATGCCGGTGTGGCCTCGGCTGTCGTCTGCCTGCAGCCCCAAGATCTCTTCGAACGCCTCGCGGGCCCCCGGAAACTCCTCGGCGTCCAACCGCGCCAGACCCTGGGCGTACAGCTCGCCCACCGGGTCGCCGCCCGGTGCCGCCGCCGAAACGGGCACCGGCTCCGTCTGGAGCACGGCCCCCACCGGCAACCTGCGGAAGAAGAAGCTGCCGCTGCCCCGCACCGTCTCCAGACCGGGACGGCTGGGGTGGACGGTCTCGGAGGCGCCGAGGAACAGACCGCCCCCCGGCACCAAGGCCTGTTCGAAGCGCCCCACCGCCCGCTCCACCTCGGACCGGGAAAAGTAGATCAGCACGTTGCGGCAGAACACGGCATGGAACGGACCGTGGGCGGCAACCCATCCATCGGCTGCCGGCGACACCAAGTTGAGGTGATGGAACTGCGCCGCGGCCCGCACCGACCGGCGCACCCGCGCCCCGCCGTCGTAGCTCTCCAGATGGGCCCGGCAGAACTCCGGCGGCAGGTTGCGCAGCGCCCGGCGACCGTACACCCCGCGCCGCGCCCGGGCCAGGGCCGTGCGGTCCAGGTCAGTGCCGTGCACCTCCACCTGCCATGACGGCGGCAGGGCCTGCCGGCAGGCGATCACCAGAGAGTAGACCTCCTCCCCGGTGGAGCACCCGGCGGACCACACCCGAAACACCCGTTCTCCCTCATTGAGGTCGCGCGTCAACCCCGGCACCAGGGTCTCCTGCAGGGCCCGGAACTGTCCGGAGTAGCGCCAGAAGTAGGTCTCTCCGATGACCAGCAACTGGCTGAGCAGTTCCAACTCGCCATACTCCCCCCGGGAACGCTCCAACACCTGGGCATAGTCCCGGGCCCGGGGCGTGAGACGCGCCACCATGCGGGTGCGCAACGCGTCCTCGAACACGGTCTGGCGATCGGTACGGATGTCGATACCGGTATGGCGGCGCAACAGGGCCTTGATGCGCGCCTCGTCCGCGGGGGGCACCCTGGCCCTTGCCACCGACCAGTACGGTACGAACGCGTCTCGGGCCCGACGCGCACGGTTGACCGCGGCGGCCAGGTCGCGCAGGGCAGCATCGGCGGGGAGGCAAGCCAGGGCGGGACCGGCGCGGAGTTGCACCTCGGGATCGGCCGCCAGGAACAATACCGCCGGCGGCGGTTCGGCGCGGCCGGCGAGGGTTTCCAGGCTATGGCGGCAGGTAGCCTCCCAGCCGCTGGGGTCCAACACCACCACCTCGGGGGACCGGGCCAGCACCCGGTCCAGATCGGTGGCCGCCACGGTCTCTAGACCACTGCCGGCCAGCCGCTCCGACCAACGTTGCGCGGCGTCGAGGGCAGCGCAGACCACCCAGAGCCGTGGTTCAGACTGCAGTTTCGCGACTGTCGTTTGCACCCTTGAGATCCCGAGGAGGCGTGGTGCTGCGGATCCGAACCTCTTTCACGCGCCTCTTATCGGCATCCTGCACCGTGATCTCCAGTCCTCGGTAATGGAACGTCTCACCGGGCTGGGGGATGTGCCCCAGCACGTGGAACACCAGCCCCCCCACGGTCTCGAATCCACGCTGCTCCCCCAGGTCGATATCCAGGTGCTCCTCGAGCCGCTCGATCTCGGTGCGGGCATCCACCCGCAGACCGTCGCCAGATTCGCGGATCTCCGCCTCGTCCTCGTCGTACTCGTCCTGGATGTCGCCGACGATCTCCTCCAGCACGTCCTCCAGGGTCACCAGCCCCGACACCCCCCCGTACTCGTCCACTGCCACCGCCAGGTGAATGCGGCGGCGACGGAACTCGCCGAGCAACACCTCCAAGCTCATGGTCTCGGGGATGAAATAGGCCGGGCGCAGCAACTGGGTCAGGTTGACCGAGCGATCGCGGGCGGCGTCCCCCCAGTACTGCAAGACATCGCGAGCGGTGATGAACCCGACCACATGGTCCACATCGCCTTCGTACACCGGGATGCGCGAGTGCCCCTGCTCCAGCATCTGCGCCACCAGTTCCTCCAGGGAGGCGGTGACATCGCAGCACGCGGTCTGGGTGCGCGGCACCATGACCTCCCGCACCAGGCGCTTGCGGAACGCCAGCACCGAGAGCAGCATCTCCTCCTCGTCCTCGTTGAGCACCCCTTCGGCCGTGCCCTCCTCGATGAGTTCCTCCATCTCCCGCATGAGGTCGCGGCGGGTGCGCCCCCGTCCGCGCAGCCAGTCGAACAGCCGCAGGTGCAAGGGATGGTTGGCATCGGTATCCATGGGTGCCTTTCTCGTGGAACGATCCCTGGAGACAATCAGTAGACGAGCCAGAACGACAGCAGGGCGACGCCGACTCCGAGCAGCACCCCGGCGACCACCTCCAGAGGGCTGTGGATGCGCTGCAGCAGGCGGCTGTGGCTGACCATCGCCGCCAACACGCCGCCCAGCAGCAGCACCAGAGCATCGCGGCTATACAGGGCCAGCCAGGTCGCAAGGGCGAACGCTACCGCCGCGTGGCCCGATGGCCAGCCACCGTGCAGGGGGCGCCCGTGGCCGACCCGCCCCTTGAGGACCACGGTAGAAACCAGTACGGCCAGCACCACGGCCACCAATCCCACCGTGCCGGTGCGGGCGGTTTCGCCCAGGGCACCTTCCAGACCGGGGCGCAGTCGTGGGAACAGCACCAACCAACCTACTGCGGCGGCGGCGAACGCGGCCACCAGCACCGCCCCCGCGGCCACGTCCTTGGCGGCCCCGGCCCGTGGGTCCCGGTGGGGGCAGGCCAGGTCCACGGCGCTCTCCACTGCGGTGTTCACCAACTCGGCCACCAGCACCGCCGCGGCCGCCAGACACAGCAGGGCAAACTCCATCGCGCTGACTCCCAGCGCCGGAGTAACCAGCACCAAGGCCAGGCACGCCAGGGAGTGCCAGCGCATGTGCCGCTGGGTGCGCACCGCGTGGATGATCCCCTCCACGGCGCAGTTGAGGGTTTCGAGCCAGGTGTCAGGTTTCATCGAGCAGGGCGCGGAACAGGGTGTCCTCCTTGACCTCCATCTCGGCGGCGCGATCGGCCTGCTCCCCCTCGTGGTCGAACCCGAGCAGGTGCAGTACGCCGTGGACCACCAGGAACGCGACTTCCTCGTCCAGACCGTGGCCCACCACCGCGGCGTCGCGCAACGCGGTGTCCAGACTCACCGCCACGTCCCCCAGCAGGTCGGGCTCCACCCCGCCGAACTCCCCGTCGTGCTGGGCGAAACTGAGCACATTGGTGGGCCCCTCCAGGCCCAGGTACTCCTGGTGCAGACCGGCGATGGTGGCGTCACTGCACAGCCACAGGGACAACTCGGCGTGCTCACAGTCCAAGGCGCTTAAGAGTTTCTCCGTCCTGCGTCTCAGCAGTTCCTCGTCCAGGCCCTTGTCCGGCAGGTCGTTGCGAATCCAGATCTCCATGGTCTTTGCGTTCCTTGTGGGCCGGTAGGGGGTAATCGATGCGCTGGTGGTGGATGCCGGCCAGGATGCGGGAGAAACTACCGGCGATGTGGTGCAGATCTTTCAACGTGAGATCGCATTCGTCCAGTTGGCCGTCGGCGAACACCCGACCGATGATCCTCTGCACCATGCCGCGAATGCGCGCCGGCCGGGGGTCGGGGACGGTGCGGGAGGCGGCTTCCACCGCGTCGGCCAGCAGCACCAGAGCGGCCTCCCGGGTCTGGGGTTTCGGCCCAGGGTAGCGGTAGTCCTGCTCGCGCACCGGCCCGGACCCAGCGCCGCCCTGCTGGCGGGCCCGGTCATAGAAGAACTGGATCAGGCTGGTGCCGTGGTGCTGCTGGATGATGTCCACGATGTCGGCCCCCAGGCGATGCTGTTGGGCCTGCTCCACGCCTTCCTTGAGGTGGGAGATCAGGATCAGGCTCGACATGCTCGGCGTCAGCTTGTCGTGGCGGTTACGATCGCCGGCCTGGTTCTCGATGAAATAGGCGGGCTTCGAGGTCTTGCCGATATCGTGGTAATACGCCGCCACCGTCGCCAGCAGCGCCCGGGCACCGATCGCCTCGGCGGCCGCCTTCACCAGGGTGCCGGTGACGATGGAGTGATGGTATGTTCCCGGCGCCCGCAACATCAACTGGCGCAGCAGGGGGTGGTCCAGGCTGGCCAACTCCATCAACCGCATCTCGGTGGTGTAGCCCAGGGCCCACTCGGCCAGGGGCACCAGGCCCAGGGCCAACAGCCCCCCGAGCAGGCCCCCGGCGGCGGCCCCGACCGGCCACCACAGCCCGTGCTGCCAAGCCAGCCCCGGTTCCAGCAGCACCGCGCAGAGGGCGGCCGCAGCCTGGGCCGCGGCCATGCACGCCCCGGCGCGCAAGAAATCCATGCGGTGACAGGCGCGAGCCGCCCGGTGGGCTCCAGCCAGGCCCCCCACCGCAAACACCAGCAGCGCGGTAAGGCCATGCTCGAAGGGCACCGCCGCCAGGGCAAAAAAGGGCAGCACGAACAACGCCGCGGTCTCGGAGTTGAGGACCACCCGCACCACCACCGCGGCTGCCCCGAGGGGCAGTGCGAACAGCAGGGCCGGCGCCAGATCGGCCGGTACGGCCCCGGCGAGTTTGGCCAACAGGTAGAATCCCAACCGCTCCAGGGCCAGCGTCCCCACCATCAACGCGGCCAGGAACAGGGCGTCCCGCCCGCGGCAGCGGAACTTCTTGATGTTGCCCGTACCGTAGCGGTACACGCTGTAGAGGATTGCAAACACCAACAGGCTCAACCCCAGGTGGGTGGACCACTCACCACCCCGGCCGGTGACCTCTCGGTGGGCCGCCAGCCGGCGACCCTGCTCGGGGCTCACCCGGTCACCCTCCCGCACCAGCATCTCCCCGCGACTGACCTGGTAGAGCACCGGCTTGACCGCCTCCCCGGCCTCGCGCCGGCGCGTCGCGGTCCGTTCCCCGTTCAGGGTCAGGTTGGGGCGCAGCAGTTCCGCCGCCAGGGCCCGGGCCAAGTCGTCCCGGCCACCGTCCCCGGCCACCCCGGCCACCGCCTGTTCGAAGTCGGCCACTTGCCCCGGGTCTTGGATCATCCCCTCGGCACGGCTCGCCAGGTCGCGGACCCACACCCCCCGTTGTCCCTGGGCCAGGAACAGCCGCCGGTTCGCCACCACTCCGCGGCGGTACACGGGGTCGAGAACCCTCTGCACCTCCGCCACCAACTCTGCCCCCGCCCCGGGCGCGAGCAGGGCGTCGAGCGCAGCCGGGCGCACCGACACCCCCCAGTGGACCGTCAGCTCCCGGGCCAGCGCCTCCCGGTCCGGC
>JARGFW010000056.1 GCA_029211085.1 Deferrisomatales bacterium | reverse complement strand
GTCGGGTGCGCGACCTGTTTGTGCAGGGCAAGAAGAACGCCCCGTGCATCATCTTCATCGACGAGATCGACGCCGTGGGTCGCCATCGCGGTGCCGGTCTCGGCGGGGGGCACGACGAGCGGGAGCAGACCCTCAATCAGTTGTTGGTGGAGATGGATGGTTTTGCGTCCAACGACGGGGTGATCCTGGTCGCAGCCACCAACCGCCCGGACGTTCTGGATCCGGCGCTGTTGCGGCCGGGTCGTTTCGACCGGCAGATCATTCTCCCCAGACCCGACGTCAGGGGACGCGAGGGCATCCTCGGGGTGCACGTCAATGGCGTGCCCGTAGGGGATGACGTGGACCTGAGTGTGCTGGCCCGGGGCACCCCCGGTTTCAGCGGTGCCGACCTTGAGAACCTGGTGAACGAAGCCGCGCTGGCGGCCGCCCGGGTGGACAAGAGCCAGGTCGACATGAGCGATTTCGAGACCGCCAAGGACAAGGTGATGATGGGCGCCGAGCGCCGCAGCCTGGTGCTCTCCGATGAGGAACGTCGCAACACCGCCTACCACGAGGCGGGCCACACGGTGGTGGCCATGAAGGTGCCCCAGGCCGACCCCATCTACAAGGTGTCGATCATTCCCCGGGGCCGGGCGCTGGGGGTGACCCAGCAGTTGCCCATCGACGAGCGCCACACCTACACCCGGGATTACCTGTTGGACCGCATCGCCGTGTTCCTCGGCGGCCGGGCTGCGGAAACCATGTGTATCGGCGATCTGACCACCGGGGCCGGCGACGACATCGACAAGGCCACAGAGATCGCCCGGCGCATGGTGTGCAAATGGGGGATGAGCGAGAAGATGGGACCGTTGACCTTCGGCAAGGAGGAGGAGCAGGTCTTCCTCGGCAAGGAAATCTCCACCCACAAGAACTACAGCGACAAGACGGCGGAGGAGATCGACGAGGAGATTCAATCCATCGTCAACTCCAACCTGGAGCGGGCCGAGCGGATCCTTGCCGAGAACCGTGAGGCGTTGACCCGGATCGCCGAAGCGCTGTTGGTGAAGGAGGTGCTGGGGGCCGACGACATCAGGGCCCTGCTCGAAGGGGAGGCAGTCGATGCCGGCGCACCCCCCGAAGCACCGGAGGCCCCGTCCTAAGGGGCCACCGTGGGGGCGGAATCCGATCCGGCGGCCGTGGCTGCTGCCGAGCCGGAGGATTCCGGCACGCGCCAGCCACGTCTCGATTTCGGAGAGGACGAGGGGTGAGCCACCCCTGGGATCTGCGCGTCCTCGACCTCAGCGATCCGGCGCGGGCCGCCCGGGAGTTGGCGCGGGTCGGGGCCGACCCCGCGGGGGTGGGCAAGATGCGCGACAAGGCTGCATCCCTGGCCTTGAAGGTGCACGGGTTGAAGGCCCCGGCGGCGAACATCCTCAAGCAGGAGATGCTCGCGGTGGGCGGCGACGCTGCGGTGGGGAGGGGGGTTGTCAACTGCTCGGTGGAGCGCAGCGACGCAGTGGTGCTCGGCACCCGCAAACAGTTGCGCGCTCTGGTGCGCAAACTCAAACCCCAACCGTTCGGTCTGCGGAGCCTCGCCGCCGAGGTGCAGCGGGTCGCCGCCGTGGAGCCGACTCCGCCGGTCCTGCGCTGGGACGGCGGTGCCCTGCGCCTGGAACAGGGGCCCCTGGTGATGGGGGTGCTCAACGTTACTCCCGACTCGTTCTCCGACGGCGGTGACTACCACGAGCCGGCGCGCGCCGCGGCGCGCGCTCTCGAGATGGTGGACGAGGGCGCAGATCTGCTGGACATCGGTGGCGAGTCCTCCCGCCCGGGCTCCGACCCGGTGAGCGAGGAGGAGGAACTGCGTCGGGTGCTGCCCCTGGTGGAATATCTGGTGGGCCGGGTGGCAGTGCCGCTCTCCGTGGATACCTGCCGCTCCGGGGTCGCTCGGCGGGTCGTGGCCGCCGGCGCTGCGCTGGTGAACGACATCAGCGGCTTCCGCGCCGACTCCGAGATGGCCCGGGCCGTGGCCGACAGCGGTGCCGCCGCGGTGGTGATGCACATGCGCGGCACCCCCAAGACCATGCAGTCCGATACCCGCTACGGCGATCTGCTGGGGGAGGTGTGGCGGGGGTTGCGCGAGAGCCTGGACCTGGGGGCCGCCGCCGGCATCCCCCGGGAACGGCTGGCCGTCGACCCGGGCATCGGTTTCGGCAAGAACGCCGCGGCCAATCTGGTCCTGCTGCAGCGTCTAAGGGAGTTCGCCTCCCTGGGGTGCGCGGTGCTGGTCGGGGCCAGTCGCAAGTCATTCATCGGCAAAACCTTGGGGATCGACGACCCCCGGGACCGTCTGGAGGGCTCCCTGGCGGCGGCCACCCTGGCGGTGTGGAACGGGGCCCAGATCGTTCGGGCCCACGACGTGCGCGCCACCCGGCGGGCCGTGGATCTCGCCTGGGCCGTGCGCCGGGCCGAGGAGGAATAGGGCGTTGATCGAACTCCTCGCGGGACTGCGCTGGCAAGACGTGGTCGATATCCTGCTGGTGGCGTTCGTCATCTACCGCATCTTCGTCCTCATCAAGGGCACCCGGGCCCTGCAGATGCTGGTGGGGCTGGCGTTCCTGGTGTTGGCCTACGTGGGTAGCCAGGTGTTCGAGTTGTTCGCCCTGCACTGGATACTCAACGCGTTTCTCACCTCCATCATCCTGGTGGTGGTGGTGCTGTTCCAAAACGAGATCCGCCGCGCTCTCGCCCATGTGGGCGTCAATCCGTTCGGCCCCAAGGAGGGTTCCTCCACCGGGGCCCAGGCGGTGGAAGAGTTGATGAAGGCGTCGGTGAGCCTAGCCAACAAGAAGACCGGGGCGCTGCTGGTGCTGCAACGGGAGACCGATCTCGAGGACTACGTGGACAAAGGGGTGCGGCTCGACGCCGCCCTGTCCCGGGAACTGTTGGTGTCGGTGTTCCTGCCCTACTCCCCGATCCATGACGGAGCGGTGTTGGTGTGCGAAGGGCGGGCGATGTGGGCCGGCTGTTTTCTGCCGCTGACCTCCCGGGCCGACGTGGACAAGGATCTGGGCACCCGCCACCGGGCGGCGATCGGCATCACCGAGGAGACCGACGCGGTGGTGATCGTGGTCAGCGAGGAAACCGGCGGCATCTCGGTGGTACTCAACGGTCGCATGACCCGCAACCTCGACGGTGCCAGCCTGCGCCGGGTGCTGCTCAAACTGTTTCCGCAGGGGGACGCCCGCGCCAAAAAGCCCCGCAAGGCTTCCCCCAAGGCCCGGGCCAAGGCCCCCCCAAAGGAGGTGTCGGGGTGAGCCAGGACCTGTTGCGGCGCATCTTCCTCGACGACCTGGGGCTCAAACTCCTGTCCCTGGCGTTTGCCGCCCTGCTGTGGATGTTCGTGGTGGGGGAAAAGCGCAGCGAGGTGAGCCTGTCCCTGCCCCTGGAGTTGACCCAGGTGCCTGCCGCGATGGTGGTGGTGAGCCCGGTGCCAGAGGTGGTGAGGGTGCGCCTGAACGGGGCGCGGACCCTGTTGGCGGCGATCAACCCCCAGCAGTTGGCAGTGATCCTCAGCCTGGAGGGAGTGCAGCCCGGTATCAGCGCGTTCGAGATCTTGCCATCGCGGCTCAACCTGCCCCGGGGGGTGGAGGTCACGTACATCTCCCCGTCGGTGGTCACCCTCGAGGCGGATCGCAAGGCCCGCCGCACGCTGCCGGTGCGCCCCCGCATCAAAGGGGTCCCCGCGGAGGGCTACGAGGTGGCGGAGATGCGAGTGGATCCGCCCCAGGTGGAGATCGAGGGCGCCGAGCGGGCGGTGACCAAGTTGCGCGAAGCTCCCACCGAGATCGTCGACGTGGGGGGCCTCGACGGCGGGGTGACCCGCCCGGTGCAGCTGGCCCTGCCCGACCCCACCCTGCGGCCCCTGGTGCAGAAGGCCCTGCAGTTGGAGATCGTGGTGCGCGCGATGCGTGCCCAGCGCGAGTTCATCCAGGTGCCGGTGGAACTCGCCGAAGCGCCGCAGATCGGCCCGCCGGCGTGGGTTCTGACCCCGGCGGCGGTGGATGTGGCCCTGGAGGGCCCGCTGCTGGCCTTGTCCAAACTCAAGACCGGAGACGTCCAGGTGCGCGCTTCCGTGGATGGACTGCCCCCGGATGGCGGGGTGGTGGCGGTGGCAGTGGCGGTACCCGCCGGGGTGACGGTGCTCTCCGCCACCCCGGCGGAGGTGGACCTACGCCCCATCTTCTCTCCCCGGGGTGCGGGGCGCCCGGCGGCTGAGGGGGCCGCACCAGTCCAGGAAGCACCCTCTAGAGGAGAGTGAGATGGCGGCCGATCAAAGTATCTTTGGTACCGACGGGGTGCGCGGGGTAGCCAACGTGCACCCCATGACCACCGAGGTAATGGTCAAACTGGGCCGCGCTGCGGCCCACATCTTCAAGGAACGCAGCAAGGGGCGGCACCGCATCGTCATCGGCAAGGACACCCGGCTCTCCGGTTATATGCTCGAAAACGCCCTGGCCTCGGGGATCTGCTCCATGGGGGTGGACATCCTGCTGGTGGGTCCGCTGCCCACCCCGGGCATCGCGTTTCTCACCTCCAGCATGCGCGCCGACGCCGGAGTGGTGATCTCTGCCAGCCACAACCCGTTCCAGGACAACGGCATCAAGTTCTTCAGCCGCGACGGCTTCAAACTGCCCGACGAGGTGGAGTTGGCGATCGAACACCACACCTTCAACGGCGACATCGAACATGTGCGTCCGGTGGCCACCGAGGTGGGGCGCGCCCGTCGGGTGGACGACGCGGTGGGCCGCTACGTGGTGTATCTAAAATCCACGTTTCCCTCCCACCTCACCCTGGAGGGGGTGAAGATGGTAGTGGACTGCGCCAACGGCGCCGCGTACCGGGTGGCGCCGGCGGTGTTTGAGGAGTTGGGGGCCGAGGTGATTGCGATCGGGATCGAACCCAACGGCACCAACATCAACGCCAACTGCGGCAGTCTCTACCCCGAGCAGATGGCGGCCAAGGTCCGGGAGACCGGCGCCCACATCGGTATCGCCCTGGACGGGGACGCCGACCGGGTGATCGTGGTGGACGAACACGGCGAGGAAGTGGACGGCGATCACATCATGGCGATCTGCGCCCGGCATCTCAAAGACCGGGGGCGGCTGGTGGGCGATGCGGTGGTGGCCACGGTGATGAGCAACCTGGGGCTGGAGCGTTCCCTGGCCCAGGGTGGCGTGCGGCTGGTGCGAACCCAGGTGGGCGACCGCTACGTGGTGGAGGAGATGCGCGCCAAGGGCTACACCTTTGGCGGCGAGCAGTCCGGCCATCTGATCTTCCTGGACCACGGCACCACCGGTGACGGAGTGATGGCGGCTCTGCAACTGCTCGCGGTGATGGTGGAGCAGGAGCGGCCCCTGTCGGATCTGGCGACCGTGATGACCGCGGTGCCCCAGGTGTTGAAGAACGTGTGGGTGCGCGAGCGGGTGCCCCTGGACCGGCTGCCTTCGGTGCAACAGGTGATCGCCGGGGTCGAGGGCGAGCTCGGCGGCGACGGCCGGGTGCTGGTGCGCTACTCCGGCACCGAGGCCAAACTCCGGGTGATGGTGGAGGGCGACGACGGCGCTCGCATCGCCGAGATGGCGGGTCGGGTGTGCGCCGCGGTCACCGCGATGATCGGGGTGGAAACGTGACCGGAGTGCCCGTCCGTCCCCGGCCCTGTTCGCCACGGTCAACCCAGCTGCCTAGGAGCCCCCGATGATTCGTCTCGGCGTCAACATCGATCACGTGGCCACTCTGCGCGAGGCTCGCCGCATCGCCGAGCCTGATCCGTCTTGGGCGGTGGTGCTGGCGGAGTTGGGAGGGGCGGACCAGATCACCCTGCACCTCAGGGAGGACCGCCGCCATATCCGCGATGAGGATCTCGCGAAGATCCTCCGGATCGCGTCGGTGCCGGTAAATCTCGAGATGGCGATCACCGAGGAGATGCTGCGCATCGCCACCGCCGCACGGCCCCACTGTGCCACCCTGGTGCCGGAGAAGCGCCAAGAGGTAACCACCGAGGGGGGCCTGGCGGTGGCCGGCCAGGAGACCGCGGTAGGGGAGGCCGTCGCAGCCTTGAACGAGGCCGGCATTTCCGTAGGCCTGTTCGTCGACCCCGATCCGGAGCAACTGGAGGCGTCCGCGGCCTGCGGGGCCCACGCGGTCGAGCTGCACACCGGCACCTACTGCGCGGCCGTGGGAGCCGCCGCGGTAGCGGTCGAACTGGGGCGGTTGCAGAGCGCCGCCGTCCGGGCCGCCGAGCTGGGGCTGGCGGTACACGCTGGCCACGGGCTCAACGTGCGCAACGTGGCGCCGGTGGCCCGTATTTCCCAGGTCGAGGAACTCAATATCGGCCACGCTCTGATCGGTCGGGCAGTGTTCCTGGGGCTGCAGGCGGCGGTGGCGGAGATGAAAGAAATCTTGAAGGTGGAGGCAGCGCGCCGATGATCGTCGGCCTCGGGATCGACGTGGTGGAGATCGGCCGCATCCGCGATCTCCACCGCCGTCGGGGGGACCGGTTCTGCCGTCGGGTGTTCACCCCCGGGGAGGTCGCCGCGTGCCTGGAGCGGGCCGACCCTGCACCGGCCCTGGCGGCCCGCTTTGCCGCCAAGGAGGCGGGGATGAAGGCTCTGGGCACCGGCTGGGGGGAGGGAGTCGGCTGGCACGACCTGGAGGTGGTGTCCGCGGCGGGCCGGCCCCCGCGCCTGCAGTTGCATGGCGGCGCTGCCGCGCGGGCTGCCGCGTTGGGGGCCCAGGCGTTTCACCTCAGCCTCAGCCACGACGGTGGCGTGTCGGCGGCGGTGGTGGTGCTGGAGGCGGCCGCCGGGGGAACCCCGTGATTCCCCTGCTCACCGCGGAGCAGATGCGGCGCATGGACGCCTACACCATCGGTTCGGTGGGGCTGCCCGGGGCGCTGTTGATGGAGACCGCGGGGCGCGGGGTGTTCGATTGCCTGTGGGCGGAGTTCGAGGCCGCTCGTCGTGGCCCGGTGGCGGTGGTGTGCGGTCGGGGCAACAACGGTGGGGACGGTTTCGTGGTGGCCCGCTGCCTGCACAACCGGGGCGTGGCGGTGACCGCCTACCTGCTGGGAAACCGCGAGGGGGTCTCCCCGGGGGGGGATGCCCGACTGCACCTGGATGCCTACTGCAACAGCGGCGGCCGGTTGGTGGAGGTGGAGGAAGCAGGCGGCCTTGCCGCGGTGGAGATTGCCGGGGCTGCCCTGGTGGTGGATGCGGTGCTGGGCACCGGCCTGCGCCGTGAGGTGGGCGGCCTGGCCGCCGCGGCCATCGGCTGGATCGAGGCTGCGCCCGGCCCGGTGGTCAGTGTGGACCTGCCCTCCGGGGTGTGCGCCGATACCGGCAGAGTCTGGGGCCGGGCGGTGTCCGCCGACCGCACGGTGACGTTCGGGTTTCCCAAGCGGGGCCACTACCTCTTTCCCGGGGCCGCTCGCTGCGGGGACGTGCGGGTGGTGGACATCGGCATCCCCGGGGACATCCTGCACCATATGCCGGCAGACCTGTTCCTGTTCGGGGAGGCGGATCGTTCCCCACTGCCGCTCTTGCCGGCCGACGCCCACAAGGGTTCGTGTGGTCACGTCGTGGTCATCGGCGGGGGCCCGGGCAAGGCTGGGGCGCCGGGCTTGGCGGCTTGGGCGGCCCTGCGCAGCGGCGCCGGTCTGGCCACCGTGGCGTGGCCCCGGGGGTTGCGCGGCGAGAACCGGCTGCCCCTGGAAGTGATGACCCTGCCCCTGACCGGCGCTGGGGACGCGGAAGACCAGTGGGACCCCCGTGCCTGGAACGCCGTGGAGGGGGCGCTGGGGGGCTCCGATGCCGTGGTGATCGGCCCGGGGATGGGCACCGGCACGGGGGCGCAGGAGATGCTGGGCCGCGTGTTGGGGAGCACGGGTGCCCCGGCGGTGGTGGACGCGGACGCCCTTAGCCTGCTCGCCGCAGGCCCCGAACTGGCCGGGTCGAAGGGCCGTGACCGGGTGCTGACCCCCCATCCAGGGGAGGCGGCGCGTCTGTTGAGAACCGACGCCACCACGGTCCAGGCCGACCGGATCGGGGCGGTGAACGAATTGGCCCGACGCTTCCAGTCCACGGTGGTGCTCAAGGGGGCCGGCACCCTGGTAGCGTGCCCCGGAGAGGCGACCTGCCTGCTGGCGGTGGGCAACCCGGGCATGGCCACGGCCGGCGCTGGCGACGTGTTGAGCGGGGTGATCGGTGCCCTGCTGGCCCGGGGGATGGCCCCTCTCGAAGCTGCCCGCACCGGAGTCCTGCTCCACGGGGCGGCGGGGGACCGGGCCGCCGAGCAGCACGGGGAGGGGGGGCTCGTGGCTGGGGATCTCGTGGTGGCCTTGCCCGCAACGCTGCGCCGTTTCTCCCGCCCGCGGCCCGTTTCTCGGACAGACCGAAGTCCGGTTTCGCCCGCTTCGAGTGCGCCGCGGGGGGCCAGGCCCGCCGTCCCGGGATCGGACCGCGAATGAGCCGAAACTCGGAGTCCCGCCGCCCGCGGATGGGCGAGTGCCGCGAAACACAGGATGTGCCAGGGCCGTGAAGCCAAGGAGGGGTGAGAACGGCCGCAACGCAGGACGCCCGAGAACAACCAGCGGCCCTGGGGTTTTTGACCTGCGGTTGCCTTGGCGGGGTGCTTGCTGGGTTCGAGTGCGCCGATCTCAACACCCTGGGCCTGTCCGACCCCGGCCCCGGGCAACGTGACCCTTGCTCAAGGAGGCTCCATGAGCCAGACCGCCCGCGACATTATGACCTCTCCCCCCCTGACCGTTTCTCCGGACACTTCAATCCAGGATCTGGCCAAGCGGTTTGCCTCGACCCGGGTCAGCGGTTTCCCGGTGGTGGACGCCGCCGGGGCGCTCCTGGGGGTGGTCACCGAGGCGGACCTGCTGCACCAGAATGAAAGCCTGCACATCCCCACCACCTTCGTGCTCCTCGATGCGGTGATCACCCTGGGCAGTTCCAAAAAGCTCCAAGAGGAGATGCTGCGCATGGCGGCGGCCGAGGTGGCGGAGATCATGACCCCCGACCCGGTCACCGTGCAGGCCGATGCTCCGGTCGCCGAGGTGGCTCGCCTGTTGGCGGAACAGCGGATACACACCCTGCCGGTGCTCTCCAGCGAAGGCGAGTTGGTGGGTGTGATCGGCAAACTCGACGTGATCCGTACCCTCGCGGGGTAGGCTGTGGTGACGTTTACCTGCCCGGCGCCGGAGGACACCCTCGCGCTGGGCGACGCGCTCGGGCGCGCGGCTCGACCGGGGCTGACCGTGTTGCTGCAGGGGCCCCTGGGGGCCGGCAAGACCCTCCTCACCAAGGGTATCGCCCGGGGGCTGGGGATCCCCGGCTGGCGCTACGTCACCAGCCCCACCTTCGCCATCCACAATCAGTACCAGGGGCGTCTGACCCTACACCACCTGGACCTCTACCGGCTCGGCGATGGCGGCGAACTGGAGGGAGTGGGGGTGGAGGAGTTCCTATACGGTCGCGACATCTGCGTGGTAGAATGGCCGGATTCATTTTTCGCCGAGTTGCCGTCTGACCGGCTGTGGGTGCGCATTTCCGGGGATGCCGATGGCGACCGGGTGGTGCGGTTCCAGGGCGACGGGGAAACGGCAACGGCGGTGCTCGCCGAGATGCTCGCGCATCTCGACAATGAGGGAGGCTGATCCATGACCTATGATGTGGCAATTCTAGGTGCGGGCCCCGGCGGCTACGTGGCGGCGATCCGCGGTGGCCAGCTCGGCGCCAAGGTGTGCCTGATCGAGGAGGGGGAGTTGGGGGGAACCTGCCTCAACCGCGGCTGCATCCCCTCCAAGTCCTACTACGAGAGCGCCCAGCGCATGCTCGGTGTCCGCGACGGCGCGGAGTTCGGGGTGCGGGCGGCGCTGGAGGCGTTCGATCTGGCGGCGTGCAAGGGACGCAAGGACCGGGTGGTGGAGGAACTGGTGGGGGGCATCGGGAAACTGCTTGCCGGCCACGGGGTGGATGTGGTGCACGGGCGTGGCGTGCTCACCGCCCCGGACGCGATCCAGGTGGCCACCGCCGATGGCGGCAGCGTGGCGGTGAGCGCCCGCAATGTGATCGTCGCCACCGGCTCCCGGCCCGCCGATATCCCCGGGTTGCCGGTGGACGGCGCGCGCATCCTCACCAGTGACCAGATCTGGTCCCTGGAGGAGCTTCCCGAGTCGATGGTGATCGTCGGCGGCGGGGTGATCGGCTGTGAGGTTGCCCACGCGTTCTCGGCGTTCGGTACCCGGGTCACGGTGCTCGAGCTGGTGGATCGCCTGCTGTTCACCGAGGAGAAGGAGGCCAGCCGTGCCGTGCAGCGTGCCCTGACCGACCAGGGTGTGACGGTGCGCACCGGCGTGCGGGTCGCCTCCGCCGCGGCCAGATCCAACGGTGCGGTGGTGACCCTGGAGGATGGTGCCGAGATCGCCGCGGACTGCGTGGTGGTGGCCGTGGGTCGCATCCCGAACACGGCCGGCGTGGGTCTGGAAGACGTGGGGGTGGCCCTCGACGAACGGGGCTTCGTGCAGGTGAACGACGAGATGGAGACCTCCGTGCCCGGAGTGTACGCGGTGGGCGATGCGGTGGGTCGGTTCATGTTGGCCCACGTGGCCACCAGCGAGGCGATGGTGGCGATGCATACCTGCTTGGGCAAGCCCTACTGGATGGACTACGACGTGGTTCCCTACGCGGTGTTCACCAAGCCGGAAGTTGCCGGCGTGGGTGCCAAGGAGGCGGACCTCAAGGAGCAGTCCATTCCCTACAAGGTGGGGCGCTTCGGGTTCGGGGCCAGCGGCAAGGCGGCGGCCATGGGCGCGCCCGAGGGGTTCATCAAGCTGCTCAGCCACGCGGAGACCGGCCGGGTGCTGGGCGCCACCATCGTGGGTGCCCACGCGTCCGAGGTGATCCACGAGGTGACCCTGGCGATGCGCATGGAGGCCTCTCCCGGCGACCTGGTCACCACCATCCACGTGCACCCCACCATCAGCGAGGTGGTGCTGGAGGCCGGCGAGGACACCATGGGGCTGGCGATCCACAAGCTGGGACGTCCTTCCCGGAAGGAGGACTAGCCCCGTGGCGCTGGTGGTGCAGAAGTACGGCGGCAGTTCGGTGGGGGATCCCGAGCGCATCCGCAACGTGGCGCGGCGGGTGAGCCGCTACCGCGCGCAGGGGGACGACGTGGTCGTAGTGGTCTCGGCGATGTCCGGGCAGACCGACCGGCTGCTGCAGTTGGCCGGCGAACTGGCCGAACTCCCCAACGAGCGCGAGATGGATGTGCTGCTGGCCACCGGCGAGCAGGTAACCATCGCCCTGCTGGCGATGACCCTGATCGAGATGGGCTGCCCGGCGCGCTCCATGACCGGAGTGCAGGTCCAGATCCGCACCGACTCGGCCCACACCCGGGCGCGCATCGCCGGGGTGGACACTGCGGTGGTGCGCACGGTCCTGGAGGGCGGCCAGGTGGCGATCATCGCTGGTTTCCAGGGGGTGGACCCGGCGGGGAACATCACCACCCTGGGGCGGGGCGGCTCGGACACCAGCGCGGTGGCGGTGGCGGCAGCCCTGGGTGCAGACTCCTGTGAGATCTACACCGACGTGGACGGCGTGTATACCACCGACCCCAACATCTGTGACAAGGCCCGCAAGCTCGACCGCATCTCCTACGACGAGATGCTCGAACTGGCAAGCCTGGGTGCCAAGGTGTTGCAGATCCGTTCGGTGGAGTTCGCCAAAAAATACAAGGTTCCCCTGCATGTGCGCTCGTCGTTCAACGACACCGAGGGCACCTGGGTGGTGGAGGAGGACGAGAGCATGGAACAGTTGACGGTGGCTGGAGTCGCCTACGATCGGAAAGAGGCCAAGATCAGCGTGCGCGGGGTGCCCGATCGGCCTGGCATCGCGGCCCAGTTGTTCGGGGCCCTGGCGGCCCAGAACATCGTGGTGGACATGATCGTGCAGGACGTGGGGGAGGGGGGCCAGGCGTCCATGACGTTCACGGTACCCCAAGCCGACTTGAAGCGGGCACTGACCGTGATTGAGCCGGTGGCCAGGGAACTGGGCAGCGCCCAGGTGGTTTCCGACACCTCCATCGCCAAGATCTCGGTGGTCGGGGTGGGCATGCGCAGTCACGCCGGGGTGGCGAGCCGCATGTTTGAGGTGCTGGCCCGGGAGGGGATCAACGTGCTGATGATCTCCACCTCCGAGATCAAGGTGTCCTGCGTGATCGAGGAGAAATACACCGAACTGGCGGTGCGGGTGCTGCACGACGCGTTCGGACTGGCGGAAACCAAGGGGCAGGAAGCCGCGAAGCGAGGAGGCTAGGAAGCCGGGAAGCATGGAAACCACAGCATTTGCTGGCGGAGTGGCGCGCCATTTAACGTCCCAGCCTCCCAGCTTCCCGGCGTGATCCCATGATCCACATCTACGATACCACCCTGCGCGACGGCACCCAGGCCGAGGACATCTCCTTCACGGTCGAGGACAAGGTGCGCATTGCCCAGTTGCTCGATGCCCTGGGCATTCACTACGTGGAGGGCGGCTGGCCCGGCTCCAACCCCCGGGACATCGAGTTCTTCCGCCAGGCCAAGACCCTGCGTTTGGAGCAGGCGAGGCTGTGCGCCTTCGGCAGCACCTGCCGCGCCGGGGTGGCACCGGCGGACGACGCCAGCCTGCAGGCCCTGCTGGAAGCCGAGACCCCGGTGGTGACCATCTTCGGCAAGTCCTGGGACCTGCATGTGGAGGACGCCCTGCGCATCCCCCTGGCGCAGAATCTGGAACTGATCGAGAGCAGTGTCGCCTACCTCAAGGGCCGGGTGGACGAGGTGATCTACGACGCCGAGCACTTCTTCGACGGCTTCAAGGCCAACCCGGAGTATGCCCTGCAGACCGTGTTGGCGGCGGTGGCCGGCGGTGCCGACGTGGTGGTGCTGTGCGATACCAACGGCGGCAGCCTGCCCCGTGCGGTAACCGAAACCTTGGCGGCGGTGCGCGAGGTGGTGCCGACCCGTTTGGGCATCCACTGCCACAACGACGGCGAGTTGGCGGTGGCAAACACCCTGACCGCGGTGGAGGCCGGGGCCAGCCATGTGCAGGGCACCGTCAACGGCTTCGGCGAACGCTGCGGCAACGCCAACCTCGTGTCGATTCTGCCCGCCCTGGTGTTGAAAATGGGGCGCTCGTGCATCTCCACCGAGCGGCTGGCGCGGCTGCGCAGCGTGGCCCGCACCGTGGATGAGTTGGCCAACCTGGCCCACAACAAGCACCAGCCCTACGTGGGCGACAGCGCGTTTGCCCACAAGGGCGGGGTGCACGTCTCGGCGGTGCGCCGCAACCCCCTCACCTACGAGCACATCGAACCGCACCTGGTGGGCAACACCCAGCGGGTGCTGATCTCCGACCTGTCCGGCCGCGCCAACGTGCTCAGCAAGGCGCGCGAACTGGGGGTCGAACTGGACGGTGCCGACGAACTGGCCTCCGAGGTGGTCGATCAGGTCAAACAACTCGAGGCACAGGGGTACCTCTACGAAGGCGCCGAGGCCAGCTTCGAGATCCTGCTCAAGAAGGCCCTGGGGCGGCACCGCACGTTCTTCGACCTGATCGGTTTTCGGGTCATCGACGAAAAGCGCCATGAGAACGAGGAGCCGATCGCCGAGGCCACCATCATGCTGCGCGCCGACGGCGAGGTGGAGCACACGGCGGCCATCGGCAACGGCCCGGTCAGCGCCCTGGACCATGCCCTGCGCAAGGCCCTGGAGAAGTTCTACCCGGCGATCCGCGACGTGCGCTTGGTGGACTTCAAGGTGCGGGTGCTCACCTCCGGCGGCGGCACCGAGAGCCGGGTGCGGGTGCTGATCGAGTCCAGCGACGGGGTCGATACCTGGGGGACGGTTGGGGTGAGCGAGAACATCATCCAGGCGTCCTGGCGGGCCCTGGTGGACTCCATCGAGTACAAACTGATGCGCGACGAGGAGCGGGCTGCCGAGGCCTGAGCCTCCCGCCGCAGGGGAGGCGGCCGTGGACGAGCGCGACGGGGTGGTGGGTCTGGCGCTGGTGGCGGCCCTGGCGTGGGTGCTACCAGCCGCCGTGCGCACCTTCGACGGGCAACCTCCGCCGCAGACGGTAGTCACCGGCCGGGCCGATCCGGATACCACCGACGGTTTGCGCTATCAATGGGCTTCCCTCCCTCGATCCCCCGCCGTTCCGGACGGCTGGGTGGTCGCCGCCGATGGAACTCCCCTGTCCACCGCCCCGGGGTGGCGCGGGCTGTTGCTGGGTCATCCCCTCGACCTGAATAGTGCCACCGCCGCCGACCTCGAAGCCCTGCCGGGGATCGGCCCACACACCGCCGCCGCCGTGCTCGCCGATCGGGACGCCCACGGCCCCTACGCCGCCGTGGCAGAACTGGCGAGGGTGCGGGGCATTGGCCCCCACACCCTGGAGCGGCTGCACCCCTCCCTGCGGGTCACCCGGCCGCTGCCCACGGATGGGCCAGTGCCGCAGGCGCAGGACGTGCAGGAGCGGCCCGGGCCCGCGCGTTGACTCGTTTTGCGCCCCCGGGGTATAACCGCGCAGTGTCTGGATCCCCGCCCCCGAGAGCCGGATGGCCGCACCGGTCAACCTTCTAAACTTCGACCTCCCAGCCCTGGAGCAGTTCTTCCACGCCCTCGGAGAGCGTCCGTTTCATGCCCGGCAGGTGATGCACTGGGTGTACCGGCGCGGGGTTCTGGAGTTCGGGGAGATGACCGACCTGGCCCGTGGGCTGCGGGAAAAGCTCATCGCCGGCGCGACCCTGGGTCTGCCGGAACTGGCTCGGGAACAGGTCAGCGCCGACGGCACCCGCAAGCTGCTGTTGGAGCTGGAGGACGGGCGGCAGATCGAGACCGTACTGATCCCCGACGAGGAGCGGCTGACCCAGTGCATCTCCTCCCAGGTGGGCTGCGCCATGGGCTGCGATTTTTGTCGCACGGGCAGCGGCGGGCTAGAGCGTAACCTGACCACCGCGGAGATCGTCGGCCAGGTGGTGCTGGGGCAACGGCTGGTGGCCCCGGGTCGGCGGATCTCCAATGTCGTTTTCATGGGCATGGGGGAGCCGCTGCACAATCTGGACAACGTGCTGGCGGCGTTTCGCATCCTGGCCGCGGACCACGGCCTGAACATCACCCGGCGTCGCCTCACGGTGAGCACCTGCGGGGTGGTGGACGCCCTGCGCCGGCTGCCCCCGGAGGTGCTGGGGAGCTTGGCGGTGTCGCTCAACGCCACCACCGACGCGGTGCGCGACCGGCTGATGCCGGTGAACCGACGCTGGCCCATCGCCGACCTGCTGGATACCCTGCGGCAACTGCCGCTGCCGCCACGGGCGCGCTACACCATCGAGTACGTGTTGCTGGGGGGCGTCAACGACACTCTCGAAGACGCTCGGCGGCTGGTGCGGTTGCTGTCCGACATCCGCTGCAAGGTCAACCTGATCGCCTACAACCCCCACCCAGACAGTGCTTACCGGGCGCCAGAACCCGGCGCGGTGGAGGCGTTCCAAAGCTACCTGTTGGGAAGGAACTTCACCGCTGTGCTGCGCAAGAGCCGCGGCCAGGACATCCTCGCCGCCTGCGGGCAACTGAAGGGGGAAGGGGCGGGGCGGCTGGAAAGCTAGGACGCTGGGCGGCAAATACTTTTTGCGATTCACGATTCACGATTTTCGGCTTACGACTTACGGCTTACGAATCACGGGGTTTCCATGAACAACGCCATCGGCATCATAGGCGGCAGCGGTTTGTACGAGATGGAGGGGCTGGAGGACGTGCGCGAGGTGGAGGTGTCCACCCCCTTCGGCCCGACCTCCGATGCCTTGGTCACGGGCACCTACGCCGGCCGCCAACTGGTGTTCGTGCCCCGCCACGGCCGCGGCCATCGCTTCCTGCCCAGCGAGGTGCCGTACCGGGCCAATATCTGGGCGCTCAAGTCCCTGGGGGTGGAGTGGGTGATCTCCCTGTCCGCGGTGGGTAGTCTGGAGGAGGACCTGAACCCCGGAGCTATCTGTCTGCCGGACCAGTTCATCGACCGCACCTGGGGGCGGCCGAGCACGTTCTTTGGCAACGGCATCGTCGGCCATGTGGGCTTTGCCGACCCAATCTGCGCTGGACTACAAGAAGTGGTCTGGAACACCCGCGAGGCGGTGGGGGTTCCGTTCCACCGGGGCGGGGTGTATGTGTGCATGCAGGGGCCCCAGTTCTCCACCCGCGCCGAGTCGTTTCTGCACCGGGGCTGGCAGGCCCGGGTGATCGGCATGACCAACGCCACCGAAGCCAAACTGGCCCGGGAAGCGGAGCTGTGCTACGCCACGGTTGCGATGGTGACCGACTACGACTGTTGGCACGAGAGCGAGCAGGAGGTCAGCGTCGAAGCGGTGTTGGAGGTGCTGCACAAGAACGTGGGCACGGCTCGGCGCATCATCCAGGAGGCCGTGCCACGCATTCCCCCCCAGCGCACCTGCCCGTGCCGGGAGGCTGCACGCTACGCCATCATGACCGCCGCGGAACAGATCCCCCCGGAGACCCGACGGGCGGTGGACCTGCTGTATGGCAAGTATCTCGGAGGGGCCGTGCAATGAGCAACCAACTGCTGGTGGTCGGGTCGGTGGCGATCGATTCGGTGGAAACCCCGTTCGGCAGGGACGATGCCGCCCTGGGGGGATCCGCCCTGCACTTTGCCGCCGCGGCCAGCTTGTTCGCGCCGGTCAGCCTGGTGGCGGTGATCGGCGAGGATTTTCCCTTGGGGCAGGTGGGCTTCCTGGCCGAACGCGAGGTGGACACCTCCGGGCTGGTGCGTGTGCCGGGTAAGACGTTCCGGTGGAAGGGCCGCTACGGTTTCGACCTCAACGAAGCCCAGACCCTGGAGACCCACCTCAACGTGTTCGAGGGGTTCTCCCCCCAGTTGTCCGCGGCCCACCGCCAAGCGCCGTACGTGCTGTTGGCCAACATCGACCCCGATCTCCAGTACCAGGTGCTCGACCAGGTGGAGAACCCCCGACTGGTGGCCTTGGACACCATGAACTTCTGGATCGAGGGGAAGCGCAAGAGCCTGATGCGCACCATCCAGCGGGTGGACCTGCTGGTGCTCAACGAGGCCGAAGCGCGCATGCTCGCCGAGGAGGCGAACCTGGTGAAGGCGGCGCAGACGATCCGTTCCTGGGGTCCTCAGCACGTGGTCATCAAGCGCGGTGAGTACGGCGCCCTGTACTTCGCCGATGGCCATGTCTTCGCGGCGCCGGCCTACCCCCTGGAGGCGGTGTTCGACCCTACCGGGGCCGGTGACTCGTTCGCCGGGGGCATGATGGGCTACCTGGCGAGCACCGGAAACCTGTCCCCCGAGGCGGTGCGCACCGCGGTAGTGTTCGGCTCGGCGATGGCCAGTTTCAACGTCGAGGAGTTCAGTTTCCGCCGGCTGGCGCGGCTCACCTACGCCGAGTTGGCCGACCGGTTCCGGGAGTTCAAGACCCTGACCCGTTTCGAGGCGGAACTGTAGGGGGCGGGTGACGATTCCGCACGACAGCGGAATCGCACGGCTCGCCAGGCCGCCTGCAGGGCGAGCCCCAGGGACGGGGCGGGTGACGATTCCGCACGACAGCGGAATCGCACGGCTCGCCAGGCCGCCTGCAGGGCGAGCCCCAGGGACGGGGCGGGTGACGATTCCGCACGACAGCGGAATCGCACGGCTCGCCAGGCCGCCTGCAGGGCGAGCCCCAGGGACGGGGCGGGTGACGATTCCGCACGACAGCGGAATCGCACGGCTCGCCAGGCCGCCTGCAGGGCGAGCCCCATGCGCGGCACGCCGGCCGCTTCACGCAATGGCGCTGCGGATGCTCTCGCGCAGGGGACCCATGTCCGCCGACTTGATGAAGTAGCCGTCGGCGCCCGTGGCGAGGGCCGCCTCGGAGTAATCGTCGTAGGCGGTGAACAGGAACACCGGCAGGTCGGGGTGGGCGGCCTTGAGGCGGCGGAGCACTTCCATGCCACTCATGCCGGGCATCTTGAGATCCAGAATGACCAGGTCCGGAAGCTCCTGGTCGACCAAGGCCAAGCCGGTGGGACCGTCGCCAGCCACCCACACGCAGTGGCCGTCCAAACTCAACTCCTCCTGCACGAGGAAGCGTATGCTCTCGTTGTCGTCGATGAACAAGATTCGAGCCCCCGAAGCGTTCATCTCCTCTCTCCCTCCCCCGGGTCCGCCGGGTGGACGCTGGGCACTGTACCGTCCCCTCCTACGGTGTCAACTCGTGGGGGTGTTGGGCTTGGTGCTGTTGCTGGTGGGCTGTGCCGCCGACACCCAGCAGCAGCGCAAGGACGCGGGGGCGTCCTACAGCCTGGGGCTGGCGTTTCTCCAGGAGGACCGGCCGGCCCGGGCGCTGACCGAGTTGACCAAGGCGGCGGCCCTCGATCCCACGGACCCCAGGATCCACAACCTGCTGGGTTGGGCGTACTGGCGCAAACGGGAGTTTTCTTCAGCCGAACAGGCGTTCCGCAAGGCGGTGGAGATCGATCCCAAGTTCTCCGAGGGGTGGAACAACCTGGGGGCCCTGTACCTGGACCAGGGGCGCTTCGAGGAAGCCATCCCCGTGTTGGAGACCGCCGCGGCCGATGTGTTCTACCAGACCCCGGAGCGGGCACTGACCAACCTCGGCTGGGCCCTGTACAACGTGGGGCGCACCGCCGAGGCTGAAAAGCGGTATCGGGACGCACTGGACATGGCCGGTGATTTTCCCCTGGCTCACAAGCACCTGGCGCTGCTGCTGCAGGCCCGGGGAGACTACGAACAGTCCCTGGAACACCTGGACCGGGCCCGGGCGGCCATGCCCAACGACGCCAGCATTCAGTTGAAGAGGGGTATCAGCCTGCTGAAACTCAACCAACGCGATGCCGCCCGAGCGGCGTTCGAAGATGCGTGGCAGCTCGCCCCCGGTACCGAACTGGGGCAGTCGGCAAAGACCTATCTGGACCTGCTGCAGTAGGAGCACCCCCCACGCAACCGGCGCCCCACGGAACCGGGGCGCCTCGACCCCGAGGGACCCATGGCAGAGGACACGCACCGCGGTTTCGGTGAGGTGTTGCGGCAGGCCCGGGAGGACGCCGGGCTGCAAATCTCGGATCTGGCGGCTACCACGCGCATCGGGGCCCACTACATCGCGGCCCTGGAAGCCGAGGACTGGGGGGTGGTCCCCGGGTCGGTGATCGGCCGGGGGTTTGTGCGGGTGCTGGCCCGGGAAATCCGCCAGGAGCCGGGTCCGCTGCTGGAGGCGTATCGGGTGGCCCGGGGGGACGAGGCGAATCCGGACCACTCCCTGCCCGAGGCGGACTGGAAGGTGGCCCTGCGCCCCGAACGCCGGCGTTGGCCACTGCTGCTGGGCGTCGTGGCGGTGCTGCTGGCGGGGGTGTGGTTCTGGCTTCCCCGAGATGCCACCGAGGACGCGCCGCCTGCGGCGGTGCAGGCCGCCCCGGCGGCTGAGCCCAGCGCATCGGCACCCACCACCGCTGCGGACGCCGCTCTGCCCGCGACCACCGCAGGCCCCTACCGTCTGGACATCCAGGCCGTGGAAAAGGTCTGGGTGCGGGTCGAGGCCGACGGCGGCGAAGCCCAGGATCGCTTGCTGGAGCCCGGAGAACGCGCGGAGTTCGAGGCGGAACAGGGCCTGCGGGTGAAACTCGGCAACGCCGGCAGTGTGCGTCTCACCTGGAACGGTACCGCTCTGCGGGTGGCCGGCGGGGCCGGAGAAGAGAAGACCTTGGAGTTTCCTTCCGCCGCCGCTGCCCTGTTGCCATGACCCGCACCCCCTGCGACCCCGAGGTGGTTGCCGCGGCACGGGCCCTGGGCGCCGCCTGGCCCGCCGCCGAGGTGGCAGTGGTGTTGGGCTCTGGCTTGGGGGGCTGCCTGCCGGCGTTGGAGGGGGAACGGCGCTGCGCCTACGCGGAGATCCCCGGGTTGGGAGCGTGCGGCGTGCCCGGCCACGCCGGTGTGCTGCAGGCCGGCGTGCTGGACGGCTGCCGGTTGTTGGTCTTCCACGGCCGCCGACACCTCTACGAGGGGGTGCCGATGGCCCGGGCGGCGCTGCCGGTGCGGCTGGCGGCCCACCTCGGTGCCCGGTTGGTGCTGCTGTTCTCGGCAGTGGGGGGGGTGGACCCGGCGCTGCCGGTGGGCTCCTGGGTGTTCGTGGAGGACCACCTCAACCTGACCGGCCGGAACCCGCTGGAGGGGGTGTGCGACGCCCGGGGGCCGGCGTTCGTGGACCTCACCCACACCTACCGCACCGATTGGTTCGGGCCGCTGTCCGCTTGCGGTCCTTCGTTGGGGCGGGGAGTGCTGGCGATGTTCCCGGGGCCCAGCTACGAGACCCCGGCCGAGGTGCGCATGGCCGCGGCGCTGGGTGCGGGGGTGGTGAGCATGTCCACCGTGCCCGAGGCGGTGTGGGCCCGCTACCTGGGCCTCGACGTGATCGCCCTGGCCCGGGTCGTCAACCCGGCTGCCGGGGTCTCCACCCAGCCCTTGTGCCATGCTGAGGTGGTGGCCGAGGCCGCCGCCGCGGCCGGGCAGGTGCCCGCATGGATTCGTGCCGCGGTGGCGGTGTGGCGCGACAACCGGGGGATCAACGAGACGCGAGAGGACCGATGAACGAGAACGAACCAACCACCGCGGGCGAGCACCAGGGCCCGGTGAAAGCCATCAGCCTGCTCTCCGGCGGGCTGGACTCGATCCTCGCTACCCGGGTGGTGCAGGATCAGGGGGTGGAGGTGCTGGCGGTGCACTTCATCACCCCGTTCTTCGGCGATGACAAGCGCGGCCGCGAGGCCGAGGTGGAGGCGCGCTACCGGGCGGTGTACGGCATCGAGATGCGGGTGGTGGACGTCAGTCAGGAGTATCTCACGGTGCTCGGCAGTCCCCGCTACGGCTATGGCAAGAACTTCAATCCCTGCATCGACTGCAAGATCTTCCTGATCCGCAAGGCCACCGAGATCATGCACAGGGAGGGGGCACGCTTCCTGATCACCGGCGAGGTGCTCGGCCAGCGGCCCATGAGCCAGCGGCGCGACGCCATGAACGCCATCGGCAAACAGACGGGAGTGCGCGATATCCTGCTCCGACCCCTGTGTGCCCAGCGCCTGCCTGTCACCGCCCCGGAACGCCACGGCTGGGTGGATCGCGGGCGCCTCTTCGGGTTCACCGGCCGCAACCGTAAACCCCAGATGGAGCTCGCCGCCACGTTGGGGATCACCGAGTACCCGACCCCGGCCGGGGGCTGCCGCCTCACCGACCCCATCCTGGGGCAGCGTATCCGCCGCTACTTCGAGGTGATCCCGGCCGAGGAGCGCGACCCCGCCGCGATCCGCCTTCTGCTCACGGGGAGGCCGTTCCGCCTGCCCGGGGGGAGCTGGCTCACCATGGGTCGCAACGAGGAAGAAAATCGGGCCGTGGCGCAGCTGGCGCGGGAGGGGGACGAGTTCCTGCGGGTCGCAGAGGTGCCCGGCCCCCTGGGGCTGTTGCGGCTGGCCCCCGACGCTCCCGGTGACCGCGCCCTGGCCGCCGCGGTGCTCAAGCGCTACTGTTCCAAGGCCGGGAACGAGACAGCGGTGGAGTTCGGACCGACCCCCGACGACACCCCTACCCGGGTGCGACCCGAGCCCCTGGCCGAGGAGACCCTGCAGGGCTTGAGGTTCTGACCCGGTGGCGGTGGACGCCGACCTGGCCGCCTATCGGCGCATGCGCAGCACCCTGGCCACACCGCTGACCAGCGTGCGGGGGGTGGGGGACAAGGTGGCAGCCCGCCTGGCGCGCAAGGGGCTGCGCACCCTGGGGGACGCGCTGCTGTTCTTTCCCCTGCGCTATGAAGATCGCACCCGGCTGCTGACCCTGGACCAGCTCCCGGCCGGCGAGGCGGCCACCTTCCGCGGCCGCATCGTCGGCTGCGGGGTGCACGGCTACGCCCGGCGCAGGGTGTTCGAGGCCGAGATCGAGGACCACCGCGGTCGCGCCACCCTCAAATGGTTTCGCGGCAACTTCCCCTGGCTGCAGAAGACCTATCCCCCCGGCACCGAGGTGCTGGGCTCCGGCACGGTGCGCAGCTTCCTCGGCCGTCCCGAGATCCACCACCCGGACCTGGAGGTGGTGAGCGGCGACGGCGACGGCGCGCGGCAGGAAGGGGTGGTGCCGGTGTACTCCGAGGTGGAGGGAGTGCACCCCAAGGGACTGCGCCGCATCGTCGGTGCCGCGGTGCACACCGCCCTGCCCGCGGTGGTGGGCCTGCTGCCCCCCGAACTGCCCGGGGTCGCAGACCTGCCGCCGGCCGCCGCGGCGTTTCGCGAGGTGCACCAACCCTCTCGAGGGGGGCAGGAGCTTCCGGGTTGGGTGGCCTGGCACCGCCGGGCCCTGGTGCTGGAGGAGTTCTTCTTCCTGCAGCTCGGGCTGCTGCTGCGCAAGGACAGTTCCGGCCCCGCCCCCGGCATCCAGTTCCAGCCCGACTTCCGCCTGGTCAAGGCCCTGCTGGCCTCCCTGCCCTACGACCTCACCGGAGCCCAGCGCCGGGTGCTCGGCGAGATCCGCCGCGACATGGAATCGCCCCGCTCCATGCACCGCCTGCTGCAGGGCGACGTGGGCAGCGGCAAGACCCTGGTGGCCCTGATCAGTGCCCTGATGGCGGCCGAGTGCGATCACCAGACGGCGCTCATGGCCCCCACCGAGATCCTCGCCGAACAACACGCCCTCAACCTCACCGCCCTGTGCGGGGAGTTCCCGGTCGCCGTGGCGCTGCTGACCAGTTCCACGCCCCGGGCCGAGCGCGAGGCCATCCTGGCCGGGCTGGAAAGCGGCGCGGTGACCATCGCGGTGGGCACCCACGCCCTGATCCAGGAGGAGGTGGCGTTCCGGCGCCTGGGGCTGGTGGTGGTGGACGAGCAGCACCGCTTCGGGGTGTTGCAGCGGGCCGGCCTGGCCCGCAAGGGGTGGAACCCGGACCTGCTGGTGATGACCGCCACCCCGATCCCCCGCAGCCTGTCGCTGACCGTGTATGGCGACCTGGACCTGTCGGTGATCGACGAGTTGCCCCCGGGTCGCCGGCCGGTGACCACCCGGGTGCTCAAGGAGCAGGAACGCGGGCGGGTGTACGAACAGGTGCGGCGCGAAGTGGTCGCCGGACGCCAGGCGTTCCTGGTCTACCCCCTGGTGGAGGAGAGCGACAAGCTCGACCTCAAGGCCGCCACGGTCATGGCGGAGCACATCGCCGCCGAGGTGTTTCCCGACCTGCGCGTGGGGCTGCTGCACGGCAAGATGAAGGGAGACGACAAGGAGCGGACCATGGCGGCGTTCGTCGCCGGCGAGATCCAGGTGCTGGTGTCCACCACGGTGATCGAGGTGGGCATCGACGTGCCCAACGCCACGGTGATGGTGGTGGAGCACGCCGAGCGCTTCGGCCTCGCCCAGCTGCACCAGCTGCGGGGCCGGGTGGGGCGGGGCGAACACCCCTCCACCTGCCTGCTGCTGGCGGGGCCGCAGCTCGGCCGCGACGGCTGGCAGCGGTTGCGGATCATGGCCCAGACCAACGACGGCTTCCGCATCGCCGAGGAAGATCTCAAGATCCGCGGTCCCGGCGATTTCCTCGGCACCCGCCAGTCGGGGCTGCCCGAGTTCCAGGTGGGCAGCATCCTGCGCGACGGCCCCCTGTTGCAGGAGGCCCGGGACCTGGCCCACGCCGCCCTGGAGCGGGACCCCGGGCTCACCGGTGGCCGCTACCCTGCCCTGCGGGAGGCGCTTTCGGACCGCTGGAAGGGCCGCCTGGAGCTGGCCCAGTCGGGGTAGGGAAGCGCCAGCCCCAGGCTGGATTTTCCATCTGCCACCCGCTGTTCTGTGCTGCCTCCGTGGCGGTTGACACGGGCGGACCGGCTGTGATTATCTGCGCAGGATTTCTGGGCCCCAAGCGGGGAATACGGACTTTCATTGGAAGAAGGGAGGAGAACATGGCAGCAAGGATCATCAAGGGTGCGCCGATCGCCGAGGAGATCCGCGGCGAGCTCAGCGCCGAGATCGCCCAGCTCAAGAAGAAGGGCTTCACCCCCAAGCTGTCGGTGGTGCTGGTGGGGGACGACCCGGGCAGCGTGTGGTATGCCCGCAACAAGGTCACCACCGGCGAGAAGATGGGCGCCGTGGTGGAGGTCCACGAACTGGCCACCGACACCCCCGAGGCGGACGTGGTGGCCCTGGTGCAGAAGCTCAACACCGATGCCGGTGTGCACGGCATCCTGGTGGAGTTGCCCCTGCCCAAGCACATCAACAAGGCCAACGTGATGAACGCCATCGCCCCCGCCAAGGACGTGGACGGCGTCACCGCGGAGCAGCGCGGCTACGTGCTCGGCGACATGGAGGCCCTGGCCCTGGTGCCCGCCACCCCCCTGGCCTGCATCGAGCTGATCAACCGCGCCGGTGTCGAGATCAAGGGCAAGCGCGTCACCGTGATCGGCCGCGGCGACACCGTGGGCCGGCCCCTGGCCATGCTGCTCCTCTCCAAGGGCCGCGACGCCACCGTCACCGTGTGCCACAGCCGCACCGTGGATCTGCCCGGGGTGTGCCGCGAAGCAGACATCCTCATCGCCGCTGCCGGCGCCGGCGCGAACCACCTGGTGAAGAAGGCCGCGGTGAAGCCCGGCGCCATCGTCATCGACGCGGCCATCAACGAGACCGCCGACGGTTCCATCACCGGCGACGTGGAACCCTCCGCCGCCGAAGTGGCCGGTGTCATCACCCCCGTGCCTGGTGGCGTGGGCAGCCTCACCACCACCATCATCATCGGCAACACCGTGAAGGCCTTGAAACTGCAGAAGGGGCTGTAGAAAGCGGTCAGCAATCAGCTCTCAGCGTTCAGCGGCACACCCTCCAGGAGGGTTGCTGATGGCCGTATGGGTGCTTGGGTTTGATCTATTTCCGGCTGACAGCTGACAGCTGACGGCCGACAGCTGAGAGGGGTTTTCCCATGAGCATCTACGAAAAGAGCGTCAACGAGTACCTGGAGGTCGCAGCCTCCAAGAGCCCCACCCCCGGCGGCGGCAGTGTCAGCGCCGTGGTCGCCACCAACGCCGCGGCCATGGTCTGCATGGTGGCCAACCTGACCCTGGGCAAGAAGGGCTACGACGAGGTCCAGGGTCTGGCCCAGGAAGTGGTGGACGCCTGCACCAGGATCATCGCGGAACTCAAAGCGCTGACCGCCAAAGACATGGCGGCGTTCGACATCTTCATGCAGGCCTGGCGCCTGCCCGCCGACAGCGACGCCGAGAAGACGGCCAAGGACGCGGCCATGGAGAAAGCGGCCCAGAACGCCTCCCAGGTGCCCCTGGACATCTGCAAACAGTGCCTGGAGATCGTCAAGTTGGCGGCCAAACTGGCCCCGGTGGGCAACAAGGGAGCGATCTCCGACGTGGGTGTGGGCGCCTACGTGGGTCGTGCGGCGCTGAAGGCCTGCATGCTCAGCGTCGACATCAACCTGCCGTCGATTAAGACCGAGTCGTTCAAGAACATGCTGGTCGCCGAGCGCGCCCGCCTGTTCACCGAGGCCGAGGAGTTCGAGCTGCGGGCCCTGGCGGATGTGAAGAAGCGCCTGTAGCTCTCCGGGTACCGCCGATGGTCACTGCAGAAGGCCCGGGCAACCCCCGGGCCTTTTGCTTGACTCGCGGTTTCCCGCTGGCTCAATGTGGCAGAAAGTCGCGTGCCGCGCCCGACCCTCGGGTCCCTCGACCCTCTACTGCGGAGGTCACCATGAACCCCCCTATTGCGCTGCTGACCGCTCTCGTCCTGGGAATCGCCGCTGGTGCCTGGGCCGAGGGGGAGCTGATCTACCCCTGGGACAACCCGCCGCCGGCTCCGGGGGCGGACTGCCTGGACATGCCCTGCGTGCCGTGCGTGTTCTCCCTGCCCGGGCTGAGTGCCCTGCGCCCCGACCCGAAGCCGTGCCGGGTTCCGGAGG
>JARGFW010000347.1 GCA_029211085.1 Deferrisomatales bacterium | reverse complement strand
TGCAGTGGCTTGAAGGTTCTTCACCGACCCGCAACCGTTCCATGAACAGGAGCACAGCGTGAACCCAGCCCACTTTCCCCCACGGCTCGCCCCGGGTGATTCCGTGGCCCTGATCGCCCCCGGCGGTGTGGTGGACGCGGAGCGGGTGGCCGACGCGGTGGCCCTGCTGGAGTCCCGCGGCCTGCGAGTGCTCCGCCACCGGGACCTGACGGCCCGCCACCGTTACCTGGCCGGGGACGACGCGACCCGCCGGGCGGAGCTGGGCTGGGCCCTGTCCGCCCCCGAGGTGCGGGCGGTGTTCCTGGCCCGGGGCGGCTACGGCAGCCAGCGCATCCTGGACGCGGTGACCCCCGGGCACCTGGGGGCGCCCCGGGCGGTGGTGGGGTTCAGCGACAACACCGCCCTGCTCGATCACCTGCGCCTCCGGGCCGGCTGGTGCGTGGTGCACGGCCCCCATCCCCGGGCGGAGCCTGCCGGGGAGTTCGACGCCGTGCTCGGTTGTCTGGGCCTGTTCGGCGAGCCGGCACGCACAGTGCTGCGCGATCTGGAACTCCTCAACCCCGGGCCCTGGGAGGCGCGCACCGCCGAGGTCGGCGGCGGCTGCCTGTCCCTGCTCGCGGCGAGCCAGGGGACCCCCTACGCGTTCCGTGCCGCGGGGCGCATCGTGTTCACCGAGGACGTGGCCGAACCGGCGTACCGCCTCGACCGCCTGCTGCATCAGGTGCGCACCGCCGGGGCCCTCGACGGCGCCGCGGCGCTGGTGTTCGGCCGTCCGGCGGCGTTCCTGCCCCCGGACCACGGCGCGGAGGAGCGCACGGCCCTGGACCAGCTCCTGCGGGAGTTCGCCGCGGGCTGCCCGTTCCCGGTGCTGGCCGGGGCCCCCTGCGGCCACTGCACCCCGAACCTGCCCCTGCCGTTCGGGCCCCGGGCCCTGCTCGACCCCGCGCGGGGCACCCTGGCGTTCCTCGAGGACGCGGTGCGATGAGTGTCGCCCCGCGTGTCGGCCACCTGCTGGTGCTGGGCTACCCCGGCGCGGCGCCGCCGGAGGAGCTGTATGCGTTCGCCGCCCGGTTCGGCCTGGGGGGGGTGATCCTGTTCCGCCGCAACGGTGGCCCCGCCGATGAGGTCGCGGCGGCCCTGGCGGCGTTCCGCGCCCGGCTGGCCGAGGTGGACCCCGGCTCCCCGGCCCTGGTGCTGGTGGACCAGGAAGGGGGCCGGGTGGAGCGCCTGCGGGACGGGGTGCCGTCGCTGCCTGCGGCCCGGGACCTGGCCGGCGGCGGTCCCCAGGCGGTGGCCGCGGCCGCCGGTGATCAGGCCCGGGCCCTGCGCCGGTTGGGAGTCGACGTCAACCTGGCCCCGGTGTGCGACCTGCCGCGGCCGGGGGCCGACGGCGTGATCGGCGACCGCGCCTACGGGGACGACCCGGAGGCCGTGGCCGCCTGTGTCGCCGCCCACGCGGCGGCCACCCTGGCGGCGGGGGTGCTGCCCTGCGCCAAGCACTTTCCCGGCCACGGCGCCGCCCGGGTGGACAGCCACGCGGCCCTGCCGGTCCTCGACCTGTCCCTGGAGGAGATCCGCGCCCGGGATCTGGTGCCGTTCGCCGCGGCGATCGCCGCCGGGGTGCCCCTGGTGATGCCCGGGCATCTGCGCGTGCCGGCGCTGGACGGCGCCCCGGCGAGCCTCTCCCGTCCCTGGCTGCAGGACGTGCTGCGGGGGGAGTTGGGGTTTGCCGGCGCCGTGGTCTCCGACGACCTCGAGATGGGCGCCCTGGACGGCCTGGGCGCTCCGCCCGGGCTCGCCGCGCGGGCCGTGGCCGCCGGCTGCGATCTGCTGATCTACGGCCAGAACCTCCGCCCCGGGCTGGACGTGGCGGCGGTGGCGGCGCACCTGGAACAGCACCTGCCGGCAGGTCTCCTGGGGCGGGCCCTGGCCCGGGTGCTGGGGCTGCGGGAGCGGCCGCGGTGAGCCTCGGGTGTGCGGAAGTCCAGGCCCTGCTGCCCGCCGGAGAACGCTGCCTGGCGGTGGAACCCCTGGCCGGGGACGGCTCGGCCCGGCGCTACTACCGGGTGCGCACCGCGGCCGGCAGCTACGCCCTGTGCGTGGGCCCGGACGCCGAGGAGAACGCCGCGGTGGTCCGCCTCTCCGCCCACCTGGGGGCCCGGGGCGTCCCGGTGCCCCGGGTGCACGCCCGGGACGTCGCCCGGGGTTGGTTGCTGCAAGACGACCTGGGGGACCGGAATCTCCTGGCGGCCCGCCGGGAGTGCCGAGGGGACACCGAACTGGTGTCCCTGTACCGGCCGGTGCTGGAGGTGCTGGTGCGGCTGCAGGTGGACGCCGCCGCCGGGTATGAGCCGCACACGGGCCACTTCCACGGCCCCTACGACGCCGGCCTCATGGCGGCGGAAGAGGGGCGCTACTTCGCCGAGGAGTTCGCGGCGGGGCTGTGTGGCCTGCCGGTACCGGCAGCCTACTTCGACCAGGTGGAGCGGCTCGCCGCCGAGGGGGCCCGGGCTCCGGCCGGGTTCCTGCTGCACCGGGATTTCCAGAGCCGCAACATCCACCTAACCCCCGCCGGCCCCGCGGTGATCGACTTCCAGGGCTGCCGCCCCGGTCCCCTGGCCTACGACGTCGCGGCCCTGCTGCTGGACCCCTACGCGGCCCTGCCGGCCGCGGCGAGGGAGTACCTGCTGGTCGAGTACCGCGCCCTGCTGGCGGGGCGAGGTATAGCCCCGGAAGCGTTCGACGCCGGCTGGTCCGCCGTGGGCGCGTTTCGCCTGCTCCAGGCCCTGGGGGCGTTCGCCAAGTTGGGCGGGCGCTTCGGCAAGCCGGGGTTCCTGGAGCACGCGGCCACCGGGTTGGAGCATCTGCTGGCGCATCTCGGCGAGCGGGGCCGGCGGCGCTACCCCGCCGTGGCCGACCTGGTGGCTGCGGCGCGGGACGCCTGGGCGGCATCCCCTCGGCGCCCGTGAGGAGAGGCACGGGGACGGGACGCGCGCAGCCCTAGCCGCCTCTGTTCCGCGCCGACCCGGCGCGAAGACATCTCCCTTCCTCTGGCTCTTCCGGGGAAGCGCCTTGCCCGAACCCCCGCTGGCGAGGTAGAAGGGATGCCGAGAGGGGGACGGGGATGGCGCGCAGCACCCGAGCCACGACACGCACAGCAGCCGGCCGCAACGCCCAACGAGGCGTTTGCGGCCGTTTTGCGTTGGACTGGATCCGCGCAGCGGGTTTCAGACAGCGACGGGGCGGCAGGTAGTCACGCGCCCCTCGGGAGGGCGAAGGACGACCCGAACCGGTACCCGAACCGGGGAGGGGTGACCAGCATCCGTGACGGCACTGCCAGGTGGTCGTCAGCGCCGGCGAGGAACGGCGCAGTTTCTTCGCCGCGCACACGCCATGGGTGGCAACATGAAAGTCGGACAGACCCTGACCCCGGGACAGCGCGGTACCCGGCGCTACCAGGACCGCTACGGTGAGCGGCTCGTCTGTGTGCGCTACCGCTATGACGAAGCCACGGGCAGGCGCTACACCACCGTGGAGCTGATCGAAGACGAAGGCACCTGGCGCCCCCATTGGCAGCCACGAGCTGGTGTGGGTGCAGGGTAAGCGCGCTATGAACCCCTTCTGTTCGGCCTAGCGACAGACTGCCATCCTGTC